>ONBO01000031.1 GCA_900316125.1 uncultured Bacteroidales bacterium | reverse complement strand
CGCTTGGCGCATTTGAGAAAATTCATTACCTTTGCAGTGGTGCAACACTTGAAATTAAACTTAAAATCAGATAACTATGAGAAGAGAACTACTAATCACTATACTGCTTATATGGTCATGCCTTTCAATGCAGGCAATAGATTTCTACATTGCCGGTGACGGACGCCCAGGGAACGGCTGGTGCTGTGAAATGTTCTGGAACCCGTCTGGATGCAAGATGGCGGACGGAGACACCTATACCGCAAATCTTCAGGAGGGGACGTACTCATTCAAGATAACCACAGGCTCATGGGGTAACAGCCTGGGCTACACATCGCTTGATGTGGCAAACAGCATAGAGTGCTCCACAAATCAGGACAATAATATAATATTCACCATATCCAAGCCCTCAAAAGTAACCGTTAAACTCAGTACAAGGGGCATATCAGTGCAAACGGCAGAAACAGAAACCACAGAGCACTGTACGCCTGCATCAGGGACACTGCCTGTGATGTACATCTTTACAGAAAACGGAGCTGAAATAACCTCCAAAGATGTATATTTAAGCGCCAGTTTCTACATCGATGCGGAGAATACCAGTGCTTATGAATCTTTGGGCAGCCCAGAGGCAATGATAGAGACCCAGATTAAGGGGCGTGGCAACTATACATGGACAGGATTTGACAAGAAACCGTACCGCCTCAAGTTAAAGGCCAAGAATTCACTGCTTGGAATGAATAAGAGCAAGCATTTCACACTGCTTGCCCATGCAGATGACAAGTTCGCTTTCCTGCGCAATACCCTGGGCTTTGAATGCAGCCGTCTGTTCGGGCTTGAATACACGCCGGCGCAGGAGCCGCTTGAACTCTTCATAAACGGTGACTACAAGGGCATATACTTCCTTACGGAGCAGATTCGCATTGACAAAGACCGTGTGAACATAACAGAGCAGGCTGAGGAGGAGACAGACCCGTACAATATCACGGGCGGATGGCTACTTGAAATTGATAACTACTGGGAGGACAAAAGCATTCAGTTCCAGATGAAAGAGAAAGGTGATGACTGGCTGCTTGTAACGTCAAAATCGCCTGAGGTTATGTCAGATGAGCAGTATCAGTACATGGAGAACTACCTGTATAATACAAACAAAGCCATACAAGACAAGGGAGACTGGCAGAAGTATATAGATTTAGAATCTCTTGTTAATTTCTACCTTGTTAATGAAGTGATGGGAAATCATGAGGCTTTCCACGGCAGTTGTTATATGCACAAGGAGCGTGGCACAGACACAAAACTTGTGTTTGGCCCTGTTTGGGATTTTGGCTCATCGCTCGGCTGGTCAGACCATATCTATGACAGCCCGCTCTGGGGCGATGTGTGGATAGATGACCTGGCTCAGACTTCCGCTTTTCAGGAGCAGGCTACCAAACGCTGGCTTGAAGTGCGTGGAGTACTTTACCCTCGTCTGAAAGATAAGGCTGATGCCTTTATCTCACAGATAAAACCAGCTGCCGCTTGTGATTGCAACCGCTGGAGCCAGTATGGGAACCGTGGTGTGGAGACCACCAAACAAAAAGCCCTTGATTATCTGAGAGAGAGAATGGAGTGGCTTGACACCTATTGGGGCACTACGGGCGCAAGTGAAATGCTTGAAGATTCAGGTACTGGAGTGTACGTTTACCCTAACCCCAGCCGTGGCAATATAAACCTTGTGGGCGCAGAAGGGGTGTTAGAGGTGTATATATTGGATTTGGGTGGCAGAAAAGTGTGTGAACTTGACGCATCGTTAAGGCGTTGGGAGCTTTCACTCGAAGACGGTATGTACATTATGTGTGTAGTCACCGCCCACGGCGATGCCAATAAACTCCACTACTTCAGAATCTTCCTAAACAAGAATTAAACTCAATAGATAAGAACCTCTCAAACACTGTAACGCTTGTAAAAGCAGTGGGCATTATTCGGTATTTTTTACTGTAAAGGCGCAAATGAGGAGCCTTCCTCTGTTATATTATCACGGTAAGGTCACGGAACTCCACACGGGGTTCCGTTTCTTGCTGACGTGCGGGCATAAAAAAACCGTATCGCTATTTATGATCCAAACTCGATATAGAAAGGATTTAGGGTCCGGTTCGTCTTTGTAATCCGCCCAATCCCGAGGGATAGCGGCACGCCATTGACTTCACTGGATTGCCTGTTTAAAAATTGATTGTTAAGTTGCCCAAATGAGCGATACGGCATTTTGTTTATTTCAGTATTTCTAAAGAGCTTCTTGAACCGTCAAGGTTTCTTACTACAAAGATAAGTAATCCTTTTGAATTAACCAAGCTGTTTTGTGTTAAATGTTGCGCCAGCCTGCCGTCAAGTGTGTAAATGTCTATGGATTCAGCCTCATTCCACACATCGGGGTTGATTTTTCCATCAATTACAACAGGCGTTTTCTCTGCGTATTCTTCAGTTGTATTAACAGGAGCGGACTTACTGGTATAGGCCTTTACGCAGAGGTTGAGATTATTGTAACGTGGAGCGTCACTGCCTACTGGGTAGGTCCAGTATTCTTTGTTGTCAATCTGTATATACTGCTTGCCTGTAGGTATTAGTACAGGCTCGTTATATCCGTTAATTGCCATTTCTGTTGGTATGTTTTTGCTGGAGTAGTCAACCGCCACTATGAAGGTGCCTCTTATTGGAATGGGCTCTTCAAATCTAGCAATATGAAAGCCAGTGTATTTGCAGGTTATTTCTGTTGTGTATAGTGTCTCTCCTGCAAGCACTGTGAATGTCAGCGTCTCCCCTGGTACAGAGGAGTAGGTGCCTACGTATTCCAGCAGTTCCTCTTCACTCCCAGTCTCATAGTAGCAGAAGGCGGATACTGCCTCCTGGGCGGATGAAAATGGTATGTGTCCAGTCATTCCGGTATTGTCAAATCCGTAAACCTTCTCCATGCTACTCTTTGGTATGAATGTTGGGAATGCGCTACAGGAGGTCTTTATGTTTGTATCATCGTATGATATCTTCATGCAGCCGTTCACAAATGCATTAACTCCGTAGTTGAATTTTGCTATGAAAACCTGCTCCTCGTCATCCCAGCCAATAAGCGATATGCCGTGGTTTGATGCCAGTGTACCGGTGTAGCAGTATGTGTTGGTCTCACGGTTGTAGTAGGAACTGTTGTAGTACATGGATGCGGAAACCGCACCATATTCATAGATGCACTCCTTTATAGCCTCAATATCATACTCTGGCAGGAAATATGTTACGGGGGAGTAGCCTGGAACGTAGTCAATAGAGTAGTCCGGGCAATCAGTCTCCGATGCCACGTAAGGTGCTCCTTCCTCCTCCACAGGGCCTTGCAGGCGGCTCAGCATCGCTGCGGCTATCTGGCTGTTACCTCCGTCGGTCTTTGCCCATAGGTGTCCGTAGTGACAGTTTGTGAATACCTGCGGTGCAAGCCAGTCATCATATTGCCCAACTTTTGTAAAATAGGCCTCTATGGCGTCACAGGTGGCAAAGGCCCAGCACGGGCCGCTAATCTGCTGGTTGCGTGACGGTGTTATGAGCCCGTACTCTCTTGAATCATATTTAGAGGGGAGTTCAGCGCCCCTTGTGTGCCCTATGCTGTATTTGTGCAGGTTGATTGGAGGAGCCTTGTATCCGCCTGAAAGATCCGTCTCCGCACTGGCGTATGAGGCCAAAATTGTAAAAAAGAGTATTGAGTAAAGTAGTCTCTTCATTATTGTGGGTTTTTAAGTTCAGGATATGCGATTCTTGTATGGTATATGTTTTTAAGTTTGTCTTTCAGTATCTCCTTAATCTCCTGTATCTGGTTCATCTTGATAGGGGTGTTGTCCAAGTAGTGGTTGCTTACCATGCTACCCACGATGTTCTCAACCAGATTGTTTATTGATTCATCAGTGTATTCAGGAAGGCTCCTCGATGCGGCCTCTATAGAGTCACATATCATCACAATGCCTTGCTCCAGGGTGGCAGGGTTAGGACCGTCATACGTGAAACGGCTCTCATCCACAGGCTTACCCGGGTTGTTGTTTATCCACGTGTTGTAGAAGTAGCGGGTCTTGCTCTTGCCGTGGTGTGTCTTTATAATATCAACGATGCACTGTGGCAGAGCGTTCTGGCGCGCTATGTCCACACCGTTTTTAATGTGGTCTATAATAACATGTGCGCTCTGCTCAGGTCTTAGCTGAGAGTGCGGGTTGATGCCTTTATGCTGGTTCTCAGTAAAGAATGCAGGGTTTTTCATCTTGCCTATGTCATGATAGAGGGCGCCTGTACGTGCCAGTAGGGCGTTGGCTCCAAGCTCCGCCGCAATGTCTGCAGAGAGATTTGACACCTGAAGCACATGCTGGAATGTGCCTGGGGCCTCCTCAGAGAGTTTCCTGAGCACCTCATTGTTTGTGTTTGAAAGCTCCAGCAGCGTCACGTTTGATGTGAATCCGAACATCTTTTCTAAAAGATATATGAACGGGTATGCAAAGAGGAGGAACATGCCGTTGATGCCGAACCATAGGAACATCCAGTTGTCCACCACCAGAACATCGCCGTCAAGCATAAGGCCGTAGGCAAAGTAAACCACGCAGTATGTGACAAATATGGTTACGGCGCCTCTCACAAGCTGAGAACGGTTCTCCAAGTCTTTTGACAAAAATATTGTCATCATGCCGGCTGGTATCTGCAGTAGCACAAACTCAAGCGGCACGGCCACAACTATCAGCGTAAGAAGAACCTCCACAATGTGAGTGAAGAATGCGGTGCGGGTGTCATAGAACGTGCTTATAATCATAGGTATAAGCGCGTATGGTATCATATATACCAGGTCTGGGTCTGTATGCTGGACTATCATTGATGTGGCCATAAAGTAGACCACAATCAGTGTTAGAGTCACGGCAAAATAGCGGAAGCTCTGGAAATAGTCCTTCCTGAACACAAATGTGTAGAGAAAGAAGAATCCGAGAATGAGGCTAATTAGCAGCAGATGTCCGAAGAGTGAGCTGTAATACTGCTGCTGTGATGAAATGTTCCTGTTGAGAGTCTCCTGCTTGAGGGAGTTAAGAATTTTAAGTTTCTGCTCTGTGACAATCTCACCCTTGTCTATTATTCTCTCGCCGCGCTGCACCATGCCTTGTGTGGCGGAAACCTTTCTATACTCCTCTGCAAGCACCTTGTCAGTTATCTCCTCATTGTAAGAAAGGTTAGGGGTAAGGTATTTGCTAATTTGTATTTCATCCAGCCATGATTTATGAAGCCCTTCCGGCAGATTGACCTCGATGACACTTCTTGCTCTTGATATGGAGTATAGGTGCTCCTTGCTTAGGGATTTTCCCATGTTGTTGTCATCAAGAAGCACAATATGGTCACTACCGTTATCCTTCACAGCCGCCATCTCCGCGTCTGTCATGAGCCCCGCCTTGTATATGGCTTTAAGCTCCTTTTGCAGATAGGATATGTACTGCTCATGTTTCTCTGCAAAGTGTACGGTCTCATTTGTCCTCACAGAGGCGTTGCTCGCATCCTTGACCATTTTTCTTATCTCAGATGTAATGGCACTGGTGACATGAGAGCCTGTGTTGGCGTTATAGTTGAAATAGAGTACCTTGCTGTCAAGTACGGCCTCCCTCTCCTTGCGGAACTCATCCTTATCCTTATATATAGGGAAGTCAAAGTCAGCTGTGAGCAGGTCATACTGCCATGGCTTGCCAAGCTCAAACTGATACTGATACCTGGCTCCCCTGGGGCACAAAAGGAGCAGCAGACCAGCGGCCACTATAAAGAAGGCCACCCTGATGAGAATGTCTGTCCATTTCAATCTCTTTGCCATAGTCCTACTATATTACATATATATTTTGCAAATGTATGAAAAAAGGTCCGTATGTGCAAAAAATTATTTGGTAGTCAAAAAATAATAAAAAAAGTTTTGGCAGTTAGAAAACTTTCCGTACCTTTGCAACCCCAAAACTATATTTGGGCGTAAGGGTAGAAATATCAATAAATTACAATAAATAACAAACAATGCCTACTATTCAACAGTTAGTAAGAAAAGGAAGAGCGGTGTTGACCGACAAGAGCAAGGCTCCAGCTTTGGATGCCTGCCCACAGCGCCGTGGCGTTTGTGTACGTGTGTACACAACCACTCCTAAGAAGCCTAATTCGGCTTTACGTAAAGTAGCCCGTGTACGTTTGACCAACCAGAAGGAGGTTAACTCCTACATACCTGGAGAAGGCCACAACTTGCAGGAGCACTCAATAGTGATGATTCGTGGAGGACGTGTTAAGGACCTTCCAGGTGTACGTTATCACATTGTACGTGGTACGCTTGATACCGCAGGTGTGAACGGTCGTCTACAGCGTCGTTCAAAGTACGGAGCAAAGCGTCCTAAAGCCGCAGCAGCTAAAAAGTAAGAGAATAACAAACAGCAGTTTTTAATACTGTTTTGTTTATTTGGATATCATTGGGTTGAGTAAATTGGTTCAGAGGAACCTTTTGAAGACAATATGACAACCAATACAAAACGGAAAATTTATTACTAAGATGAGAAAAGCGAAACCTAAAAAAAGGATCGTACTTCCAGATCCTATTTTCGGCGAGGTTATGGTTACAAAATTTGTTAACCATCTAATGTATGACGGTAAGAAATCTACCGCATTTACAATTTTCTACGAGGCTCTTGAGAACGTTAAGAAAAAAATGCCTAATGAAGACAAGAGCGCCCTTGAAATCTGGAAAAAAGCCCTCGAGAATATCACTCCACAAGTTGAGGTTAAGTCACGCCGTATAGGTGGTGCCACATTCCAGGTTCCTACTGAGATTCGTCCAGAAAGAAAAGAGTCTATTTCAATGAAAAATATGATCTTGTTCTCTCGCAAGAGAGGTGGCAAGACAATGGCTGACAAGCTGGCTGCTGAGATTGTTGACGCATTCAACATGCAGGGTGCCGCATTCAAGCGTAAAGAGGATATGCACCGCATGGCTGAGGCTAACCGTGCATTCGCACATTTCAGATTTTAATTAAGTAAGAAAGAAAATGGCTAAAGGAGATTTAACTTATACTAGAAATATCGGTATCATGGCTCACATCGATGCCGGTAAGACTACTACTTCAGAGCGTATTCTGTTCTATACAGGTCTGACCCACAAGATTGGTGAGGTTCATGACGGTGCCGCTACAATGGACTGGATGGAGCAGGAGCAGGAGCGTGGTATCACAATTACTTCAGCTGCCACCACCACATTCTGGAACTATAACAATGACAAGTACAAGATAAACTTGATTGACACCCCGGGACACGTTGACTTCACTGTAGAGGTTGAGCGTTCACTCCGTATCCTTGATGGTGCTGTTGCAGCATTCTGCGCAGTAGGTGGTGTTGAGCCACAGTCTGAGACCGTATGGCGTCAGGCTGACAAGTACAATGTGCCACGTATCGGTTATGTAAATAAGATGGACCGCTCAGGTGCTGACTTCTTTGACGTTGTACGTCAGGTTAAGGAGGTGCTTGGCGCAAATCCATGTGCAATTCAGATACCTATTGGTGCTGAGGAGAACTTCAAGGGTGTAGTTGACCTTGTAAAGATGAAAGCTATTCTATGGCACGATGAGACCATGGGCGCTGAGTATGAGGTGGATGATATACCTGCAGAGCTTCAGGCTGAGGCTGAGGAGTGGCGTACAAAGATGCTTGACACCATAGCTGAGTTTGATGACGAGCTTATGGAGAAGTACTTTGATGATCCTTCTACTATAACAGAAGAGGAGATTAAGAGAGCTATCCGTAAGGGTACCCTTGCAATGAAGATATACCCAATGATTTGCGGTTCTTCATTCAAGAACAAGGGTGTCCAGACAATGCTTGATGCAGTTTGCGCATACCTGCCTTCTCCACTTGACACTGAGGAGATTGTTGGTCATGACGTTCGCGATGAGGAGGTTAAGATTACACGTAAGCCTTCTGCTGACGAGCCTCTTTGCGCTCTTGCATTCAAGATTGCTACAGACCCATATGTAGGCCGTCTCTGCTTCTTCCGTGTATATTCAGGTAAGGTTGACGCCGGTTCTTACGTATTCAACACTCGCTCAGGTAAGAAAGAGCGTATCTCACGTATATTCCAAATGCACTCAAACAAGCAGAACCCTGTAGAGTGCATCTCAGCTGGTGATATAGGCGCAGGTGTAGGTTTCAAGGATATCCGCACAGGTGACACACTTTGTGATGAGAACAACCAGATGACACTTGAGTCAATTGACTTCCCAGATCCAGTTATCGGTATCGCTGTAGAGCCTAAGACTCAGAAAGACCTTGACAAACTTAGCAACGGTCTTGCAAAGCTTGCTGAGGAGGATCCAACCTTCACAGTAAGAACAGATGAGCAGTCTGGCCAGACAATCATCAGCGGTATGGGTGAGCTTCACCTTGAGATTATTATTGACCGTCTGCGTCGTGAGTTCAAGGTTGAGTGTAACCAAGGTCGTCCACAAGTTTCATATAAGGAGTCTATCACTAAGACCGTTGAACTGCGTGAGGTTTACAAGAAGCAGTCAGGTGGTCGTGGTAAGTTCGCTGACATGATACTTAAGGTTGGTCCTGTAGATGAGGGCTTTGAAGGTGATCTTCAGTTTGTTGACGAGGTTAAGGGCGGTAACATTCCTAAGGAGTTCATCCCAGCTATCCAGAAGGGCTTCCAGACAGCAATGCGCAACGGTGTTCTTGCCGGCTATCCAGTTGACAAACTTAAAGTTGTGGTTGTTGATGGTTCTTACCACCCAGTGGACTCTGACCAGATTTCATTTGAAATTTGCGCACAGATAGCATTCAAGAACGCGTGTGCCAAGGCTAAGCCTGTTCTTCTTGAGCCAATCATGAAGATTGAGGTTGTTACTCCAGAGGAGAACATGGGTGATGTTATCGGTGACCTTAACAAACGTCGTGGTCAGGTTGAGGGTATGGAGACAAGCCGTACAGGTGCTCGTATTGTAAAGGCTAAGGTGCCTCTAGCAGAGATGTTCGGTTATGTTACATCACTCCGTACAATCACATCAGGTCGTGCAACATCTTCAATGGAATTCTCTCACTATGCTGAGGTTTCATCCTCTATAGCTAAGAGTGTTCTTGAGGAGGCTAAAGGACGTGTAGATCTATTATAAAACTTTGATGCGGCTTAGCAAATGATTCTTAAGCCGCATCTTCTAATATTTTAACAAAATGAGTCAGAAAATCAGAATCAAACTTAAATCTTATGATTACAATCTTGTTGACAAGTCAGCAGAGAAGATTGTAAAGACAGTTAAGGCTACCGGTGCTGTAGTAAGCGGTCCAATTCCACTACCTACACACAAGCGTATCTTTACAGTAAACCGTTCAACATTCGTAAACAAGAAGTCACGTGAGCAGTTCCAGCTCTATTCTTACAAGCGTCTTATAGACATCTACAGCTCTACAGCTAAGACTGTTGAGGCTCTTATGAAGCTTGAGTTGCCAAGTGGCGTAGGTGTTGAGATAAAAGTATAATATTAACAATTTAATAATACACTAAGAAATGCCAGGATTAATTGGAAAAAAAATCGGAATGACTTCCGTTTTCAGTGCTGATGGAAAAAATGTTCCATGCACTGTTATCGAAGCTGGTCCTTGTGTTGTCACCCAGGTAAAGACTGCTGAAAAAGACGGCTATGAGGCTATTCAGCTCGGTTTTGAGGACAAGAAAGAGAAGAATGTCACAAAACCAGAGGCTGGTCTTTTCAAGAAGGCAGGTGTGACTCCAAAGTACCACTTGGTTGAGTTCAAAGGCTTTGACTCATCAGTCAAGGCTGGTGATGTTATTACTGTTGACATGTTCTCTGATATCACATGGGTTGACGTTATTGGAACATCAAAAGGTAAAGGTTACCAAGGTGTTGTAAAACGTCACGGTTTTGGTGGTGTAGGTCAGATAACTCACGGTCAGCACAACCGCCAGCGTAAGCCGGGTTCTATAGGCGCCTGCTCTTACCCAGCAAAAGTATTCAAAGGAATGCGCATGGGTGGCCAGATGGGCGACGAGAGAGTAACGGTTCAAAACTTAGAGATCTTAAAAATTATTCCGGAGAATAACCTGATTCTTATCAAGGGTTCTGTTCCCGGGGCTAAAGGTTCAATCGTAATTGTTAATGAGTAATGGAACTTAGCATATATAACATACAAGGAAAAGAGACCGGAAGAAAGGTTACATTAGATGAATCTATCTTCGGTATTGAGCCAAATGACCACGCTATTTACCTAGATGTAAAGCAGTATATGGCCAACAAACGCCAGGGAACAGCAAAGTCAAAAGAGAGAAGTGAGGTTTCCGGTAGTACCCGTAAGCTGGGTCGTCAGAAAGGTGGCGGCGGCGCCCGTCCAGGTGATATCAACTCTCCTGTACGTGTAGGTGGTGGTCGCGTATTCGGTCCAACCCCACGTGACTACAGCTTCAAACTAAACAAAAAACTTAAACAGCTTGCCCGCAAGTCAGCTTTGGCTTACAAGGTTAAAGATAACGCACTTGTAGTTCTTGAGGACTTCTCTTTTGACGCTCCTAAGACAAAGAGCTATAAGGCTATGCTTGAATCTTTGAAGGCAGGTGACAAGAAGAGTCTGCTCGTTATGCCAGAGTCAAACAAGAATGTCATCCTGTCAGCCCGCAATCTTGAGAATGCTGAGGTTACAATTTCATCAGACCTCAATACATACAAGATTCTTGACGCTAAATGCCTTATCATTACAGAGAAGGCTCTTGAAGGCTTGACCGCAACATTTAACGCATAAGGAGGACAGGAAATGGGAATCATAATCAAACCTATAGTAACTGAAAAAGCTACAAGTCTTACCGAAAAGCAGGGTAAGTATGCTTTCAAGGTGGTTAAGACCGCTACAAAAGAGCAGATTAAGGCTGCTGTTGAGAAAACATACAATGTAACAGTTGTAGGTATCAGCACAGCAGTTGTAAAAGGAAAAGTTAAGAGCCGCTACACCAAGGCTGGCATTATAACAGGTAGCACATCTGATTATAAGAAGGCTATAGTGGCGCTTAAAGAAGGAGATACAATAGATTTTTATAGCAACATTTAATAAATAAAGATGGCTGTACGTAAATTTAACCCCACAACACCGGGGCAGAGACACAAGATTATTGGAACATTCGAAACAATTACCGAGTCTGTTCCAGAAAAGTCTCTTGTAGGTGGTCGTGCCAAGACCGGAGGTCGTAACAATACCGGTAAAATGACCATGCGCTACATTGGTGGCGGACACAAGAGAAAGTATAGAGTAATTGACTTCAAACGTGAAAAGGATGGAGTTCCAGCAACAGTTAAGACAATAGAGTATGATCCAAACCGCTCAGCTCGTATTGCGCTTCTTTTCTATGCTGATGGTGAAAAACGCTACATTCTTGCTCCTAACGGTTTGAAGGTAGGACAGGTGCTTCTTTCAGGAGAAAACGCCGCACCTGAAGTAGGTAACACACTGCCATTGCAGAACATTCCACTTGGTACTGTAATTCATAACATTGAGTTACGTCCAGGTCAGGGTGCAGCACTCGTTCGTTCTGCTGGTACATTCGCTCAGTTGGCTTCACGTGAGGGCAAGTATGCCATCATTAAGCTGCCTTCAGGAGAGATGCGTATGATACTGTGTGCTTGCAAGGCCACTGTAGGCGTTGTAGGTAACTCAGACCACGCTCTTGAGAAGTCAGGCAAGGCTGGACGCTCACGCTGGTTAGGACGTCGTCCTCACAACCGTGGTGTTGTTATGAACCCAGTAGATCACCCAATGGGTGGTGGTGAAGGTAGAGCTTCCGGAGGTCATCCAAGATCACGTAAGGGCTTGTTGGCTAAAGGTTATAAGACCCGTACTCCAAAGAAGGCTTCTAACAAGTACATTATAGAGAGAAAGAAGAAGTAATAACCTGAATTAATTAAGAAGAATTATGAGTCGTTCATTAAAGAAAGGTCCATTTATCAGCGTTAAACTTGAGAAGAAGGTAATCGCTATGAATGAGACAAATAAGAAATCCGTAATTAAGACATGGTCTAGAGCTTCTATGATTTCTCCGGATTTTGTAGGTCATACCATTGCCGTTCACAACGGAAACAAGTTCATTCCTGTTTATGTAACAGAAAACATGGTTGGTCACAAGTTGGGCGAGTTCGCTCCTACCCGTACTTTCAGAGGCCATAGTGGAAATAGAAAATAAAAAAAATTAGAGATATGGGTGTTAGAAAAAGAAACTCAGCAAATAGCAGTAAGGAGGCCAAAAAGGCTCTTTACTTTGCAAAGCTAAATGACGTGCCTACTTCTCCACGCAAAATGCGTCTTGTTGCCGACATGATACGTGGCGTTGAAGTACAGAAAGCTCTTGGTATGTTGAAATTCTCTACAAAGGAGGCTTCTTCCAGAATGGAGAAACTGCTTCTTTCAGCAATTAACAACTGGGAGCAGAAGACAAACCAGAAAGCTGAAGACGGTAACCTTATTGTAAGCGCTGTCTATGTTGACGGCGGCAGAACTCTTAAGAGACTTCGTCCAGCCCCACAGGGCCGTGGATACAGAATCCGCAAGCGTTCAAATCACGTTACCATTTATGTTGACAGTGTTAATAACGATACTAAAAAATAATTAAGTATGGGACAGAAAGTAAATCCGATAAGCAATCGTCTTGGTATAATCAAAGGTTGGGATTCCAATTGGATAGGCGATAAGAAGAGAAGCAAGAATTATGGTGATACCATACTTGAGGACTACAAGCTCAGAAAATATGTAGAGGCCTTCCTTGAGAAGGACACTACTGGCAGATCTGATTCTGATTCTGATCAGGACAAGAGAAAACTCTCTGAGAAGGAGAAGAACAAAATCAGAGAGAAGAAAGCCAGTGTTTCTCGTATCGTTATTGAGCGTACACTTAAACTCATCACAGTTACAATATGCACCGCCAAGCCAGGTATGATTATTGGTAAGGCAGGCGCCGATGTTGAGAACCTGAAGGAGGAGTTGAAGAAATTCACTGACAAAGAGGTGCAAATAAATATCTTTGAGATTAAGAAACCTGAAATAGACGCAGTTGTTGTCGCCAATTCTATTGCTCGCCAAGTAGAAGGAAAGGTGGCATACCGTAGAGCTGTGAAAGCAGCTGTTACCTCTACGATGCGTGCTGGCGCTGAGGGTATCAAGGTGCAGGTATCAGGCCGTTTGAACGGTGCTGAGATGGCTCGCTCAGAGATGTACAAAGAGGGTCGTACTCCTCTTCACACATTCCGTGCTGACATTGACTATGCACAGGCTGAGGCTTTGACCAAGGTTGGTATCATAGGTATCAAGGTATGGATATGCCGTGGTGAGATTTACGGCAAGAAAGATTTGGCGCCACAATACACATCATTCAGAGAGGGCGGTCGTCCGTCAGGCTCTGCAAGAGATGGTAAGGGTGGCTTCAGAAAGAAGAAAAAATAATAATGTCAAATCCTGTTTAGTCTAAAAATTATGTTACAACCTAAGAAAACGAAGTTCCGCAGACAGCAAAAATGCCCTTCAAAGGGTATAGCCCAGCGTGGTAACCAGCTTGCCTTCGGTTCATTTGGAATAAAATCACTGCAAACAAAGTGGATCACAGGCCGTCAGATTGAGGCTGCCCGTGTTGCCATAACACGTTACATGCAACGTCAAGGTCAGGTTTGGGTTCGTATTTTCCCAGACAAGGCCATCACTAGAAAACCTGCTGACACACGTCAAGGTAAAGGTAAAGGTAATCCAGAAGGATTCGTAGCTCCTGTTACTCCGGGCAGAATGCTCTTTGAGGTTGGAGGCGTTCCTTTTGAAATAGCAAAAGAGGCTCTCCGCCTTGGTGCTCAGAAGCTGCCTATCACTACCAAGTTCGTAGTTAGCAACAGTTATGATTTTGAAAACGAAAACGCTTAAGCCTGAAGTAGTATGAAAAATAAAGAAGTTAAGGAACTCACAGACAAGGAGCTTGTCGAGAGAATCGGGACAGAGAGAGCAAATCTGTCTAAAATGAAACTGAATCACGCTATTTCACCAATTGACAATCCATGTCAGATCCGCGAAGCGAGAAAAACAGTTGCGCGTCTTCTTACTGAAAAGCGCAGAAGAGAAATGAACAAATAAAAATAATGCCGTATGAGAAATCTAAGAAAAGAAAGACAAGGCGTTGTGTCAAGTGATAAGATGGACAAGACTGTTACTGTTTCCATTAAGTGGAAAGAGAAACACCCTATCTATGGCAAGTTTGTCAGCAAGACAAAGAAGTATCACGCACACGATGAGAAAAATGAGTGCCATATCGGCGATACCGTGAGAATTATGGAAACCCGTCCTCTCAGCAAGAGCAAGAGATGGAGAGTAGTTGAAATAGTAGAAAAAGCTAAGTAATTATGATACAGCAAGAATCAAGATTGACAGTAGCCGACAACAGCGGAGCAAAGGAAGTTCTCTGTATCCGCGTACTTGGCGGTACCGGTAAAAGGTATGCCACAGTCGGTGACATTATTGTGGTAGCGGTTAAATCCGTTATCCCTTCAAGTGATACTAAGAAGGGTGCCGTTTCAAAGGCAGTTGTTGTACGTACAAAGAAGGAGATCAGAAGAGCTGACGGCTCTTACATCCGCTTTGACGATAACGCTTGCGTACTTTTGAATGGTGCAGGCGAAATGAGAGGCAGCCGTATATTCGGTCCTGTAGCTCGTGAGCTTCGTTCAACAAACATGAAGATTGTTTCACTGGCACCTGAAGTGCTTTAAAAAATCAACTAAGATGAGCAAGTTACATATCAAAAAAGGCGATACAGTCTATATCAATGCCGGTGATGACAAAGGTAAGACAGGACGCGTTCTTGCAGTAGACGTAGAGAAGAAGCGTGCTATTGTTGAGGGTGCTAACATGGTATCAAAGCATACCAAGCCTAATGCAAAAAGTCCACAAGGTGGCATAATCAAGAAAGAGGCTTCAATTCACATCTCTAACCTCAATGTTGTAGGTAAGGACGGTAAACCATCACGCGTTGGCCGCAAAGAGGTGAATGGCAAGTTAGTTCGTTACGCTAAAAAGACTGGGGAGGAACTTAAATAATGAATACCGCTAGCTTAAAAAATGACTACAAGGAGCGCATTGCTCCTGCACTTTACAAAAAGTTCGGCTACAAGTCTAAGATGCAGATACCTGTACTTGAGAAGATAGTTCTTAACCAGGGTCTGGGTGACGCAGTTGCTGACAAGAAGATTATTGAGGTTGCTGTTAATGAGATGACTGCAATTTCTGGCCAGAAGGCTATTGCAACATACTCTAAGAAGGATATCTCAAACTTCAAACTTCGTAAGAAAATGCCTATCGGCGTGTGTGTTACACTGCGTAGAGACAGAATGTATGAGTTCCTTGAGAAGCTCGTACGCGTTGCTCTCCCACGTATCCGTGACTTCAAGGGCATCAACTCAAAACTCGATGGTAGAGGCAATTACACACTGGGAATTCAGGAGCAGATAATTTTTCCTGAAATAAATATCGATTCTGTTACTAAAATCTCAGGAATGAATATTACCTTTGTAACTTCTGCCAAAACAGATGAGGAGGCTTTTGAACTTTTGAAAGAATTTGGTTTACCATTTAAAAAATAAGAGATTATGGCAAAAGAGTCAATGAAAGCCCGTGAGGTCAAGCGTGCCAAACTGGTTGAGAAATATGCCGCTAAGAGAGCTCAGTACAAGGCCGAGGGTAACTATGAGGCCCTCCAGAACATACCTCGTAACGCATCTCCTGTAAGACTGCACAACCGTTGCAAGATTACCGGCCGTCCAAAAGGATATATCCGTCTTTTTGGAATTTCCCGTATTCAGTTCCGTGAGATGGCTTCTAAAGGTCTTATCCCAGGAGTAAAGAAGGCAAGCTGGTAAAACACTTGATAAATTGAGTTAATTAATAAATATTGTCCGGGCAGGCCGGATTAATTTAAAAACTAAAAAAAATGACAGATCCTATTGCAGATTACTTGACGCGCCTCCGTAACGCTATAAAGGCAGGCCACAGAGTGGTAGAGGTTCCAGCGTCTAATCTAAAGAAAGAACTTACAAGGATATTGTTCGAGCAGGGCTACATCCTTAACTACAAGTTCGAAGAAGACGGTCCTCAAGGTACTATTAAGATAGCCTTGAAGTATGACCAGGTTAACAAAGTGAACGCAATCAAGAAACTTGAGCGTGTATCCACACCAGGTTTGCGTAAGTATTCAGGCCACAAAGAGCTTCCACGTGTTCTCAACGGTCTGGGTATTGCTATTATTTCCACCTCTAAAGGTGTAATGACCGACAAAGAGGCTCGTGAGCAGAATGTCGGTGGTGAAGTTTTGTGCTACGTTTATTAATGAGGAGGAAACATTATGTCTAGAATTGGAAAATTACCTATTGATATGCCAAAGGGCGTAACTGTTACCATGAATGGTCAGGAACTTACCGTTAAGGGCCCTAAAGGCGAGTTGAAACAGACTATCAACCCAGCCATCACCGTAGAGGTTAAGGATGGTCAGGTTCATGTTTCACGTCCAAATGATGAGAAAGAGAATCGTGCAATGCATGGTCTTTACCGTGCACTGATTCATAATATGATTGTAGGTGTTTCTGAGGGCTACAAGAAGACCCTTGAGCTTGTTGGTGTAGGTTATCGTGCATCAAACAACGGTCAGGTTCTTGAGCTTTCTCTTGGCTACACACACAATATATTTGTAAAACTGGCTCCTGAGATCAAGGTTGAAACCAAGAGTGAGAGAAACCAGAACCCTCTGGTTATGCTTGAGTCTTGTGACAAGCAGCTTCTTGGTCAGGTTTGTGCCAAGCTTCGTTCATTCCGTAAGCCTGAACCATATAAGGGCAAGGGTGTTAAGTTCGTGGGTGAGCAGATTCGTAGAAAGGCAGGTAAGTCTGCTGGTGCTAAATAATTAAAATGATAATGCTATGATAGATAAGACAGCTAGAAGATTGAAGATTAAAGCAGGTGTCCGCGCCAAGGTCAAAGGCACTTCTTCAAGACCACGTTTATCGGTATTTAGAAGCAATAGTCAGATATATGCTCAAATTATAGACGATACCGCAAAGGAGGACAACGGTACCACTCTGGTAGCAGAGTCTTCTGAGTCAATTAAAGAGAAACTAACTAAAACAGAGAAATCAGCTAAGGTTGGCGAGCTCATCGCAAAGAAGGCCATCGCCGCTGGCATTGATACTGTTGTATTTGATCGTAACGGTTACATTTACCACGGTAGAGTTAAGGCATTAGCTGACGCCGCACGTAATGCAGGACTTAAATTTTAAGCGCTATGACAGAAAAGAATAACAATTCAGTAAAAGGAGCAAACGAGAGCGAATGGAAAGACAGATTGGTTGCTATCAATCGTGTTACTAAAGTTACAAAAGGTGGTAGAACCTTTACGTTTGCAGCTATCGTTGTCGTAGGCAATGAAGAAGAGGGTAAGATAGGCTACGGCCTTGGTAAGGCAGGTGAGGTTACCACAGCTATTCAGAAGGGTATTGACGCCGCTAAGAAGAATACTGTTAAGGTTCCTGTTCTCAAAGGCACTATCCCTCACGAGCAGTCTGCTAAGTACAGAGGCGCTGAGGTGTTCCTCAAGCCTGCATCTACCGGTACCGGTGTAAAGGCTGGTGGTGCTATGCGTGCAGTACTTGAGAGCGTTGGCGTTACAGACGTGCTTGCTAAGTCTAAGGGTTCTTCTAACCCTCACAACCTTGTTAAGGCTACAATCCTTGCACTCTCAGAGATGAGAGACGCTTACACTGTAGCTAAGAACAGAGGCGTATCATTGGAAAAAGTGTTCACCGGTAAATAATTTGAACTATGGCAACAATTAAGATTAAACAAGTTAAGAGTAGAATCAGAATCCCAAAAGTTCAAAAGCAGACTTTGGATTCACTTGGACTTAAGAAGATGAATGTGGTGGTTGAACACGAGGAGACTCCACAAATTCTTGGTATGATTGCCAAGGTGAACCATCTTGTAGAGATTGTGAAGTAACTCTTATTAACACTCTAAAAATTTAAGAAAATGGATTTAAGTAATTTGAAACCTGCTGAAGGTTCAGTAAAGATACGCAAGAGAGTTGGCCGCGGTGCCGGTTCTGGTTTGGGCGGAACCTCTACAAGAGGTCACAAGGGTGCTAAGTCACGTTCTGGTTACTCAAAGAAAATTGGTTTTGAGGGTGGTCAGATGCCTATGCAGCGCCGTCTGCCAAAATACGGCTTCAATAATATCAACAGAGTAGAGTACAAGGCTATCAACCTTTCAACACTCCAGGCTCTTGCAACAGAGAAGAAACTGGACAAGATAGGTATTGAGGAGCTTGTAGCCGCTGGATATGTTTCAGGTAAGTCTCTTGTTAAGATTCTTGCTAAAGGCGAGCTCACATCTAAGATTGAAGTAACTGCTCACGCATTCTCTGCCGCTGCAAAAGAGGCTATTGAGAAGGCTGGTGGCAGCGCTGTAACCCTGTAATTTTACTCTCTTTGTTATGAAGAAGTTTATTGAAACAATAAAAAACATTTACAAGATAGAGGAACTAAGACAAAGGTTGCTCATCACATTCCTTTTTGTGGTGGTGTACCGTTTTGGCTCTTTCATTGCTCTGCCGGGAATTGACACTACTCAGCTCGCGGCACTCAGCAAGCAGACAGAGGGCGGTCTTATGATGCTTCTTGATATGTTCTCCGGAGGTGCGTTCTCTAATGCGTCTATATTCGCATTAGGTATCATGCCTTACATCTCAGCTTCCATTGTTGTGCAACTTCTTGGTATGGCATTCCCATACTTCAAGAAACTGCAGCAGGAGGGTGAGAGCGGACACCGTAAGATTAATCAGATTACACGTTATCTGACAGTCCTGATTCTGCTGATCCAAGGTCCTGCATACCTGCTGAACCTCAAGATGCAGATAGGTCAGGTGGTGCCTGCCGGTTCATTCTTTATGATAACTTCAACCATCATACTTGCCGCAGGCAGTATGTTCGTGCTCTGGCTTGGTGAGCGTATCACCGAGAGAGGCGTTGGCAACGGTATTTCACTCATAATTATGGTTGGTATCGTGGCTCGTTTCCCAAGAGCTCTGGTTGGTGAGTTTACATCAAGACTTAATGAGGCCACTGGCGGTCTGGTAATGTTTGTGGCAGAGATAGTGTTCCTGTTCGTTGTAATTGCACTTGCAATCCTGCTTGTTCAAGGTGTACGCCGTGTCCCGGTTCAGTACGCTAAGCGTGTGGTAGGTAACAAACAGTACGGTGGTGTACGTCAGTTCATACCTCTCAAGGTTAATGCAGCTAACGTAATGCCTATCATCTTTGCTCAGGCTATTATGTTCATTCCTGCATCTCTTATTGGATTCCTTGCCAAGGATGGTGAGATTAGCTCATTTGCCATGGCGTTCCTTAATAATAACGGTTTCTGGTACAACTTGGTATTCTTCCTGCTTATCATCTTGTTCACCTACTTCTACACCGCTGTTATTATCAACCCTACACAGATGGCTGAGGAGATGAAACGTAACAACGGCTTCATTCCAGGTATCAAGCCAGGTAAGAAGACTGCTGAGTATCTTGACACTATCATGTCTCGTATTACTCTGCCAGGCTCAATATTCCTTGGTATCGTAGCTATTCTTCCTGCATTTGCAGGTCTGTTTGGTGTAAGTTCTGCCTTCGCCCAATTCTTTGGAGGTACATCTCTGCTTATTATGGTTGGTGTTATTCTTGACACACTCCAGCAGATAGAGACCTACCTTGTAAACCGCCACTATGACGGCTTCAGCTCAAACGGCTCAAGAATTAAGGGTAGAGGTGCTATTTATTAGTAGATTGAAGGAATGATATATCTAAAGACACCTGAGGAGATACCCATACTGAAAAGAGCCAACCAACTTGTGGGAATGACTCTCGCAGAGGTGGGCAAGGATATCAAACCGGGAATTAAGACAATTCAGCTGGATAGAATCGCAGAGGACTTTATTAGGTCAAACGGTGCGGTTCCAGGTTTCTTAGGATATGGCGGTTTTCCTAATACACTCTGCATCTCAGTAAATGAGAATGTGGTTCACGGAATACCGTCAGACTATGAAATTAAGGAGGGTGACATAGTTTCTGTTGATTGCGGAACTATTGTTGACGGCTTCTACGGTGACTCAGCTTTCACATTCTGTGTGGGTGAGGTTGACGAGAAGGTTAAGAAACTCCTTAAAACCACTCGCGAAGCCCTTTACAAGGGAATTGA
>ONBO01000048.1:3192-13586 GCA_900316125.1 uncultured Bacteroidales bacterium | reverse complement strand
TTCTCCACGACGGAACCTAACCTTTGTTTTGACTACTTTTTGCATTTTCACTATACTTTTTTATTCCCGTATAGTGTCAACTTTTTTCAGGTTAAGTCATAAGTTTGACCAGTTGGTTCATCTTTAGAGCAACCTATCAAAATTAATAATGATAATAAAAACAAAACTGACTTTTTCATAATTTCATATTTTTTAGAACAATTACTGATTTCATTTCTGCAAAGATAGCGGTCAGAGCCAGGTGAAAGCAAGTGAATACATCTGTTTAAGGTTACCATTTTTAGTGGTTTATAGTCACCATTTTTGAAAAATTAAACTCAGAAATTATTACGCAGTCAAATAATAAATTACTTTTGCAACAAGTAAAAATCACCTGATCCTGATATGTCAAAGAAATTTAAATTTCCTCCTATTCCGGCACGCCGATGTCCAGACAGGCTCGAACAGGAAAATACTGTGCGAGTTCGCCCTGTGAAAAAAGTTACACCGGAGGTTGAGACATTTACAGATGATGACATCGAGGTGGAATTGGATGGGAACGCCGCATTTCTCATAAGGCTCACAGACCCTGCTGAAGGCATAGGCAAGATTGACTTTTCAGGTAAAAGCATCGATGAGGTAATCTCCTATAAGAAGGAACTTGAGAAAGAGCTTGAGGAAGTATCAAAAGATAGCAGCAAATCAGAGCTCTATATAGAAAGCATGAAAGACCGCATCAATGAGGCGGATGACCATATAAGCAAGATCTCCAATACTCTTGAGATATTAGCAAACGGTAAGATTAGAATTCCAGAGCAAGGTGCTGTAGAGTTCAGAGCAGGCTCACGCAAGGCATTGGCATTATACGTTCTCTATATCCGGCATACTGAAGGAGTTAACAGAAAAGACCCATCTGTGTATAAAGATGAACTTACTGATATTTTCAAATTCTTCTGGGGATATACTGACAGCACTAAAAATGAGATAGAGAATCTCACCACCATTTCTGAAAAGAGGAACCCATTTGATACTGAGATATCAAAACTACGAAAAGCCTTTTACAAACAAATTGGGAAAAGCAACGCTGAAAAATTTCTGCCAAGTGGCAAACGTGGAGAGGCAAAAAGGCTTGATATTGACAGAATCACATTTACACTACCCAAAGGGTTGTAGCATCTAACCACAATGGCTTGTGAGTCTGACACAAAAAAAACAGGGCGGCTCAATGAGCCACCCTGCAAGTTTTTTAACTGATAGATGCTGGGTTAAGAGATTTCAATTGCCTTGGCAACTTTAGGCTCTTCCTTTTTAGTAATCTTAGGCATAACCACTGTTAGAATACCATTCTCAACCTTGGCTGAGACGTTATCTTTTTCAACATCTTCTGGCAGAGTGTAAATCTGCTCATAGTTTGAATAAGAGAACTCACGACGCAGATAGTGCTGCTTCTTATCCTCCTCTTTGTGTTCAAACTTGTTCTCAATGGCAATATGCAAATTGCCGTCTTCATTGATGTTTACACGGCAGAACTCTTTCTTAATACCTGGTGCGGCAAGTTCCATTGTGTAGGCTTTTTCATCTTCCTTCACATTAACCGCCGGTGCTGTTGAATTGGCACGAGGCATGAAATCACTGCTAAAGAAATCATCAAATACTGTTGGAAACCAACTGTTCTTAAACATTACTGGTAACATAATCAATACCTCCTAATTTTATTTTATTAAATTGTTTAACTCTCTGTTCATTCACCCTTGCGGGCTTTGAACTTCGCCTATATATTTGCAACAAGCGTGCCTATGGTCAGATGTCTGCCATTTTGTCAGTTGTTGATATTTAAATTTCTTTTTGTACATATTATTGGCTATCTTTGTGAATTAACAAATATTAAAAAAACAAATACTATGTACAGCCTTAATTATAAAGTCACCACCAGTTTTTGTGGCATCGACGGAAAATTGAAACTCCATTCCGCCCTACAAATGATGCAAGACTGCTCTGAACTGTGGATGTATGAAAGTGAGCCGGAAGTGAGAAAGTTTTTTGATGACAACAATATGGCGCAACTTTTAGCATCGCGCCAAGTGGAAATCATTAGAGAGCCTTTATTTAGAGAAGAGCTCACTGTTACCACAAGCGTTTATGATATGAAAGGTATGTTTGGCTACAGAAACACATTCATATATGATGCTGAGGGGAAGCCATGCTATAAGACATGGAGTATGGGAGCGTTTATAGACAAGAGCACAGGCAAACTAAAGCGTGTGGACGACGATGCTGTCTCAACTATGAATATTGAGCCTAAACTGGACATGAACTACAAAGACCGGCGCATAATTCTGCCCAAAGAGGGAGGCATAGAGGCGGCACCCATAACAGTAATGCGCTCTGACATTGACTACAACAAGCACCTTAACAATACAAACTACGTGAGAATGGCAATGGAGCTGCTGCCTGAAGATTTCAAGGTAAAAGGATTAAGAGTGGAATACAAGACTCCGGCAAAACTGTCAGAAATGCTTACACCAGTTATTTACAACAGTGGTGACACCATAATCATATCTCTGAAATCAGGTGGTGCGGTATGCGCCAATATAGAGTTCTGTTAATAAGTTTATTTTTTACTGATTTGCCATTCTATTATCTTTGTAGAGTGTAAAACAAAAATGAACGTATTATAACATATACAGAAACAAATGAAAGAATATCTTTTTAAGACAGAGATGGAGGTGCGAGACTATGAGTGTGACATTCAAGGCATAGTGAACAACGCAAACTACCTTCACTATCTTGAAGCCACACGCCATAAGTTCATACAGAGTTTAGGGTTATCATTCAAAAAGCTCCACGATGACGGAATGGACGTGGTGGTTTCAGAAATAGAGATAAAATACCGCACAGCCCTTACCGGCGATGATAAATTTCTATCATGCCTGAACTATCATCGTGACGGCATCAGACTGGTGTTTGAACAAGACATCTACCGCCTTAGCGATATGAAACTTTGCGTAAAAGCCAAGACATCAACCGTGGCTGTGATAAACGGAGTGCTTAGTAAAGGAGACGAGATGGAGGAACTGCTTAAATGCAGTTGACAGTTAATTCTCAACTTAATACGATTCACCGATTAAACGATTAAACGATTAAACGATTAAATGCTTTTAAAAGAGAATGACATAATAGGTGGCTACACCGTAAAGTACCTTATCAAGGCCAGTGAATACACCAGCAACTACCGTGTTGCAAATAGTGAAGGCACTTCATATTTCATGAAGATGTTTGACGTGTCAAAGATGCAGCCAGCGCAGCTTACAGACGGCAAGCCAAACGAAATACTCGGACTCAGCCGCCTCAAGCATGACAACATAATAAAGTTCTACAACAGCGGCACATACACCGCAGAAGGCTGCAACTACGAGTATATGGTGATGGAGTTTGTCAGCGGTGCGCTTCTGTCAGAATGTGTAAACAACGGCAAACCTCTTAATATTAAAGAGGCGGCAGACTACTTCACACAGATTCTGAGCGGCCTTGATTACATGCAGTCAACATTTAAGGTTAACCACTACGATATCACCCCTCGTAACATTATACTGTCAAGAACAAGTGACGGCAAAACACTACCAAAGATAATTGACTTTGGTCATATTGACGGCACAGTTATGGGCAAGCCTGACTTCTGCGTAACAGACCTCAACTTGCTCTACTCCGCCCCAGAAACTCTGACTGGTATGTTCAACAGCAAGTCAGACGCCTTCTCAGCAACAGCTACATTCTACTTTATGCTTACAGGCAAAGCCCCTTGGAACGTAAAGTATGATGACACGAACAACTACCAGATTCAAAAGAAACTGGTGCGTGACGCGCGCAAACAACCACTTGATCTTACAAACATTCCTGCGGAGTATCAAGCACTAATAAAGAAAGGTCTTACTATTAACTCCGATGACAGAGCCAGCATAAAAGATTTGCTAAAGATGATTGCAAGTCCTGGCAACTACACAGCAGAAGGAGCAAAAGAGACCACATCAGCAGGTGGTGAGCAAAACAACGGAAATACAGCAAAGCCTACTGGAAATACAAACAGTGGCAGCAGTGAAAGCACAAAAAAAGAGGAGACTGAAACCTCAACGCAAGACGGTGGCATTGAGATAAAGCGCAATACAGGCGGCGGTGGCGGCTTTAAGGATGTGGCAGGCATGGATAAGCTCAAACAGGAGCTTACAAACCGTGTAATATGGATTATCAAGGACAAGGAGAAGGCTGAGAAGTACCGCATCACCCCACCAAACGGAATGCTACTCTATGGCCCTCCGGGCTGCGGTAAAACATTCTTTGCAGAGAAGTTTGCAGAAGAGTCAGGCTTTAATTATATGCTGGTAAACGGTTCAGACCTTGGCAGCACCTACATACACGGCACACAAGGCAAGATAGCGGAGCTCTTCAAGAAAGCCAAAGCAAACGCACCTATCATTGTATGCTTTGATGAGTTTGACTCATTTGTACCATCACGCCAGTCACGCAGTGCGGAGCACAGAGCCGAGGAGATAAACGAGTTCCTTGCACAGCTGAACAACTGCTCAAAGTACGGCATCTTTGTGATAGGCACCACAAACCTGAAGGAGATGATAGACCCTGCCATACTGCGTAAGGGACGTTTGGACCTGCATTATGAGATTCCAGCACCAGATGCTGTAACACGTTACGCCATGTTCAAAATTCACCTTAAAGGGCGTCCGCTCTCAGATGATTTGAACATTGATGAGTTTGTGGAGAAGACAGACGGTTACGCATCGTCTGACATTGCGTTCATAGTAAATGAGGCAGCCATGATGGCCGCCCTTGCCGATAGAAAAATTGAGCACCAAGATATTATTAACTCTATCAACTGCAATCCTTCATCTCTAAAAACAAATGCAAGGATCAAGGTTGGTTTTAAAAGCTAAAATTTATGTTAGAACAAATTTTTGAGTACCTCCAGAAGGAGGGTTTTGTTCCAGAAAGAACAGGTAACAGAATCAGATTCAAGTATCAAATGTTCACCATAGTTGTGTTTGGTGAGGAGAATGATGAGAATTTCCTAAACATCACCCTGCCTGGCATATTTGACGTGAATGAAGACAACAGAATAGACGCACTTGAGGCTCTAAACTTTGTGAATGATAACACAAAACTTGTAAAGCTATACATTTATGACAATGAGGTATGGGTTGGAGTTGAACAGCTTCTTGATTCCACACCAAATTTTGGAGACATTGTACCACGCACACTTAATGTTCTTGTTGACGGACGTGAGCGTTTTTATAAAGCACTTAAAGAACTATAACAAGCAAAATGATTGACAAAAATTTACAAAGCGGGAAACTTTTTGCAAAATTCTTAGCAATAAGTTTCCTGTTTGGTGTGACTCTTACATCCTGCACCAACACTACAGATAATCAAGAAGAGACAACAGAGCCAGCCGTAGAAGCCGTTCAGGACACAGTCACAACAGAGTATGGCATAGTTACAGACAATCTTGACAAGGTGGAGGGCGTACTTCAGAACGGGCAGAATCTGTCATCGCTGTTCTCCTCTTTGGGAATCAGCGCAGTAACAGCGTATAAAATGCAGTTCCTGCCTGACTCAGTGTTTGATGTAAAAAAGTTACAGGCTGGCAAACGCTACATTGTCTATTATGACAACGCATCAGACACACTGCACAGCGCACTTGAAAATCCTAAATATTTTGTCTATCAGAATTCTCTCATAAACTATACAGTTGTGGAGATTGGAGACAGCCTTAAAGCTTTCACATACAGAAAACCTGTGGAGATTAAAGAGCGTGTGTCATCTGCCGTTATAGAGAGTTCTCTCTGGAACGCCATAACCAAAAATAACCTGAACATTTCACTTGCCACTGATATGTCTGATATCTACGCCTGGACAATTGACTTCTTTGGCATTCAGAAGGGAGACGGGTTCACAGTTTACTACACTGAACAGTATGTTGACGGTGAGTGCATAGGCGTGGGAAACATTATGGCCGCCGCATTCAAGCATAATGACTCCACCTACTACGCTTTCAAATATGACACCCTTACCCATCACGGTTATTGGGATGGCAACGGCAACAGCCTGCGCAAGGCGTTCCTAAAGGCCCCGCTAAACTTTAAGCGTATATCATCCACTTTTACTTACACACGCCGCCACCCTATCTATAAAACTGTGCGTCCGCATACTGGAGTGGATTACGCAGCTCCAGCCGGCACTCCGGTATGGAGCATTGGTGATGGAAAAGTTATTTTCAAGGGTTACAAGGGAGGTGGTGGAAACACTATAAAGATTAAACATAACAGCGTTTACAGCACAGCATACCTGCACCTCAGCGGTTATGCAAAAGGGCTAAAAGTTGGTGACACCGTAAAGCAGGGCCAAATTATTGGTTATGTAGGCAGCACAGGTGCATCCACAGGCCCGCACCTTGATTTCCGTGTCTGGAAAAATGACACGCCAGTGAATCCGCTCACGCTTGAATCGCCAGAGGCGGAGCCACTGCCCGATGATTGCAAGCCGGCATTCAATTCCATCAGAGATAAATTCATGGAAAAACTTACAGCCAAATAACATAACAGAACAGAACAAAACACAGACCGGAAGCGTAGATCAAATACTCCGTTTAAAGAGTTTGCGCACTGTGCTCCATTTGGGATGGAAAACAGACGGGCGCAGTGTTGAACGCATCAGAAGAAATGCAATTATAAATAGAGCGGCCACAATGCAGAGCAATCCATAAAGTTCCTTTATGGTAACCATGGTTGCATGAGACTGGAGCATCCATGAGAGTTCACTGATTGGCATATTGACAGCATCGGGGTTTACATTGTCAAGAGTTGAGCCAAAATGTAAAATATTTGATTTAAGCATTACACGGAACACTCTTTCCACCACTGTGGCACCAAACACACCGCATATCACAGCACTGAATAATCCGTTTATCAGCAGTCCTTGCGGAAAGATAGGGAATGGCAGACCTGCCTGAGCAATGCCTGTAAGCAATACTATTTCAAGAATGACACTGCCAAAACCCCTAAGAAACATAGGAAGCACAAGAGCCTCATACGGCAAATTGAAATCAGCGTTCAGATACATGGTAAGCAGGTAAAGAAATATTGATACAAAACCAAGTATCACCATGGTCTTATAACGCCAATGGTTAAGAGCAAAAGTAATATATGTAAATGCACATCCTGCCAAAATCCCAGCCACTACAAACCAGTTTAAAGAAATGGCGTGAATACTGTCATACCCTAAAATCATCTCAGTGTAGATATGCTCAATGGAGTGTTCCGTTCCAAGCAGAAGGTACATGGCAAAATAGACCAGCACTATCTTTATTATTTGCGGATGCGTCATGACATCGTAGCATAGGAAAGGGTGCCTAATAAATGATGCTCTCCACAAATTGAGAATCAGCGTAATTACGCCAACCACCGATGCAAATCTTATCTGCCAGCTTTCATACCACTCATAATGTTCACCATACACACATACAAACGTAATACACAGCGCAATCACAGCCCACATTATGCAGCCCAGCCAGTCAATTCCCAAAAGAGGAAGTTTGGGCATTCCATGATAATGACGGAAAACAATGTAAGTTATAAGTATTACAAGCAGCAACATTCCAATGATAAAGTATTGCATATACTCCCATCGTGTAAAAAATGAAATATAGCCAGTGGTGAGGCCGCCAAGTTGTATGCAGTTTGCCACTATAAGGTAGATGTAGCAAAACCATACTGCAAAATCACGAGTAGGAGTAACCCAAAGCTGTATTGTAGTATTACATGCAAATGTGCCCCACATTCTAAAGAATCCGGCTATAAGGCACGCCGTAACAAGCAGAGGTACACTGTGTGTGGTTACACATATTATATTGCATAAAATAATTACCGCAGCGCATGTAATCAGAGAAGTCTTAATTGAAAACCTGAACTTGAGCCTGAACATTAAAGCAAAATTAAGAGACAGTCCTATCAGCGATGCGTATCCAGCCATCATTATATCCTCCTGCATAAGCGCAGTGGAGCCCGTCATTTCACTCACGGCGGCAAGATACACACCGCCCGAGAGCTGAAAGACCAGCACAAAAAACACCAGAATCCACGGCTTGAGTTTCTCAGGCACAAAATCTCTGATATCTGGTACAGTAAAAGGCCCGAAAGGATGTTCCATTAATACACCACTTCTGTTTCTACATTCATACCAGCACGCAAGCGCGCCATATTATCAGAGTCATTATCAGCATCAAAAACAATACGTACTGGTATCCTCTGCTCCACTTTTATAAAATTCCCAGCTGAATTATCCTGAGGAATAAGAGAGTAGCTTGCCCCAGTAGCCCTGGATATCTTCTCCACTGTACCGTTGTACTCAACCCCAGGCACGGCATCAACTTTTATTTTAACGGGCATACCCTCCTCTATGTTTGCAGTCTGTGTCTCTTTATAGTTTGCAATAATCCATATATCAGTGGCGTCAACCACATCAGCAAGAGTTTGTCCTGGTTGGATAAGCTGCCCTTCCTGAATATTCTTACGTCCTATGGTACCATCACACGGAGCCAGAATCACCGTGTATGACAAATTCAGTTTTGCAATCTCAAGTGCAGCCTCAGCCACAGCTATGCCGGCGTCATTCTGCCCTAAACGCTGGGTCTGCTCCTCCTTAACAAGTGCAGTTGACTGTTTCTGACGCACAAGCATGTCATAACGAGCCTTTGACGCGTCGTAGGTGGTTGACACAGCATCATACTGCTGTTTTGTAACAGCCTCCTGCTCCAGTAGTTTTTTGTATCGGGTATATTCCCTTTCTGCATTTTCAAGCCTCACTCTTGCCTCCTCTATAGCAGCGTCCGATACAGACATATTATTTTGAGTAGTATTAATAGACGTCACCATGGCGTTTTTCCCAGTAGTGGCGTTATTATAATCCGCTTGCGCCTGCGCCACCCTGTACCTAAACTCAGCATCATCTATAACCACCAAAGTATCACCCTTTTTCACATCCTGATACTCTTCAAAATAAATCTTTTTTATAAAACCCTGAACCCTTGAGTTCACAGGCACAATCTGCTGCTTAACCTGGGCATTATCAGTATATTCCACTCTGCCAAGATGTACAAAACGTGCGCATACCCATACAATACCGCAAATGAGCAACAAGCACACCACAACATTAAAAATAAGTTTACGTTGTTTATTATTCATAATTCAGTAAAATTTTTCAATTACAACTTCCCTACAGCTTTTAGTAGATTATAGTAGTGGAAAATAATATTTATGCGAGAGTTCTCAACCTCTAATTCAGCATTTAGCTTTTGATTTGAGGCGTCAAGCATATCAGTTATAAGCGCAAGATCATTAAGGTAACGGTTATTCACCACAGAATAGTTCTGTTCTGCCAGTTCCAGAGATTTTTTCTGAGTATCAAAAATTGTGAAAGACTCCATATACCTGGTATATGCAGCCTTTACAGCAATATTTATATTCTCCTTTGCAAGTTCTTGCTGTTGTTGTGCCTTCTGTATCGCAAAATCGGCCTGTTTCCTTTTTCTTGTGGTCTGGTACACCGATGAGAAGTTATACTTCAGCCCTACACCCACGTACCACAAATTCATATTCTGATCAAGGTTGACACCCATATTCATGGCGGCATAGCGGTCAAGAGCCGGCACCCCGGATGTAAGCGGGCCCGACAACTGGTCGCCGGCAAAAAGAACAATTGAAGGGATATATTCAGAAGTAATAAGACGCTTAGCCTTTTTGCTCTGCTCCACCCCTATCTCACTCATCTTTATCACAGGACTTGACCCTTCAGCCTCCTTCTGCCACTCACTTTCAGATGTAATTTCAGGCAGAAGTTCATCAGCAATCTTTTCATCAACCTTTATCACTGTACCGTCAGGCAAACCCACAGTAGTTACTATACGATGATTCAGAATCACAATCCCGTTTTCCACCTGCGTAAGCCCAAGCTCAAGGCTTTTAAGCTGAAGTTCATATCTTGTTATATCATTTTTCAGAACAATGCCAGCTTTCTCCCTTGCCCTCATATCATCCACAAGACGCTGTGTTTGAGAGATATTTTCCTTAAACACGCGAGCCTGATTATATAGTTTGAAGAGTTCAAGATAGTTACCCACAAGCAGAAACCTCACATCCTGTCTGTTTAGTTCAAGTGCGACATCGGCGCTTTGTTTGCGAAGTTTCGCCATATCCACCCCGCTTTTTATAGCACCACCAGCATAAATCACCTGAACCGCCTCCACGGCAAAATTTGTACCTAAATGCGGTATTTCAAACTTTTCAGCATTACTTAGATTTCTGTTCATTGTCCAGACATTTCCTAAATATGACGCCGATGCGGAGAAATCT
>ONBO01000048.1:0-3175 GCA_900316125.1 uncultured Bacteroidales bacterium | reverse complement strand
TGCGGAGAAATCTATTTTAGGAGTATATCCGTTTTTTGAAACTCTCACCGCTTCTTCAGCCTCCTCACGGGCGAGTTCAGAAACCCTTATGCTCTTACTGTTACGTTCCGCCAGTGAGAACAAATCATCTATAGTCAGCAACATCTCCTGCGCCACTGACACAAAGGGTATAAACAATAATAAAACAGGTAAAAAAAGTAAGTGCAGTTTATAAAAACACTTGTATGTCATAAATTCACCTCTTTGTGAGGCTCCTCCAATTCGCCAGCAAAAGTATAAAAATAAATGTCAACTTGTGACCCTATAACATTGAAGTTTTAACGTTTTTTAACATAACGATTATCACAAAAACATTTATACCACATCTTTGGTTTTGCAATTGAAAATTAGTAACTTTGTGCGTTAAAATCTATGGCGCATAACGGGGTTATAAAATCTGTTTCAGAGGGCACGCTCACCATTGAGATTTGCCAGACTGAGGCGTGCAGTGCCTGCAACGCACGCAGTATGTGCAATGCGCGGAGCAAGAACAAGGAGATTACAATTGACACCCCAGATGCCACCATGTACCACGTTGGAGACACTGTTACAGTGAGCCTTGGCAAACACGCAGGCAAGCGCGCAGTTCTCTACGCATACGTGCTGCCAGTACTGCTTCTCACAGTAACATTGGCCCTTGCCATAATGGCAGGCATGAGCCAGGAGGCGGCAGCGCTTGCATCGCTGGGAGCAGTGATAATATATTTTGTAATACTCTATTTGTCAAAGAATAAGATTAAAGAACACATAAAGTTTCATATAGTAAACAACAAATGATTCTAACTTCAATAATAGTGCTTGCGGTTATAGGATTGCTATCAGCGGTAATCCTGTACGTGCTTCTCCAGAAGTTCAAAGTGGAGGAAGACCCACGCATAGACAAGGTTCAGGAAGTTCTGCCAGGGGCAAACTGTGGCGGCTGTGGCAGTGCAGGCTGCCGTAATTTTGCCGAGCGATGCGTAAAAGCCACATCGCTTGAAGGGCTTAACTGCCCTGTGGGCGGCAGTGACACCATGAAGAAGGTGGGTGAAATTCTCGGTCTCAAGGCAGAGGAGTCAGTTCCAATGGTGGCAGTGGTAAAGTGCCAGACAGTATGCAATGACCGTCCGGTCTCAAACACGTATGACGGAGTGCGCATGCCTTGGCTACGGAGACTGCGTGGCGGCCTGTCAGTTCGGAGCCATAAAGATTAGCCCTGAGACAGGGAGCGTTGTGGTTGACGCAGACAAATGCACAGGCTGTGCAAGCTGCGTGAAAGCCTGTCCTAAAGGCATTATTGAGTTAAGAAAAAAATGGCCTAAGAACCGTCAGGTATATGTTAAGTGCGTAAACAAGGACAAAGGCGGCGTGGCTCGCAAAGACTGTGACAACGCCTGCATAGGCTGCACCAAGTGCGCCAAAGAGTGTCCGTTTGAAGCCATAACCATAGAGAGCAATCTGGCGCACATAGATACCATGAAGTGCCGTCTGTGCCGCAAGTGCGTGGCTGTATGCCCTACTGGAGCCATAGTTGCAGAGAATTTTCCTCAGCCACTCAAGCCACAGCCTCAGAATCCAGAGGTTCAGAAACCAGAATCCACTAAGCCAGCGGTTAAGGAGGACGCTAAAGCATAAACCATGAAAACATTTAGATTAGGTGGCGTTCACCCCAATGACAACAAGCTATCAGCAGCAGTACCATTCAAAAAAGTTCCAGTGCCGGCAGAGGTCACCATTCCGCTTGACCAGCATATAGGTGCGCCTGCAACCGCCTGCGTGGCTGTGGGAGATAAAGTCAAGGTGGGTCAGACCATAGGCCAGCCAGGAGGATTTGTATCGGCAGCCGTACACAGCTCAGTGAGCGGAACCGTGAAGAAAATAGAAAAGGTGCGTGACGCCTGGGGTACATACCATAACTGCATCATCATAAAGACAGAGGGCGACGAGTGGCTTGAGGATATTGACACCACCGATGCGCTCATCACAGAGTGTAAACTGGAGCCCAAGCAGATAATTGACAAGATAACAGCATCAGGCATCGTGGGACTTGGCGGAGCCTGCTTCCCCACCCAAGTGAAGCTCATGCCTCCAAAAGATTGCAAGATAGACACCCTTATCGTTAACGCAGTGGAGTGCGAGCCATACCTCACACACAACCACCGTCTTATGCTTGAAAAAGCAGATGAGGTTTTTATAGGCGTGCAGATTCTGCTAAAGGCGTTAGGCATACGCAAGGCCATCATCGGCGTAGAGAACAATAAGAAAGACGCCATAGAGCACCTTAAAAGTCTGCTTCCTAAATACAGTAAAGACTACGATATCACCGTAGCACCGCTGAAGCTGAAATATCCGCAAGGAGGCGAGAAACAGCTTATACAGGCACTTACAGGCCGAATAGTACGCAGTGGAGCGCTCCCTGCATCCACAGGCGCAGTGGTACAGAACGTTGCCACAGTGTTTGCCGTATATGAGGCAGTGCAGAAGAACAAACCTATAGTGGAGATGGCAATGACCGTGAGCGGCAAGGATGTAAAAGAGCCCGGAAACTTTATAGTACGCATAGGCACACCGCTTACAGATGTGGTTAACATGGCAGGCGGCATACCAGAGGGCACAGGCAAACTGATATGCGGCGGTCCTATGATGGGACGCACCATGATAAACACAGACACACCTGCCAACAAGCGCACATCAGGCGTGGTAATGCTGCCAGACGATGAGGCAAAGCGAGGCGTTGAAAGGAACTGTATACGCTGCGGCAAATGTATAGACGCCTGCCCTATGGGTCTGGAGCCATACCTGCTTGCCACCATGAGCGCAAAGAACATGAATGATGAGCTGGAGCAGCACTATATATATGATTGCATAGAGTGCGGCTGCTGCACTTTCACATGCCCGAGCAACCGTCCGCTCCTTGATTACATACGTCAAGGCAAAGCCGCCGTCATGGGCATAATGAGATCCAGAACCCCCAAAAAATAACTCACGATTCACCGATTAAACGATTAACCGATTCACCATAAAAATGTTAATAGCAAACTCCCCACATAATCACGGCGGTGACAGCGTGCGCAAGAACATGCTCAGAGTAATCTTAGCACTTATGCCTGCGTACATAGCCTCAATCTACTATTTTGGATTGGGTGCGCTGGCCGTA
>ONBO01000030.1:15540-48713 GCA_900316125.1 uncultured Bacteroidales bacterium | reverse complement strand
GTCTGTTATTACTCCTGTTACCGCCGATGCAGCCGCCGTGAGCGGACTGGCAAGTATGGTGCGAGAGCCCGGACCCTGACGCCCCTCAAAGTTACGGTTACTTGTTGAAACCGCATACTTTCCGGCAGGAATTTTGTCATCATTCATAGCAAGGCAGGCAGAGCAGCCCGGTTGGCGAATCTCAAACCCAGCATCGCTGAGCACACGGTCAAGCCCCTCTTTGCGTATCTGGCTATCCACAGCCCATGAGCCTGGAACCAGCCAGGCGGTAACATCGGGGTGCTTTCTATGGCCCTTGACCAGAGAGGCAAAGGCACGGAAATCCTCAATGCGCCCGTTTGTGCAAGCGCCAAGGAACACGTAGTCAATCTTCTTGCCAAGCAGCTTCTCACCAGACTTAAAGCCCATGTAGTCAAGCGCCTTGTCAAAACCAACGCCCCCGCTCAGCGGAATATTCTCAGTTATGCCAATACCCATGCCAGGGTTAGTGCCGTATGTAACGCGCGGCTCAATATCGGCGGCGCTGAAAGTAAGTTCCTTGTCAAACACAGCATCGCTGCCGCTCTTGAGAGTGCGCCAGTAAGCCACAGCCTTGTCCCACTCAGCACCCTTAGGCGCATACTCACGCCCTTTAAGGTATTCAAAAGTGGTCTCGTCAGGAGCAATGAATCCGCCACGAGCCCCCATCTCTATAGAGAGGTTGCACAGGGTGAGCCTCCCCTCCATTGAGAGCGAGCGCACCGTGCTACCGGCGTATTCAATAAAGTATCCAGTAGCCCCCGATGTGCTTATCTGAGCCATAAGGTAGAGTGCCACATCCTTGGCGGTCACACCCTTGCCAAGCTCCCCCTCAATGTTTATGCGCATTGACATAGGCTTAGTCTGCAGAATACACTGTGACGCCAGTACCATCTCCACCTCAGAAGTGCCAATGCCAAACGCCACAGCACCCATGGCGCCGTGAGTGGAAGTGTGTGAGTCACCGCACACAATAGTCATGCCAGGCAGTGACAGCCCCTTTTCAGGCCCCACCACGTGGATAATGCCGTTATCCTTGCTCATCATGCCGTAGTGGGTGAGCCCGAACTCCTTGGCGTTTCTCTCTAAGGTGCTCACCTGCTTGGCAGAAACCGGGTCAGCAATAGGCTTGTCCTGGTCATGCGTAGGCGTGTTATGGTCAGGCATGCAAAAAATCTTTTCAGGACGCAGGCAGCGTATGCCTCTGGCTCTTAGTCCGTCAAATGCCTGCGGCGATGTCACCTCATGGCAGTAAAGGCGGTCTATGTAGAGCTGCTGTGGTCCGTCAGTAATGGCGTGTACCACATGAGAGTCCCATATCTTGTCAAATAATGTGTTCATAACTACTTCTTTTTGAATTTGTTAATACAGTCAATATAAGCCTCCACAGAAGCTGTGACTATATCAGTGTTGGCACCAAAGCCATAGTAAACAGAGCCGTTGTACTCCACCTGCATGTGCACCTTACCCACATCGTCGGAACCCTTTGATATGGCCTGAATAGTGAACTCCTTGAGAGTCATCTGCTTGGTAATAATCTTCTTGAGAGCCTTGATGGCGGCGTCCACAGGACCGTTACCGCTTGCGGCAGCCTCAAATTTCTCACCAGAGATGTCAAGTCCTATAGAAGCCACATTCTGCACTCCCTTGCCAGATGTAACCTGCAGGAAGTCAAGCTTAATGGCGTGAGTCTCAGCAGTGTCAGCACCTGCAAGCATAAGAATGTCAGCGTCAGTAACCTCCTTCTTCTGGTCAGCCAGCTGCAGAAACTTCTGGTAAATGGAATCCAGTTTCTCCTCATCCACATCCACTCCGTTAGTGTTCAGACGGTACTTCAGAGCCGCTCTGCCGCTGCGTGCGGTAAGAACAATAGAGCTGTCATCAATGCCCACATCCTTAGGGTCAATAATCTCGTAAGTCTGCACATTCTTAAGCACACCGTCCTGATGTATGCCAGAAGAGTGGGCGAAGGCGTTCCTTCCCACAATAGCCTTGTTAGGCTGCACTGGCATGTTCATCAGAGAACTAACCATACGGCTGATAGGGTATATCTTGGTGGTGTTTATGTTTGTGTCAATGTTGAGGCCCTTGTGGCATTTGAGAATCATGGCTATCTCCTCCAATGATGTGTTGCCAGCCCTCTCCCCAATACCGTTCACAGTAACCTCAACCTGGCGCGCACCAGCCATAACACCGCTAAGAGTGTTTGCAGTGGCCATGCCAAGGTCATTATGGCAATGGGTGGATATAATTGCCTTGTCAATGTTGGAAACATTCTCCTTAAGGTACTTAATCTTTTCAAAATACTCCTGCGGCAGACAGTAGCCTGTGGTGTCAGGAATGTTAACCACTGTGGCGCCGGCCTTAATCACAGCCTCCACCACACGTGCCAGATACTCATTGTCAGTGCGCCCTGCATCCTCACAGTAGAACTCCACGTCCTCCACAAACTTTTTAGCGTACTTCACCGCCTCCACTCCACGCTCTATTATCTCATCGCGGGTGGAATTGAACTTATATTTAATGTGGTAGTCTGAGGTGCCTATGCCAGTGTGAATGCGCTTGTGTTTGGCATATTGAAGCGCCTCCACAGCCACGTCAATATCTTTTTTAACTGCACGTGTAAGCGCACAAACCGTAGGCCATGTCACGGCTTTTGATATCTCTATCACGGAGTTAAAGTCTCCAGGGCTTGAAACCGGGAATCCAGCTTCAATAACATCCACGCCAAGCTGCTCAAGCGCCTTGGCCACCTGAATCTTCTCCACAGTGTTCAGCTGGCACCCCGGCACCTGCTCGCCGTCACGCAGGGTGGTGTCAAAAATAAATAATCTGTCACTCATAGTTTTTATAATTAAAAAGCCTTTTCACTTTGGAAGTGAAAAGGCTTAAACTTTTTATCTAAATCCGCTCTCTAATTACACGCCTATCACTTCCATCCACAGTTACGTAGTAGAATAATAATAAAGCCGTTAATTAGAATAGAGTTCAACATATATTTCTGTTTACAGCGTGCAAAGATAATACAATTAATTGAAAATTAAAAATTGAAAGTTGAAAATTATCAGTTTTTCACGCAGCGCACGCTGAGAGCCAGATTTTTTGTTCTGGCGCTTGGGCAGCTGAGTGCAGGGTCGTCATATCGCAGCTGTGCCACTGAAATTGAGGTTGGCTGGCCTGAACGTAACGTGGCGCTCTGAAATACGCCCATATCGCCCACACTAAATACTTTTACACCTTCAGCCTGTCCTGCAGGCAGGGCGGCAAACTTGTAGCTGTCTGTGCCTGTGTTTTCATACCAGCCGGTTGTAGTTTTAAGGTGTGTGCCGGCAGTACCTTTGCCATAGCCGTCATTATATTCAATCTGCGCTATCATCTCCTCCCACTCTGTTAAGGTAGGTATGTGCCAGCCGTCAGGGCAGATGCCTTGGCGCTGGCTCGTAAACTCAGACGTCTGTGTGCTACCATCCTCAAGACCTACTGCTGCAGCCCAGTTGTAGAGTATTCCCAACTTGCCAATCTGTTCGTCAGAAAGTTTTACCTCATGCTCTATAATCCAGTTGTTTTTGTCTGAGGTTATTGCGTAGTACGGCTTTGTCTTGGAGCTGGCGGAGATTGAAAGATCTGCGCCCTGGCGCTCACTGTTAGTGCTGTACTTGGTTGCTTTCAAGTTTTCAGCCATCCATAGCTTTTCACCTATATAGACTGTAGGGTATTTGTTACCCTGGCAGTCCGTAACATCGGGGCCTGATTTGGCACCTGCGGCACGGCTTACTCTGATTTCAAGAGAAACACTTGAAGTTGAAACTGTAATCTTAGCCATGTCTCTCTCCGTATCAGGGTTGGCCTCCACCTTAATAGTGAATGAGCCGTTCCCGCTTCCGCTGGTTGGGTTTACTGCAGCCCAGTTTTCATTAGATTTAACAGTCCATGATGTGTTTGACTCAACTGTAACATTGGCCTCGCCTCCGCCGCCAGGAATGTTCACTTCAACTTTGTTGATTCTTAAAAACTCAACCTCCTGTGGCTCTGCCTCTGGTTTTACACAGGCAGAAAGCAGCAACGCGGTGGCTGCTGCTAAAAATAATACTATCTTTTTCATATGTGTATTCATTTCATTACGGAGGGCAAAATTATGAATAATGCGCAATTTGTGCAATAAAATGTGGCTGTAGTGAGCGATTTTAAATTATTTGTTGTACTTTTGCGGTTGCAAACCAATTTTTTACGAGAAGAATGGACGATTATCATCCGGATTATTTTACTGTTTAATTGGATGAGGGGCTTTCAGGTCTCCATCCACCCAAATTTTGGAGGCTAAGCCTATGAGATCATTTCTTATCAACGGCAACGGATTGGTTGCCACTCCTAAATGGGAACCCGGCTGCTGGGTAAACATTACCAAACCTACACAAGAGGATAAAGAGTATGCCATTGACACACTAGGTGTGCCACTCGCTTTCTATGAAGATATAGAAGACGTTGATGAGCGCCCGCGTGTTGAAGTTGAGGACGGCTGGTGCTTTATTCTTATGCGTATTCCGTGTAAGGCGGAAGAGTATGACACTACAGGCCCTTTCACCACTGTGCCGCTCGGTATCATCTACAAAGATGACGTATTTGTGTCAGTCTGTTTCCACAAAAATGACCTTATCCCGGATTTTATCCAGTACACCAAGCGCAAGAACATTAAGCGCACGGACAACATAAACTTTGTGTTCCGTCTGCTGCTCTCTGCAAGTATCTGGTTCCTTAAATACTTGAAGCAGATTAACAACCGCACACGTATTGCAGAGAAGGAGCTTGAAAACTCAATCCGTAATGAGGAGCTTCAGACACTTCTCAAGCTTGAGAAGAGTTTGGTTTACTTCACCACATCGCTCCGTAGCAATGACATTCTCTGTCACCGTCTCAAGAACCTGCGTTCTTCTAAGGAGCAGTTTGACCCGGACCTTGTGGAGGATGTTGAGATTGAGTCAAAGCAGGCGCTTGAAACCACTAACATATACAGTGACATTCTCTCTGGCATGATGGATGCCTACGCTTCAGTTATTTCAAATAACCTGAACGTGGTGATGAAACGCCTCACCACCATATCCATTGTACTCATGATGCCTACATTGATAGCGAGCTTCTTTGGTATGAACCTTGAGATTGACACCACCATTTTCAACCCTATGTTCTACATAGTAACGTTCCTTACTATAGTGTTCACGGCGCTGACAACGGTGTATTTCATAAGGCTATCTCAGGTAGGGTGTAGGCGCCTGACTTCTGCTTGAGCACTGCACGGGCGCAGGCTATGAGAATCTGCGCTGTGAGGGCAGGGTTGTTTATGCTCATGGTGAACTTGAAGTTCTGGTTCTGAGTCTTGCCGCTCACGCCCTTGCGCTCAAGTAGTACACCGTGGCCCATGTCACGCACGTTGTCAACGCTGTCAACAGCAATTACGTGGGTCTCATCATGTGCAAAGTAGTCATCAGCCTTGATGGCGGCAGACACCTGCTCAAGAGTGTAGCCCTCTTCGAGCTCTACATACACCATACGGCGATGCAAACCTGTACCCACTGGAATGGTCATTGAGAGTGCGTTTTTAACGCCGTCCTTAGAACGTGCCACCACTGAGTGACCCATGCTCATACCTGGACCAAAGTTTGTGTAGGTGATGCCCTTTGGAGCCATGGCAAGCAGAAGGGTGCGGATTACAGAATCTGATCCTGGGTCCCAGCCTGCTGATATGATTGCAGCCGCGCCGCCTTCCTTGGCAGCTGCGTCAAGCTTCATAAGGGTCTCCCACACCTGTGTGTGAATGTCAAAGCTGTCAACAGTGCAGATTCCCTTCTTTAGCAGAGGCTCTGCAAGTTCAGGGCAAGAACGTGACGGACCGCAAATAACAGCCACATCCACTTTGCCCAGCTCGTCAATATTAGAAACCACCTTGATGCCCTCAAGCTCTTTTTCAATTTTGCCTACAGAACTTGCACGGCGAACAATTCCTGCAATCTCCATATCGGGGGCTGCCTGAGCTGCCTCTACGGCAAATTTACCAATGTTGCCGTAACCGATTATGGCTATTTTTACTTTATTCATAATTTTATATTTTTTGGTTCACCAGTTATTTCTTTAGATATGCATCCATTTCTGCTGCGGCCTTGCGTCCGTCACCCATGGCAAGGATAACTGTAGCGCCGCCACGCACGATGTCGCCACCAGCAAATATCATTGGAATGGAGCTCTGCATGTTCTCGCCCACAACTATGGTGCCTTTCTTGCTTACCTCCAAGCCGTCTATTGAACGAGGAATAAGTGGGTTAGGTGATACGCCTACGCTCACAATCACTGTGTCTACGTCAATAAGCTCAGTTGCGCCCTCAATGGCCACTGGTTTGCGACGGCCGCTTGCGTCTGGCTCACCAAGCTCCATCTTCTGCAGAAGCATCTGTTTTACACGGCCCTTCTCATCGCCGATGTACTCGATAGGATTGTGAAGAGTACGGAACTCAACACCCTCCTCCTTGGCGTGCTTAACCTCTTCCTTACGTGCTGGCATCTCATCCTCTGAACGGCGGTAAACTATCATTGCAAGTTCTGCGCCCAGACGTTTTGCTGTACGTACAGAGTCCATAGCGGTGTTACCACCACCAATAACTGCCACGCGCTTGCCTTTTAGAACCGGGGTGTCAAACTCATCTTTTGCGGCACCCATAAGGTTCACACGTGTAAGGTACTCGTTAGATGACATAACGCCAATAAGGTTCTCTCCCTTTATATTCATAAAGTTAGGCAGACCTGCGCCAGATGCTACAAACAGCCCCTTAAAGCCATCAGCTTTGAGGTCATCAAAACTAATAGTCTTACCCACGATGCAGTCTTTCTGGAACTTAACGCCCATCTTCTCAAGGTTGTTAATCTCCACGTCAACTATTGAGTTAGGCAGACGGAACTCTGGAATACCATACTTGAGCACACCGCCTATCTCATGCAGAGCCTCAAACACGGTAACGTCATAGCCCATCTTGGCCATGTCACCAGCAAAGCTCAGTCCGGCAGGGCCTGAACCCACAACACCAACCTTGATGCCGTTCTTTGGAGCAAGCTCTGGAAGGCTTATGTTTCCGCTCTCACGCTCATAGTCTGCTGCAAAACGCTCCAGATAGCCTATTGCCACTGCTGGCTTGCCCATCTTGAGGTGGATGCACTGGCTCTCACACTGCTTCTCCTGAGGACATACACGTCCGCAAACTGCAGGCAGGGCGGATGTCATCTTAAGCACCTTGGCGGCTCCAAGGAACTCGCCACGCTCAATATTCTTGATAAATGAAGGTATGTTGATGCTTACTGGGCAGCCTGTCATACAGCTTGGCTTTGGGCAGTCAAGACAACGCTTGGCCTCAAGAAGCGCCTGCTCCTTTGTAAGTCCTTGGTTAACCTCCTCTGAGTTATGACTGCGGTACTCGCCGTCAAGCTCTGTCATTTTCACACGGGCAATATTGGTTCTGTCCTTATTGCTCATAGATTTGCGTAATTCCTCACGCCATGCTGCGTTTCTATCTGTCAGTTCCATAATTTCCGTGCTTATTTAATAGATTCCTTATATTTGGCAAATGTTGCCTGTTCCTGCTCTCTGTATGCGCCCATACGCATCATCATCTCATCAAAGTTAACCTGGTGAGCGTCAAACTCAGGGCCGTCAACGCATACAAACTTGGTCTCGCCGCCTATGCTAACACGGCAGGCGCCGCACATACCTGTGCCGTCAACCATGATAGTGTTCAGTGAAGCCACTGTAGGCACCTCGTACTTCTTTGTAAGCAGTGACACAAACTTCATCATAATGGCAGGGCCTATTGTTACGCAGAGATCAACCTTCTCTCTGTTAATAACACCCTCCACGCCGTTAGTAACAAGACCTTTGGTGCCGTAGCTTCCATCGTCAGTCATAATGATAACCTCATCAGAAACCTTGCGCATCTGCTCTTCCAGAATAATCAGGTCTTTTGTACGTGCGGCAAGCACTGTTATAACCTTATTGCCGGCCTTTTTCATGGCCTCGGCGATAGGGAGCATTGGAGCTGTACCAACGCCACCGCAAGCACAAACCACTGTGCCAAAATTCTCAATGTGGGTGGCTTTACCAAGCGGACCTACTACGTCTGCTACATAATCACCAGCATTAAGTGCGCACAGCTTTGTGGATGACACACCTATTTTTTGAACTACAAGAGTAATGGTGCCTTTCTCAAGGTCACTTCCTGCTATTGTAAGCGGAATACGTTCACCATTTTCATCTACACGTACTATGACAAAGTGTCCAGCCTTGCGTGACTTAGCAATTAGCGGAGCCTCGATGTCAAGACGTACCACGTTTTCAGAAAAATATTCCTTGTTAACTATTAAATTCATTACTATTATTTTTGGTTGTTTTTTATAAGGCTAATCGGCAAGCCGGTGTTTTGCCACCCGCTTACCGATTTGTTATAGCAGAATGTTAAAAGTATCAAATTTTTATAATTTTCAACTTTTAACTTTCAACTTTTAATTAGATAATACCCTGAGCCATCATAGCCTTAGCTACCTTCATAAAGCCTGCAATGTTAGCACCCTTTACGTAGTTGATGTAGCCGTCTGGCTCTGTACCATACTTAACGCAGTTAGCGTGGATGTTAGCCATGATGCCTTTGAGCTTAGCGTCAACCTCTTCAGCGCTCCAGCTGAGACGCTCAGAGTTCTGGCTCATCTCAAGACCTGATGTTGCAACACCACCAGCGTTAGAAGCCTTACCTGGAGAGTAAAGAAGCTTAGCAGCCTGGAATGTAGCAATAGCCTCTGGTGTAGAAGGCATGTTAGCACCCTCTGCAACAGCGATAACGCCATTAGCAACAATCTTCTTAGCATCCTCACCGTTGATCTCATTCTGAGTAGCAGATGGCAATACAATGTCAGCCTTCTCACCCCAAGGACGCATACCCTCGTGGTAAACTGCTGTTGGATATTTCTCTACATACTCTTTGATACGGCCACGCTGTACGTTCTTAAGATCCTTAACATACTCAAGTTTCTCCTGAGTAATACCATCTGGATCATAGATGTAACCATTAGAGTCAGAAAGAGTTAGAGGTATAGCACCAAGTTGGATAAGTTTCTCGCAAGTGTATTGTGCTACGTTACCAGAACCAGATACAAGGCACTTCTTACCCTTAATGTCAATACCACGAGTTGCAAGCATTGAGCAAAGGAAATATACGTTACCGTAACCTGTAGCCTCAGGACGGATAAGTGAACCGCCAAACTCAAGACCCTTACCAGTAAATGTACCTGTGAACTCATGTGCAAGTTTGCGGTACATACCAAACATATAACCTACCTCACGTGCGCCTACACCTATATCACCAGCTGGAACATCGGTGTCAGGACCTATGTGACGCCACAACTCAAGAAGGTAAGCCTGTCAGAAACGCATAACCTCATTGTTAGACTTGCCACGTGGAGAGAAGTCTGAACCACCTTTAGCACCACCCATAGGAAGTGTGGTAAGAGCGTTCTTGAATGTCTGCTCAAATGCAAGGAACTTCAGAATAGAAAGGTTTACTGAAGAGTGGAAACGGATACCGCCTTTGTATGGGCCAATGGCCATATTGTGTTGTACACGGTATGCCATGTTTGTTTGTACGTTGCCTTTGTCGTCAACCCAAGATACACGGAATGTAAAGATTCTGTCTGGAATACAGAGTCTCTCAATAAGATTTGCTTTCTCAAACTCAGGGTGCTGGTTGTAAACGTCCTCTATAGACTCAAGCACCTCTTGTACAGCCTGAAGATATTCCGGTTCATTAGGAAATCTTTTCTTAAGGCTTTCTACTACGTTTTTTGCGTTCATAATAGTGTTTATTAAGTTAAAATAATTTTGTTTCTGAACTCATTTGCTTTTTCAGCACTGCAAAGGTATATAAAATTACGCAGAGGGGATAAATAATTTGTGCTTTTAGAAATATATATTTGCATTGCTTATAATTTGATACGTCTTACTATAAAAAAATAACATTCTATAAGTGCTCTTTATAAAACACTTATAGAATGTAAGCTGTTAAACCTCGATGCAAATTATTTTCTGTTATTGCACGCTAACAATGCTGTCAACCACATACTCGCTTACGCCACGCCATACAATAGGTGCTATATACTCTTTGTAGTGTAGCTCAACTGTCTTGCCTGAGCAGCGCATAAGAGAGTCTGCAACAGCTTTGTCTTCAACGCTGAACGGAAACTCATAGCTCTGTATGGTGCCAGCGGCTGCCTTTTTGAATCCGGCCTGAATAAGTTTGCCCTCGTAGGTTTTGAATACATAACCCTTGTAGGTGCAATAGTTTAATTCTCCAGCCTTCACACCCTCTCCAAATACGTAGTAGTATCTGAAATAGAATGTCAGGCCTCCAGCTACCAGCAGAACTAAAATAATGATGGTAATTACTTTTTTCATAAATTAATTGTTTAATCGGTTAAAACCCATCGTCACTCTGAGCATTTGCGAAGAGTCTCCTGTTAATTGTGAGATCCTTCGTTTCACTCAGGATGACGGGTGTCAACTCTCAATTCTCAATTCTCAATTCTCAATTCTCAATTACTCCTAAACTCCTAAACTTTTTAACTTTTCACGCAGTGAAACCAATTTGCTCTCTGCGTCGCTTTTCTTCTTGCGTTCACGCTCCACAATATCTGCTTTGGCGTTCTGTATGAAACGTTCATTGCTCAGTTTGGCCATTACACCCTTCAGGAATCCTTCAAAGCGCTCAATCTCTGCCTTGGTTTTCTTTATCTCCTCCTCTATGTTAATGTTCTGAGCCATTGGAATCTCATACTCTGTAGTTCTCACAAGGAATGATATTGCCATAGGGTCTTTTGCGCTTACCTTGTTAATTTCAGAGATGTTACACATCTTTATCACCACGCAGTCATATTCAGGGTTGTGACCCTCTGATATTATGTTTAGCTTTATGGATTCCTTGGCGGGTATGTTCTTTTGCAGACGCACTGTCCTTATTGCTGAAACAAGCTCTTTTACTGCCTCAAACTTGTCAAGCAGGGCATCGTCTGTGGCACCGGCCTTTGGCCATGAGGCACGCATTATGCTATCGCCCTCTTTGCGCTCTGTTATGCTCTGCCATACCTCCTCGCTGATGAATGGCATGAATGGGTGGAGCAGCAGACAGAGCTTCTCAAAATACTCAAGTGTGGCGTTATAGGTGGCAGTGTCAATGGCATCGCCGTAAGCAGGTTTAACCATCTCAAGATACCAAGATGAAAACTCATCCCAGAAGAGTTTGTAAACTCTGAGCAGAGCCTCTGAAAGACGGTATTTGCTGAACTGGTCATATATCTCAATGATGGCGGCGTTTAGTTTCTTGTCAAACCACTTAACGGCTGCCGCAGCTGCCTCTGTTTGTGGCTTGTCCTCCACACGCCAGCCTTTTACAAGACGCAGGGCGTTCCAAATCTTGTTGTTGAAGTTACGTCCCTGCTCGCAAAGCGCTTCATCAAAGTGTATGTCATTGCCCGCCGGTGCTGAGAGCATCATGCCCATACGCACGCCGTCTGCTCCGTAGTCCTCAATAAGTTTAAGAGGGTCTGGAGAGTTACCAAGAGATTTGGACATCTTACGGCCGAGCTTGTCACGCACAATACCTGTGAAATATACATTGCGGAATGGCATGTCGCCCATGTACTCATAGCCCGCCATAATCATACGTGCCACCCAGAAGAAAATGATGTCAGGCCCTGTTACAAGGTCACAGGTAGGGTAGTAGTACTTAATTTCCTCATTACCAGGGTTGTTTATGCCGTCAAAGAGGGATACAGGCCATAACCATGAAGAGAACCATGTGTCAAGGCAGTCCTCGTCCTGACGAAGGTCAGACGCCTGAAGGTTTGCGTTCCCGCTCTTCTCTTTTGCAAGGCGCAGAGCCTCTTCTATGTTCTCAGCTACCACAAATCCGCCTTCTGGCAGGAAATATGCAGGTATGCGGTGACCCCACCAGAGCTGGCGGCTTATGCACCAGTCTTTGATATTCTCCATCCAATATTTGTATGTGCTCTTGTATTTGGGAGGGTAGAACTTCAGATTGTCTGTCATAACCGCCTCAAGGGCAGGCTTTGCAAGTTTGTCCATTTTGAGGAACCACTGCATTGACAGCTTAGGCTCTATCGCCACCTTAGTGCGCTCTGATTTGCCCACCTTGTTTGTATAGTCCTCAACCTTCTCCATGAGACCGGCGTTTATGAGGTCCTGCTCAATCTGCTTACGCACATCAAAGCGGTCCATGCCCACATACATTCCGGCAGCCTCAGATATGGTTCCGTTGTCGTTGAAAATATCTATTGTAGGCAGATTGTATTTCTCACCAAGCATGTAGTCATTAACATCGTGGGCGGGAGTAACCTTAAGGCATCCTGTACCAAACTCAATATCAACGTACTCGTCTTCAATAACAGGAATTACACGGTTTACAAGAGGTACTATTACCTTTTTGCCTCTGAGGTGCTGGTTCTTAGGGTCATTAGGCTTTCGGATCCCAGTTTACCATGCGTACGCCACGGTAAATGAGGCCTTTATTGTAAAGGTCACAGAACACTTTTATAACGCTCTTGCTTCTGGTCTCGTCCATTGTGAATGCTGTGCGGTCCCAGTCACATGAGGCACCCAGTTTGCGCAGCTGTTTAAGAATTATGCCACCGTGCTCACGGGTCCAGTCCCATGCGTGCTCCAGAAACTGCTCACGTGTAAGGTCTGTTTTCTTAATGCCCTGCGATGCTAATTTTGCCACCACCTTAGCCTCGGTGGCTATAGATGCGTGGTCTGTGCCAGGCACCCAGCATGCGTTTTTGCCTGTCATGCGGGCACGGCGGATCAGAATGTCTTGAATGGTGTTATTGAGCATGTGGCCCATGTGAAGCACACCAGTTACATTTGGTGGCGGAATAACTATGGTGTATGGCTCACGGCCGTCTGGCTTGGAGCTGAACATCTTGTTATCCAACCAATATTGGTACCATTTAGCCTCAATCTCATTAGGGCTGTATTTAGGAGCAAGTTCTTGTGCCATAATTTATTTCCAATTTTGAAAGCGCAAAGTTACTATAAATAAATTGAAAATTGAAAGTTGAAAGTTGAAAATGAGTGAGAATTCTCAATTCTTAACTCTCAACTCTCAATTATTTTCCTTATTTTTGCGCATTATGAAGTACACAAAAACATTTAAGATTGGTTTTCACCAAACAGATTTGAACTTCAGGCTAAAGCCATACGAGTTTTTTTATATGGCTCAGGACATAGGCTCTGAGCATTGTGACAGCCAGAACTGCGGACAGGCGCAGCTTCTTAAACATAATTTAGGCTGGATGCTTGTAAAACAGACGGTTGAGTTCCTTAAGATGCCTGAAAATTTGCAGGAGGTGGTGATAAAAACTTGGCACAAAGGGCAGTCTGGCCCTGTGTTCTACCGTGATTTTTTGCTGGAAAGTACAAGCGGTGAGATGCTTATTCGCTCCGCCTCAATATGGGTTACCGTAGATGTGGTGAAACGTACCCTTGCCCGCCCCGATGCCATTATGACAGACTGCTTAGAGAATGACAGCGTTATGGAAGACCGCTCCTTGAAGATACAGATTCCAGCCGAGGCTCCTGTTATCAATGAGGTGCATCATACGGTGGAGTACTCCGATGTGGACTGTAACCGCCATGCAAATAACACAAGTTACCTTATATGGGCGTTTAACGCCATGCCGTTTGAAATTCTTGCGAATAATGCGGTTAAGCGTATGGAGGTGTCATTTGTAAACGAGGCCCGTCCACAGACAGACGTAAAAATAGTTGTCTGCCAGATCTCTGATACCGAGTACGGTATAAAGATGACAGACAACTCTAATGGTAAAAGCTTGTTCGTTGCTAAGATATCATTTTGAGATTCTTCGGGCTATGCCCTCAGAATGACGTTAGTTAAATAACTGTCAACTGTCAACTGTCAACTAATCAACAGGGTACATTGCGTTAATCTCTTTTGCAAAGAGTTCGCCAATAACCTTTCTCTTAATCTTAAGAGTATTGGTTAGGTGACCTTGCTCCATTGTGAATACGTTTGGCAGCAGGGTGAACTTTTTTATCTGCTCATAACGGGCAAGGCCTTCATTGCGCTTGTCTATGATTTCCTGATACATGGCCACAACCTCAGGCAGCTTTATAAGCTCCTCTTTTGTCTTCCACTTAAGCCCTCTTTCAGTGGCCCACTCACTCAAATCCTTGAAACTTGGTACAAGCAGCATTGAAACATATTTGCGTTCATTGCCTATAGCTACAGACTGCTCCACATAGCGGCTGTCACTAACCAGGTTTTCAAGCATTTGCGGTGCTATGTACTTACCGCCTGCGGTCTTGAAGAGGTCTTTTATGCGGTCTGTGATGTATAGGTTGTTGTCCATGTCAATATAGCCGGCGTCGCCTGTGCGGAACCAGCCGTCGGCTGTGAAAGCCTCGGCGTTTGCATCGGGGCGGTTATAGTAACCGGCTGTAATGGTTTTGCCTTTTAGCAGAATCTCGCCATCGTTAGATATTTTCACGCCCAAATCCGGCATTATCTTGCCCACAGAACCAATTACATAGTGTTTGTTCTCAGGCGGGAAACAGCATACTGTGGCGGTGCTCTCTGTGAGTCCGTAGCCCAGGCAGATGTTAATGCCTATGGCGTGGAAAAATTCGCAAATTTCGTCCGATAGTTTTGCTCCTGCGGTTGGGAAATATTTGCCTCGTTCAATGCCTGCTGCCACCTTAACCTTGTTAAACAGCGGCTTGGCGATGAGCTTGTATTTGGTGGCAAGGCCTGCTGGTGCATGCTTGCCCTCTTTCCTGTATTTGAGGTTGTACTCGTATCCAATCTTAATGGCCCACTTAAAGAGCTTTCTGAGCATTCTTGGCGAACCGTCTATCTTGGCGTTGACTGCGGCGTAAACCTTCTCCCAGTATCGTGGCACAGCACACATCAGGGTAGGGTGAACCTCAAGTACACGCTCCTGAATCTCATTTGGTAAATGGTTTATATAGATAGTTACACCCATAAACATACATACGTATGTCCAGCCACGCTCAAACACGTGTGTGAGCGGCAGGAACGCCATGCTTGTATCCTTATCTGTGGTTATGGCAAGGCGTATGGCGTGTATTCTTATACACTCTGTGTAGTTGTACTGATGCAGGGTCACACCTTTAGGCTGCCCTGTGGTCCCCGATGTGTAGAGTATGCTCATCAAATCATCCTCGCTGTCCATTGCGGAGCGCTTCTCATACTCTGCATCCACAGCGTCACTAAAAGGTTTGGTTAGAAGGCTGTCAAAATATACGGCTTGCTCACAGCCTGTTATGTCCACCTTGTTATCAAAAACTATGATACGTTTTAGAAATTTAGATGTTGAAAGCACTTTGACAGCGGTCTCAAACTGGTACTTTTCACCCACAAAAATGGTCTCCATCTGTGAATCATCCACTATGTAGCTTATCTGTTCCGCAGTGCTGGTGGCGTAAAGCGGTATGGATACTGCCTTTGCCGTAAAGTTTGCAAAGTCAGCCACTATGTGCTGATACATGTTCTGCGAAAATATTCCCACTTTGTCAGTTGGCTTGACCCCAAGTGATATAAGGGCTTTGCCCATAAGTTTCACCTTTAGGGCAAGGTCGTTCCAGCTGAGGGGAATCCATTTGGCTGTTTCGTCATCTCTAAAATAGAGGGCTGCACGTTTGCCATATCTTTTGGCCTGCTCAAATACTAACTTGTTCAGGTGCGGTGCCTGTTTCATTTTCGAACTCATGATGCTTTTGTGTTATTTGTTCACGTATTTCTTTGTTTTTCAGGGATTTCATCGCTCTCTGTGACGCTACTTGCTGAGACTCTTTCTTTGATGTCCCGTCTCCTTGTCCCACCTTTATATCCTCTATATACACAGACGATGTGAAGGTGGTTATATTAGTCTCCTTGCAGAAATCCTCACTTTCTGTTCTAAACTCATATTTGTACTTGTATCGTTGCGCCCACTCTATGAGTTTTGATTTAAAGTTTATGTCACTCTTGGCCGCTTTTTCCACGCTGATGGAGCCGTCTGCAATAAGTTTTTCAAAAAACTGCTGGCACTTTTTATAGCCGCGGTCAAGATAGATGGCTCCTATAAGAGCTTCAAATGCGTTCCCGTTTATGTGAACCTTTGTAAAGTTCTGTGTGCATTTCTTGTTTGTGAAAACTAACTTGTCAAGCCCTATGGCTATGGCAAGCTTGTCAAGCGTGTCTCTTTGCACAATTCTTGCACGTATGTTTGTAAGCTCTCCCTCGCTCTTGTCGGGGTATTTGTTGTAGAGTATGTCTGAAACCACCGCCTCTATAACTGAATCCCCCAAATACTCAAGCCTCTCATTGTTAAGTATCCTGCCGCCAGCCTGGCGTATGTGTGCTGATTTGTGCAGCATAGCCAGCTTGTACAGTGAGATGTTGTATGGTATGAACCCAAGCATCCTGTATAAACTTAAATAAGGCTCTTTTTTCCTTGAAAAAAAGAACCTTATTGCGGGTAATAACTTGCTTTTCAAGGCCGTTCTTTTATTTGTTGAATTTTTTTACAATGAGTGTGGAGTTTGCGCCTCCAAAACCAAACGTGTTTGTCATCGCAGCCCTCACAACTCTCTTCTGCGGTTTGCCGAACGTAAAATTGAGTTTGTAGTCAATGTTCTCGTCCTCCTCGCCTGTGAAGTTTATTGTAGGCGGTACAATGTCATTCTGTACTGCAAGTGTGCACGCTATAGCCTCAATGGCTCCTGCGGCACCAAGCAGATGCCCTGTCATTGACTTTGTGGAGCTTATGTTAAGGTTATATGCGTCATCGCCAAACAGCGCCTTGATGGCTTTAACTTCAGATATGTCACCTACTGGGGTGGATGTTCCGTGAGCGTTGATGTAATCAATGTCAGACGTCTGCATTCCGGCATCCTCAAGTGCGTTACGCATTGAAATTATGGCTCCTGCGCCATCTGGGTGTGAAGCTGCAAGGTGATGTGCATCGGCCGATGCGCCCTCTCCCGCAATCTCTGCGTATATTTTTGCACCTCTTTTCAGTGCATGCTCCAGCTCCTCAAGTATCAGGCAGCCGGCACCCTCGCCAAACACAAAGCCGTCACGGCTTTTGCAGAACGGACGTGATGCTGTCTCAGGACTGTCATTCCTTGTGGATAGGGCGTGCATTGAGTTGAACGCTCCTACTGAACATGGTGTTAACGGAGCCTCTGCACCACCAGTCACCATAATGTTAGCTTTGCCTAACCTTATAGTGTTGAAAGCCTCTGCTATGGCGTTGTTACTTGACGAACAAGCTGCTGAGCATATATAATTAGGACCCATAAAGCCATGCTCTATGGATATATGTCCGCTTATAATGCTGCCCACAAACTTGGTTATCAGGAACGGGCTTAAACGTGGAGTGCCGTCTCCTCTGTAGAATTCTGAAACACTCTCCTCATAGCAAGGCAGTCCGCCTATGCCTACGCCCATTACAACTCCAATGCGGCTGAGGTCCTCTTCTTCACGTTTGATGTCTGCATCTTTTATCGCCTCACGAGCGGCTACCAAACCGTACTGGGCGTAACGGTCAACCTTACGAACCTCTTTGCGGTCAAAGTGATCATTGGGGTTAAAACCTTTAACCTCGCATGCAAACTGTGTCTTTTGCTTAGACACGTCAAATAAAGTAATAGGCTTAGCTCCACTCTTACCCTCAAGCAGCGAATTCCAGTAATCTGAAACATTGTTGCCAATAGGGGTGACTGCACCTAAGCCTGTTACTACTACTCTTTTTAATTCCAAAATGTAATGTGTTTAATTAAAATTATGCCAAAGCTTTCTCTATGAATGCAATAGCGTCGCCTACAGTTGCGATTTTCTCGGCCTCTTCATCAGGAATTGATACACCGAATTTCTTCTCAAATTCCATAATCATCTCAACTGTGTCAAGAGAATCTGCACCAAGATCACCTGTGAATGTAGCTGATTCAACTACTTCAGATTCCTCTACACTAAGTTTCTCAACGATGATAGCTTTTACTTGTGCTGCGATTGAATTGTCTGCCATAATAGTAAATTTTAGGTTATAATAATAGTTGTTTTTGTGTGTTAATGGGTACAAAGTTATAAAAAAATTCTTTAAAAACAATAACAAGTGCATAAGAGTGCATCGGTTGTTAATAAGTTTTTGCAGTGACGGCGCTTTCTTTATTACAAATTAGTTACTTTTGCAGCTGCTCAAACATTAGAATATACAACAATGAAAAGGATAGTGATACTTGCATCGGGTAGTGGTACCAATGCGGAAAACATAGTAAAATATTTTGCTGGTTCCAACGATGTGGAGATAGTGTCCATACTCTCAAACAAGAAGGACGCATACGTGCTCACTCGTGCTGCGAATTTAGGCATCTCTCACGCGTCATTCACAAAGGCGGAGTTTGAAAGCGGGGCGGTGACCTCTATTATAAGAGGTATGGAGCCTGATTTGATTGTGCTCTCCGGTTTTCTGCTAAAGGTGCCTGAATCTATGGTGGAAGCGTTCCCTCATAAAATCATAAACATTCATCCTGCGCTACTGCCAAAGTTTGGCGGCAAGGGTATGTACGGTGACCGTGTGCATGAGGCTGTGGTGGCTGCCGGTGAGACTGAGAGCGGAATAACCATACACTACATAGATGAGAACTATGACCAAGGTGCTACTATATTCCAAGCGAAGTGCCCTGTGCTGCCTACAGATACGCCTCATGACGTAGCCACAAAGGTTCACGCCCTTGAATATGAGTGGTTCCCGAAAATCATAGAGAAGGTTTTGTTTGATCGTATTATTTAGTTAAAAGTTAAGAGTTAATAGTTAATGATTCTATAATGCTTTAAACTGTCAACTGTCAACTATCAACTCCTAAACTCCTAAACTCCTAAACTCCTAAACTCCTAAACTCCTAAACTTATAAATGTTTACACATCTTCACGTTCACTCCCAGTTCTCCATTCTTGACGGTATGTCAAAGATTCCGGAGCTTGTTTCCACGGCTGCCAGCTATGGTATGACGGCGCTTGCCCTTACTGATCATGGTAACATGTACGGTATCAAGGAGTTCACTAATGAAGTGAATAAATATAATGGAGGTCCTGCCAAGAAACTTAAAGAGGCGCAGGAGGAGTTGTCTAAGACAGATGACCCTGCCAAGAAGGCTGAGTTGGAGGAGAAGATTGCCAAACTTAAGGACAAGGTTGCGAATCACAAGCCCATGAAGGCTATTTTGGGTGTGGAGGCCTATTGCGCACGCCGTACTCTATATGACAAGGACCCTAACTATAAGGTTCATGACTATAAAAAAGACCGCGATGTAACCATAGACCGCAGCGGCTGGCACCTTATACTTCTTGCAAAAAACAAAAAAGGCTACCAGAACCTTTGTAAGATAGTGAGCAAGGCGTGGATTGACGGCTTCTATGACCGTCCGCGTATTGACAAAAAGATTCTTGAGGCGCATAAAGAGGGGCTTATAGTCTGCTCCGCCTGCCTTGGCGGCGAGTTGCCGTATTATATAATGCGTGGTCAGACAGAGGAGGCGGAAAAGTCCGCTCTTTGGTTCAAGAAGGTGTTTGGTGATGACTATTATATTGAGCTTCAGCGTCATAAGACGGACAAAAAAGGCGGCAACACAGAAACATACGAGCAGCAGTGCGAGGTTAATCCTGTGCTTGTGGAGATTGCCCGCAAGTATGATATAAAAATCATTGCCTCCAACGATGTCCACTTTGTGAAGGAGGAGCATGCTGAGGCGCACGAGCGTTTGATATGCCTGAGCACAGGCACAAAGCTCAATGATGAGAAGCGCATGACCTACACAAAGCAGGAGTGGCTCAAGAGCCCTGAGGAGATGGCTGAGATATTTGCTGATCTGCCAGAGGCTATTGAGAACACCCAGGAGATTGTGGATAAGGTGGAGACTTACAGCATAGAGTCTGGTCCTATAATGCCTAAGTTCGACATCCCCGAAGAGTTTGGAACAGAGGCAGAGTACAGGGAAAAATTCACTAATGAAGATTTGTTCAATGAGTTCACCCGCAATGAGAAGGGTGAGGTGGTGCTTGATGAGGCTGCTGCCAAAAAGAAGATTGAGAAACTTGGCGGCTATGAGAAGCTTTACCGTGTAAAGTTAGAGGCGGACTATCTGGCAAAATTAGCTTGGCAAGGTGCGCATCGGCGTTATGGGGAGGTCCTTTCTGATGAGGTTAAGGAGAACATTGTGTTTGAGCTTCACATAATGAAAACAATGGGTTTCCCGGGCTATTTCCTTATTGTAATGGACTATATTCGCGCAGCACGTGAGGAGCTTGGTGTTAGTGTGGGCCCTGGACGTGGAAGCGCTGCAGGTAGTGTGGTGGCATACTGTCTTGGCATCACTGATATAGACCCCCTTAAATATGACCTGCTGTTTGAGCGTTTCCTTAACCCAGACCGTATATCGCTGCCTGATATTGATGTTGACTTTGATGATGACGGACGTGCCTTGGTGCTTGACTGGGTTACTAAGAAATATGGCAAGGAGCGTGTGGCTCACATTATTACATACGGCACTATGGCCACCAAGTCAAGCATAAAGGATGTGAGCCGTATTCAGGATATTCCGCTTCCGGAGGTTAATAAATTGGTTGGCTACATACCGGATAAGTTCCCTGAAGACCCTAAGACTGGCAAGGCTCCTAAGGTTACCGTTGAGAACTGCATATCTCTTATTCCTGAGATTCAGCAGGCAAAAAACCTTGATGGTGACATAAGCCAGATGCTGGAGTACGCATCGCAGCTTGAAGGCACCGTGCGCCAGATAGGAATACACGCCTGCGGTGTTATTATCGGTGCTGATGACCTTACTAATTTCGCCCCTCTTAGCACTGTTAAGGATAAGAAGACGGGTGAGGATGTGCTTGTAACTGAGTATGATGGCCATGAGGTTGAGAATGTGGGCCTTATAAAGATGGACTTCTTAGGCCTCAGCACGCTGTCCATCATAAAGGAGGCTCTTCATAATATTAAAATTACACGAGGCTTGGATGTGGATATTGACCACATTCCTATTGATGACGCTGAGACATTCAAACTCTATAGTGAGGGCAAGACCATAGGCACGTTCCAATTTGAGTCGCCGGGCATGCAGAAGTACTTGAGGGAGCTTCAACCCACTGTGTTTGAAGACTTAATAGCCATGAACGCCCTCTACCGTCCGGGCCCTATGGACTATATTCCTGAGTTTATTGAGCGTAAGCAAGGACGTAAGCCTATAGTGTATGACATACCTGTAATGGAGAAGTATCTTAAAGATACATACGGCATTACAGTTTATCAGGAGCAGGTGATGCTTCTGAGCCGTCTGCTTGCCGGATTCACACGTGGTCAGTCAGACTCTCTGCGTAAGGCCATGGGTAAGAAGATTGTCAAGATGCTGGAGGAGCTGAAGCCTAAGTTCATTAACGGAGGCAAGGAGCGTGGCCACGATGAAAAGATTCTTGAAAAGATATGGGCAGACTGGGAGAGCTTTGCAAAGTATGCATTTAACAAGTCTCACGCCACCTGCTATGCCTGGGTGGCATATCAGACCGCATACCTAAAGGCTCACTATCCTGCGGAGTACATGGCTGCCAACCTCACCCGTAACAAGGATGATATAGGCAAGGTCACCAAGTTTATGGAGGAGTGTAATGCTATGGGTATAAAGGTTCTCGGCCCCGATGTGAACGAGAGCTACCTCCATTTTGTGCCTAATGACAAAGGTGATATCCGTTTTGGCCTTGGTGGTGTGAAGGGAGTGGGCGAGGGTGCTGTGGAGGCTATAGTGGCGGCTCGTGAAAAGGGCGGCAAGTTCAAAAACATATTTGATTTCTTTGAGCGTGTGAACCTTTCAGCTTGTAATAAGAAAGCCATTGAATCATTAGCCTACAGTGGTGCGTTTGATAATGTGGAGGGGTGCTCCCGTGAGCAGTTTTTTACAGAGGATAAGCGTGGAATGTCAATGATGGAGGTGCTTATACACTACGGCAACACCTATCAGACATCCAAATCATCAATGCAGTTCTCACTCTTTGGCGATACCATAGAGATAGCACGCCCGACACTAACACCTGCGGCGCCGTGGGATAACCTCTACAAACTGCGCAAGGAGCAGGATATGGTGGGAATGTACATATCGGCGCATCCGCTTGATAAATACAAAGTGATGCTTAATGCGCTGAGTGTGAAGCCGGTGATTGAACTTGAAAACTCAGCACGCCTTAAAGAGTGCTATCCAGTGGGCACACGCCTCTCATTTGGAGGTATTGTGACCAGTGTGGAGGAGAGGCTATCAAAGGCTGGCAAGCCGTTCTTGAAAGTTTCAATAGAAGACTACTCTGGCAGCGGCTCAGTGATTTTAGGTGGCAAAATGTTTCAGGAGTATCGTAACAGATTCCTCCCAAACATGTTTGTATATCTCACAGGTACAATGGCTGAACGTTACCAGAAGAAGACTGACAAAGAGGCAGGAAAACCTGTGGAGGTGAGTTTCAGTGTTGACAAAATGGATGAACTTGACAATCTTAAAGGACAGTTCAAGTATGATTTGAACCTTGATATACCGTTGGGTAATGTGCTCACAGACCTTATAGAGTCATTGGCAGACGGTGTTAAGGGCAGCGGCAGCGCAGATGACATACCTGCCACGCTTTACGTTAATGTTTATGACCCCGATGAGCATACAACAGTGAATTTCCGCTCCAAGCGTGATATTATGCTGAGCGCCAAGTTGTTTGATTTATTGCAGTCATATACAAAAGTGGCTGAGGCTGAAACCATTCAGAGTTCAGACGATGAGCAATCCGGTGACTCTGATGATGTTTCTACAGCACAGGTGACCATATCAGATGAGCCGCAGCTGCACTTTAGCATCACGGCTAAACCGCAAGGTTAGGCTTGCTAATAAACTGGCACGGTTTTTGCAGATTGTATCATGACTTTCCGTCATCCTGAGCGTAGCGAAGGATTTCGCAATGATTATTATTACTTAATTTCTATAATTATGATTTTTACAGAAGAAAATTTCAATGATGTGTTGGCTAGCAACACAGTTGTAGTAGCTGATTTCTGGGCTACATGGTGCGGACCTTGCAGAATGGTAGGTCCAGTTATTGAATCACTTGCAAAAGATTATGAAGGCAAGGCAGCCATAGGTAAGATTGATATTGAGGAGAATGACAGCCTCACAGAGCAGTACGGAATCCGCAATGTGCCTACAGTGCTCTTTTTCAAGAACGGCCAGCTTGTAGACAAGGTGGTGGGTGCAGGCCCTCGTGCCATGTATGAGGATAAACTGAAAGCGCTGCTTTAATGTCCGTCCCCGTCATCCTGAACGGAACAAATTGAAGTGAGGGATCTCGCATTCATTATGAGATGCTTCGTTTTGCAGTTGCTCCACTCAGCATGACGTAAACGAAAAAAGCGGAACCGTTTGGCTCCGCTTTTTTGTGCGATATAGTAAGTAAAATTACTTGTTTCTCTTATAGCGCTGGTTGAACTTATCTACACGACCTGCTGTATCAACAAGAGTTGATTTGCCTGTGTAGTATGGGTGAGAGCTGCTTGAAATATCAAGCTTTACCACTGGGTAAGTCTCGCCTTCAAACTCAATGGTCTCCTTTGTAGCTGCTGTAGAGCGTGAAAGGAACATATCGCCGTTTGACATATCCTTAAATACAACTGGACGATAGCTTTCTGGGTGAATTCCTTGTTTCATTTCTATATGTTTTTAATTATTATTTCTTAGTTCAGCGGGACTATCCCACATTTCGGACTGCAAAGGTAAAAATAAAACTCCAATCTGCAAAATATGTTTGCAAGTTTTTTTTATTTTGTACGTTATAAGTCTCGTATAACCGTGTCCGTTGAACACTTAGCCAATGTTGCCCATCTATTTGACGTTATCTTTGCTTCATGGCCGTCAAGGAAGAGATTGAGCATTTCTTGTCCTTGAATTAACTGATAGTGAAGTCAACTTTTGTTATATCCCTGCCGGCTCCATATCACAGTATCTGGCGTGCCACTGCTGTTTTTCAGGGGTGTCCAGTCTGCAGCCGTCATAGATGATGCAGCCAGTGTAAAGGTCTTCAGCCAGTGCTTTTATAATGTTGGCAAGCTCAATGGTGTCTTCAAACTCCTTGCCATCAGGGCAGAAGAGCCGCTCCCTCTTTATGGCCTCATATCCGTAGATGGCACCCATGATGTTGCCTGTAATGGCGCCTGTGGAGTCACTGTCTCCGTCATGGTTCACGGCGGCGATGATAGCATCCCTCATGCTGTCTATATGGCGCACTGTGCAGTAGAGTGATATCGCCCACGCCTCTTCAGCCACCCAGCCTTCGCCAAGCTGGCGGATTGCATCGGGGTCTTTAACATCTGAGCGGGCAAGTTCCATGGCTTTCAGAGTGAGCAGCTTAAGGTACTTTTTATCTTTGGCGTTGGCATCGCCGTCCATTTCCATCATAATATTAAGTGCGTCGTTAACTATGCTGGTGATGGAGGCTTTAACCTCATCTGGCGTAAGCGGCGTTATTTTTGAAATGAACAGTGTGAGTAGAGCCGCTGGCAGATACCCGAGCGGATGCAAGTGCGTAGCCTGGGCAATCTTAGCGCCTGCCTGAGCAAGGTAGGCGGTGTCATATATTCCCATATTGTTGCGTGTGTAATAGGCGGCATCGAGCAGCCCCATAGGAGCCACGCGCATAATACCGCCGCACCCCTTGCTGTTATTTTGAGGATGCTCACCACGTATCAGGCTTTCACAGGCGTTAAGGCAGGTTGTGCCGGGCGCACGCCGATGCGCAAGCTCCGGCAGGTCACGCAGCCATGAGAAGTGGAAATCATCACCGAACGGATCAGACTTCTTAACGCCCGTCTGTGTATAGTACCAGTCCATGTAGGCATAGCTGACATAATCTTCAGGCGCACCGCCTACGCCTCTCATATAGCCTCGGGTGATGCCCATAAGCATACCGTTTATGGTGAAGAGTGTCATCTGCGTGTCATCGCTGACAAGAGCCTTGCCGTTTTTGTCAAGTTCAAACCGGGTGATGCCGTTGCTGCCGTACTTGGACAGGATGGCATTGCGGCTCATAAACTCCACCGGGTAGCCCAATGCGTCACCCGCAGCACCCGCCATAAGGCTGCCGTAGATGCAGTCTCTGACCCTCTCCTTCAGAGTCTGCCTTCTTTGTGCCTTGCTGTCAATAAACTTCCGTATGAAATTCTCCTGCTCCTTGGTCTCAGGCGTCACACGATGTGAGGCTTTGGGCATGGCAGAGAATACGTATCGCAAAATTTTCATGGTGGAGTCAAAATCATCTGAAGCCAGGTAACAGCCCACGATGGTTCCAGTGCGGCCTACTCCTCCCCAGCAATGGATGTACACGTAACCGTCATTTCTCTTAGAAAGCTCATTGATGCGGTCTATTATTTGCTGTACGTAGTCAACGCTCTTGGGCGCGCTGACGTCACGTATCGGGAAACGTGTGTGGGTGCATCCCTGTGGTAGCAATTGTTCATACGGAGCAAGTTCTCCCTCTTCTGTCAGGTCTATGAAGTGGCGCACACCAAAATGGACCATCTGGTTTATTTTCCGTGATGCCACATCCTTGCTTTTGTCTCCTGGGTACTCGCCTGCAAAGATGTTCTTCTCCTGTATATAGTATGACTGATATAGCGGTCTTGTTACAAACGCCTCAAAGCGGTCATTTATCTCCAGTAGCTCAGGCGTAAGCAGCTCACGGCACTTTTTAATCACATATTCAGGAATATCAATGCGCGTGGATTGTATGTTGAACGGGCAGGCGTATGCAATGGACGTGGTCATGGCTGCAATGGTGTCAGAGTCTCCGCCCATTGATATGGCTAATCTCAGGGATGCCAGTGCGCTGTGCCTCTGAAGGTACGCCATTATGGCAACTGGCACACTGCCTTGGCATGTTACATCAAAACTGTAATCATCCCTGATGTCCTCCAAATCTATTCTTAGATTGTAGTCGAACGTATCTTCAATGTACCACCTGATTTTCTCTGCGGTGCCATATTGCTCATGCATCTGCATATATACGCAGGCGGCTATGGCTTGGGCGCCTTTTATCCCCTCCGGATGGTTGTGTGTCACAGATGCGGTGATACGCGCCAGCTCCAACGCCTCCTCAAGAGAGTTTGCGTACATACCCACGGGGCTGACCCTCATGGCAGAGCCGTTGCCGTAGCTGCCGTATGGCTGTGGATTGTTTGAGTTTATCCACTTGCGGAACATCCCGCCATAACCAGCATTGGCGTAGCGGCGGCCCATGTCCTGCATAATGCATACAAGGCTCTTGGGGCTGTGGTTAGGGTCCTCCATAAGCCACTTGGCCACGGCAAGAGTCATCACCGTGTCATCAGTGAAGCGGCTGCCCTTAGGCACCAGTTCAAAATCCTCACTCTTTATATTGTGAAACTCCCTTGTGGAGCCTACTATGTCACCAATTATTGCACCTAACATATCATCATTCAATTTGTGTTTTCAAAGATACTTGTTTGTTGGAGATATCCCAAAATCTTTCAAACATATTTTGCATATTAAAATATTCTTTATACCTTTGTGACCAACAAATCCCACCACGCTTAAGTCCCCTTGGGACTGCGGACCAGGGTGGGACATTTCTTTTTAAACAATGCGCTACACAAAACAACCGCTTACAATCACAGAACAAATCTCAATTCTTGGTCTAATGGACAAAACGGGGGATGAAAAGTACTAAAAAATCTCCTATTGGACATTTCGGGAGATAAATAAGCGTTTTTTCTTGTTTGTTGTAACAGCGGCAAACACACATTCAGTAATGCCTCATAATGTACTCATCTATCAATCTTTTTCTATTCTCCCTTTTCATTCCGCTGTGAACCCTCACTTTTGATTTGATGTCCGAAAATTATAATAGCACCCGTGACTATGTTCAGTTTGTAGTTTGTGAGCTATGATGTTGCGGTGAGTACGTAAATAAAGAGGGTGACTAAAACTAAGCCACCCTCTCTTTTTGTAGTAGTGAGTATTTTTTACTGGCCTGCTTTAACTGCCCCCATAACATAATTAAGACGAACAGCGTTTGCATTATCCACATCCGAGCGAAAACCAACGACAACCCCTTCTGTTCTGATTCCTGGCCCAAAATAAACAGTCGCGACAACAGAACCCACATCAAAATCCTTACGATTTGCTCTGACAACGGTCAAACCATTTGCTTGTTCAGTGGTTCCAAGTTGTTTGTTTTCTACCCAATCATGATGTACAGGTACCCATTTTTGATCGATTTGTTTATTGGCATCGTTATCCAATTTTGTTGTAACCTTGTTATCTTTGGTTTTAACCACGGTTACACGATACCAATTTTTAAATGGCATAACGATAGTTTCTGTTTGTGTTGCCTTGTCGATAAAAATTGTTGCCGTTGCTGGATCTGTTGACACAAACAATTGTTCAATTACTTTGTTGTTTTGTCGCAAATCAACATAACCATATGCAGTACCAACGAATTTTGTATCCCATTCGGTATCACCATTAACAATATCCGCTGGACGACCCCCAGCATAAACAAATTTATCTTCCTTTTTTGTTTCTTTATTTGTAAATGTTACAGAACCGATATCAGAATATATTAAACCAACAGGGGAACCTTTTGAATACCAATCTACCACATGTTTATTTGTTTGGAATTGTGCAGTACCATTTGTCGATTTCTCATCAACACGCTTGTAAGTAACATCTGCTTTACCACCAGATTTCATATCTATAAAATTATTTACTTGTGTCGTATTTTCGTCTTTTGTAAATCTGTACCAAGATTTATCGTCACCTGCCATATAAAACTTTGCACTTGGGACATCGTATATGTGTTTCATGAATGTATCCTCTTGTGTTGTCTGTTCATCGCCTTGGGCAGCAGGCTCTTTCTTGCTGCATCCTGATGCCAATAAAGCAAGGCCTAAAAAAAAATATAAATGTAATGATTTCATATTGTTACTCCTTTTGTTGAACTCATTTGGCAAATTTAGTTTTATGTAGGCAAAATGCAAATATTTGTGACTGTCTATATTAAATAGTCTGTAAGTGCCTGATATTTAACTGAATAATGAAAATTGTTAATGCTATTTAACTAAATTTTATTAGCAGAATTGGCTTTGCAGGTTGCAATTGCTGGCGGCTTCTTGTGCGATACTGCAAAATTTATGAGATGCTTCGGGGCTGCGCCCCTCAGCATGACGTGCGGGAGTCACTTTAACTCCGCTGGCAGGGTGATGTCCTGCGGTAATACATACAGGTGCTCTTGCTCGCCGTTTATTGTGTAGGGTGATGGTGGCACGCCAAGGGTGCGGCAGGCGGTGCGGATGGTTTTGTTTATGTCCCAAAGGCAGTCTTTCATGCGCTTGGGAGGCTGCTCGCTATTTATTGCATACACTGCCTGCATCAGTTGTTCAAAGAGTGCGCTATCAAATTTTAGTACATTACATTCTGGGTTGTGGTATTTGTCAATAAGATACATCAGATATATCACAAACGAACTCCGATGCGCAAACCGCACCTGTAAGCTGCGCTCTGCTGTTTTGAAGTAGATAACGTAGCGCCCGTTGGTTTTCAGACGGCCGGTAACGTTGCCCTGCCTGCAAACCTCAATTCTTACTGGAGATTTCTGAGCTATAAGGAGCGGGTTCACACATTCTGCAAAACGTGTGAACTGGCTTTTGTTTAGGTGTGCGGAGAACTGAATAAGGGCGTCAATGTCAATGGCGGAGTAGAGTAGCAGAAGTTTTGAGTACGCATCCTTGCTCTTGCTGGCATTGCGTACAAGCAGCTCAAGCTGGCCAAGCAGGGCCGTCTTTGCGCTATGAGATAGTATGTCTTTACTTTGAACCGCCATGATGTGCGCATTTACAGATGTTACACCCGTTTATGCGCATAGTTCAAAAAAGTAACCATCATCAACGCAAGAAAAAAACGGGGCTTCGTCTGCTATGTGTGCCAAGTTTCAAGGTTCTGGTAAACCCACTTTAGTAACACAGATAGCCACAAAGCCCACGCTGTATGCAGACCTCAGTGACATTACGCCACTGAGATATACACATACCCGTGAGACATTCATCGCCGCCATGTTCTGACTAAAGTTGAATTTACCAGATTCTGAAACTTCAGAACAAGGGCGTAAACAAACGCCTTATTTTGTGCAAATTTAAGCATTTAATTTTGATTTTTGCAGTGCTTGGTGTATCTTTGCATAAAACAAATGCGTGATGATTAGGAAAAGGAAGTATAATATTGGTTATGCGCTCAGTGGCGGTGGGGTGAAAGGATTTGCCCATGCGGGGGCGCTACAGGCACTTGAGGAGCATGGTATCCGCCCCGATGTTATTGCCGGTACAAGTGCCGGTAGCGTGGTGGCGGCTCTTTACTCGGCAGGCTACAAGCCCACTGAGATAAGTGAGATATTTAAGGAGCAGGGTGGATTTATGAACTTTGCCTCAATTGTTCTGCCGTCGGCAGGGCTCTTTAACCCTGACAAATTCATGCATTTCCTGAAAAAGAAGATAGAGGCTAAGAATAAGAACTTTGTGAACATAGAGTCTCTGCCAATACCTATAAGGGTGGTGTCATCTGACCTTGATCACGGCAAGAGCGTGGTTTTCTCAAAGGGGGAGATAGTACCAAGGGTCATGGCATCAGCCACAGTGCCCATAGTCTTTGTTCCTACGGTGATAGACGGTGTACACTACGTTGACGGCGGTGTGTTCAAAAATTTCCCAGTGAGCGTTATACGCAGGGATTGCAGCAAGGTTATTGGTATAAATGTGAGTCCTCTTGTGGCTTCAGACTATAAACAGACCATTCTTGACATAGCCCAGCGTTCTTACGAGTTCATGTTCCGTGCCAATACCATGCTTGAGCGCCGTAGATGTGACCTTCTGGTGGAGGTGGGTGACGCCCTTAAGTATGGCACCTTTGACCTTGAACGCCTTGATGATATTTTTCAGCTTGGCTATGACGCTATGAATAAGGCTATTAGAGAAAAGAAGTTTACTGTATAGAATTTTTTCGATAAAATATTTGTCAGAATAAAAAAAACGCTTTATCTTTGCATCGCTTTTGAAAAGCAAGACCTCTTTGGTGTGGTAGTTCAGCTGGTTAGAATGCCGCCCTGTCACGGCGGAGGTCGTGGGTTCGAGCCCCATCCACACCGCAAGATGAAGACTGACAGTATTGTCAGTCTTTTTTGTTTAAAGGCGAGACTCTTCGCTGACGCTCAGAGTGACGTAATAAATTTATTGTGTATATGAACTTTGTAGAAGAAATCAACCGCCTCCGTAAGGAGAAGAACGCCGTGATAATGGCGCACTACTATCAGGAGTCTGCAATCCAGGACATAGCTGACTATGTGGGAGACAGTCTGGCGCTGGCCCAGTGGGCTGCCAAGACAGACGCTTCCATTATTGTTATGTGCGGCGTGCATTTTATGGGGGAGACCGCCAAGATACTCTCTCCAGATAAAAAGGTTCTGATTCCCGATGCTGAGGCTGGCTGCTCTCTTGCTGATAGCTGCCCTGCAGACAAGTTTGCAGAGTTCATTAAACAGAATCCTGGGCATACGGTAATATCGTACGTCAACACATCTGCGGCTGTGAAGGCTCTGACAGACATAGTTGTGACCTCTACAAACGCCCGTAAGATAGTTGACAGCCTGCCTAAGGATGAGAAGATTATCTTTGGCCCGGACCGTAACCTTGGTAACTACATAAACAGTGTTACTGGCCGTAATATGCTGCTGTGGGACGGCGCCTGCACCGTGCATGAGCAGTTCTCTGTGGAGAAGATAGTTGAACTGAAGAAGCAGTATCCTAACGCCAAGGTGCTGGCTCACCCAGAGTGCAAGAAGGCTGTGCTGCTGCTCGCTGATTTTGTGGGCTCCACACAGGCCATTCTTAACTACGCTGGCAAGACAGACGACAAGGAGTTTATTGTGGCTACTGAGAGCGGAATACTTCACAAGATGCGCCTTGCATACCCCGATAAGAACTTTATCCCGGCTCCTCCGGCTGATAGCACATGTGCTTGCAATGAGTGCGCCTATATGCGTCTTAACACAATGGAGAAACTCTATAACTGCTTGAAGAATGAGACTCCTGAGGTTACGGTGGATGAGGCTGTGGCTCGTGAGGCGGTTAAGCCGATACTCAGGATGCTGGAACTTTCTAAATAGCGAGACTCTTCGCTACGCTCAGAGTGACGTTAGTCAGACCATTCTGCGGTCTCCATTATACGCACAATATCTTCTGTGATATAGTTAGCCACAGGGGCTATGGAGTCCTTGTTAGGGCGGTTGTTGAAGTAGAGCGCACCGCGCAGGAAATGCTTCACGCTGTCAGTGAGCAGGAACTGCACCTGTGACGCCGCATTGCCCTTAATCTGGTAGAGAATGCCGTACATCTTCTTTTCAGGGTTCTCAAAAGGCTGCTCCGATATAGCGTCGGCCTTTATCACGTGTTTGTACACAAAGTTGCGGGAATCCTCTGATATCTCGTAGAAGTTACCATTTATGTTCTTGTAGCTGCAGTAGATGCGGGCGTTATGGGTTGGGTACACAATGTCAAAAAAGTCCTCATCGCCGCTTTTCTGCACTATCATGGCCACGTTAGAGGGGTACTCAAACTTCACTGGCTCCTTGATGTGGGCTGTGTCATAGCTTTTAGGCTCAAGCTCGATTCTGAAATATCCGCGTGGCTTTGGCGTGTATGTGGTACACGATGTCAGAATGCCTGCCGCCATCAGGGCTCCCAATAATATTTTACTCAGACTTTGCATCGGGGTTAAGAATGGTGAACTTAATGGTCTTAATACGGCGCTTGTCAGCGGACACTATCTTGAAACGGTAGTTCTTGTAGTCAATCTCAGTCTCCTGCACAGGAATCTCACCCTGCAGCTCCAGGATGAAACCGCCAAGGGTCTCTGCCTCGCCGGCGTCCTTCTCAAACTCCTCACTGTCAATGTCTGTTATGCGGAAGAAGTCTCCCAGCGGAATCTTGGCCTCAAACAGGTAGTTGCTTGCGTTTATGCGGGCGTAGTTCTTATCGGCGTCATCATACTCATCATCAATGTCGCCCACAATCTCCTCCAGGATGTCCTCCATGGTTATTATGCCGGCGGTGCCGCCAAACTCATCAACCACGATGGCTATGTGGGTTTTGGTCTTCTGAAACTCCTCAAGCAGCTCGTTAATATGCTTGGTCTCAGGCACAAAGTGAGCCTTGCGCACTATGGTCTGCCACTTGAACTCAGGCTCCCCAAGGTGCGGCAGCAGATCTTTGATGTAGAGTATGCCCGTGATGTTGTCAAGATCATCATGGTAGATAGGCATACGTGAGTACTCGTTCTTGTTTATGGTGCGTATCACGTTCACGAACGATGCTGTGTCCTCAATAGCTATCACGTCAACGCGCGGCGTCATGGCGGCGGCTGCGTTTACGTCACCAAAGCGGATGATGCCCTCAAGCAGCTCTTTGTCTTCCTTGATGTTATCTTGTGTGGCCTCAAACGCCTGCTCTATCTCATCCATGGTTATGGCGCTGCCGTGCTTTTCACCCTTGTGGGTCATGTGGCTGAGCGGCTTGATGAGCAGCAGTGAAAGAGGGTATAGCAGCACCTCAAACGCCCGCATAGGGTAGGCCGCATGGCGTGCGAACTTCAGATTATTACTTGTGGCGTATATCTTAGGAAGGTTCTCTCCAAAAAGCAGCAGCAGAAATGTTATAAGCACGGTCTCCACTAAAAATGAGAGTAGCGGGTTGCCAGAAAAGTCAAAAAGGCGTGTCATGAGCGTGGCTGTGAGCACCACTATGGCCACATTGACCAGATTGTTTGCTATAAGTATGGTGGCAAGCAGGCGTGGCGTGTCAGCGCACAGATGGGTTACAATAGCGTCACGCTTGGAATCACTGCTGCCCAGCTCATCCATATCCTTGGGGCCGAGAGAGAAGAATGCAGT
>ONBO01000030.1:0-15460 GCA_900316125.1 uncultured Bacteroidales bacterium | reverse complement strand
CTGCTTAGGCTGTGTTTTGTTGCAAGCATTTTGTTTTTAAGCGTATGTTCAAGATCAAGAATAGAATAGCGTTTGATACAGCCCATTACCTTAGCGGATATGAAGGTAAGTGCGCCAATATCCACGGGCACCGCTATAAATTGGTGGTTTCTATATGTAGTGAGAGTTTGCGCTCAGAAGGGCACTCACGTGGCATGGTGGAGGATTTTAGCATAATAAAGCAGGCTCTTAAAGATGTGGAGGCCTTTTTTGACCACAAGCTGCTTATTGAGGATAATGAGGACGGCCGTCGTGTAGCTGAGGCTCTCAAATCAGTGCCAAATGGTTTTGACATTGTGATGATGCCGTTCCGCCCTACTTGTGAGGAGATGAGCCGCTACATCTTTGAGATGCTACGCTCAAAGGGGCTTGCGGTTAGTGAGGTGGAGCTGTTTGAAACACCCAATAACAGTTGTATTTACTCAGAGCAATGAAAGTAGTTGAGAAGTTCATATCAATAGATGGCGAGGGGCCTACCGCTGGCGCGCTCTCTGTGTTTGTGAGGTTTGCCGGCTGCAACCTGCGCTGTGCGTGGTGTGACACATCATACGCATGGGACACCACCGCCGATGTTACTGATATGAGCGCTTCTGAGATAGCTGACTATATTAAATCAACTGGTATTGGTCATGTGACCATAACTGGTGGTGAGCCGTTGTTGCAGCTTGGGCTGATAGGCCTGCTGTCACGTCTTGCAGACTATCAGGTGCATATTGAGACAAACGGCGCCATACCAGTGGAGCAGTTCAGAATAGGTGATAACATTCACTTTGTGATTGATTATAAGCTGCCAGACAGCGGTATGGAGGAGCGCATGCACCTGCCAAATCTGGCATCGGTGCGTAAGGCGGATGCCTATAAGTTTGTTATTGCCTCTAACCGTGACCTTGACAAGGCTGTTAAGATAGTGCGCCAGTACAACCTTGAGGAGAAGACTCAAGTCTATTTCAGCACAGTGTTTGGCAAGATGGAGCCAGCCGTTGTGGTGGAGCGTATGAAGAGTGAAAAATTTAATGGAGTAAAATTGCAGCTTCAACTGCATAAATTTATATGGGACCCTCAAAGAAAGGGAGTCTGATTGGTATAATTACGTCATGCTGAGCAAAGCGAAGCATCTCAAAAACGTAAGATTATGAATACAGAAAAAATTAAAGAACTAACTCGTGAGTTTTTGATTGCACTTGGTGAGAACCCTGACCGTGAAGGATTGCGTGAAACGCCAGAGCGTGTGGCGCGTATGTGTGAGGAGGTGTTCCGTGGCATAGCCTACACAAATGAGCAGGTGGCGGATAAGTACGCCAAGACCTTTGAGGCGGACGATATGTGCGTTCCTAAGTGCGGAAACTACGTGGTGGTTAAGGATATTCCTGTATTCAGCTACTGTGAGCACCACATAGCCCTTATGTACAATATGAAGGTCAGCGTGGTTTACAAACCCAAGGATAAGGTTATTGGTCTCAGCAAGATAGCCCGCATCGCTGAGATGGTGTGCCACCGCCTGCAGCTGCAGGAGCGCATAGCCACTGATATTGCCCAGATTATTTCACTTGCCACAGGCAGCCCCGATGTGGCGGTTTACGTGGAGGGTGAACATAGCTGCATGACTGCACGCGGCATAAAGAAAAACGGAGCCAAAACTGTAACCACCATTCTGCGTGGAGGTTTTGAGTCTGACTCCGCTATGCGCGCTGAGGCTATGATGCTTCTGCTCGGCAGCTCTAACGCTACCTCTTTAGAGTAAAGTGCCCTGACATTATTTTGTCAAGTTCCTCATTTATTATTACAAACCAGTAGTCTGTCATAGGCATCGGGTGACCGTTATAAGTTCCGTCCCAGCCGCTAAAATCTATAGCCTTGGCAGAGTATAGCAGTTTGTGGTAGCGGTCAAATATCTGCACTATGGCTGTAGGGTAGTATTCCAGACCCTTTACATTCCAAACGTCATTTATACCGTCATCATTTGGTGTGAAGTAAACCATTGGCTCTATAGGTACAGGTATTATAGAGAACGCTCCAGTTGATGCGCAGGTGTTTGCATCGGTGACTAAAATGGTATGGTCACCAATGGAGAGATTCTCAATAACATCTGAGTCGTATGTGTATTTGCTGTCAAGCACGTACTTGAATGGTGAGGTGCCAGCTGTTACGTAAATAGTGGCGGTTCTGGCCTTTGTCTCAATCTCAAACACAGGGTTTGGATTTACGGTGAGGGTCATGGTTACAATACTGTCACAGCCTGTCACCATTGATTTGACAGTCTGGGTCTTGGTTAGCGTTCCTGCCTCTGCAGTCTCTTCTGGTGTGAATGTGAAGCCGTTCTTAGAGTAGCTCTTGCCGCTGCATATCTGATCCTCTAACTCTTCATATAGCCTTGGATCCACATTAAGTGTAAGCGTTACAATACTGTCACACCCTGTTACTAAGGATGGTATGGTCTTAGTTTTTGTAATGGTGCCGCCAGCCTCAGTCTCCTCTGCTGTGGCGGTAAAGCCGTCTTTGTTATATTCACTGCCCTGACATACGCGGTCTTTAACTGTGCCGTAGAGAATTGGGCTCACTGTAAGGTTGAAAATCTCCTCTTGTGTCAAACCTGGCACCACCGATGTGCAGATTAGTGTAATATCATCTATGGCAAAGACGTTACCATCTTCTGCTGTGACTACATCACTAAAGTCTATGTGGTTATTTGTATAATCGTATGTTGACGTGATGACAAAACTATATTCATGCCAATCATTATCACCATTAAGCGTTACATCTCCTGACCCTATGGGACGGCCAGGTCCGTTACCAAGCAAACTTAGCCTCAAAACAGGTGTGTTTGTAAAAGAGGCCCCCGTGGCCCAGAATGTGAGTTTGTAAGTCTTGTCCTTCTTAAGGCCTTCTGTGGTGTATATTTTAAGGGCATAGGGTATAGGTGTTTTTGTGGATCCTTTTGCTAAGAAACAGTATTGTCCTCCATGCGGACCGCTTCCCCATGCACCTGAATTAATCATAAAACTTCCGTTCTCATTCACCGTAGGCATGGTTGTATTCACACCGTAGCAGTCATAGTCACTCTCAATCCCAGGATATGGGCATTCCGTAGAAATATCTTCAAAATCACCGTTCTTAATAATATTCCTTTGCAGTGTGCCGTCTTTTGACTTCACTATGTTACAGGTGTAGGTGAACTTTCCTGCACTGGCAGCGTCAATTTTAATTGAACGTTCTGTGCTCAATACCTGAGTGCCGTCTGACCACTCATAGCTCAGACCCTCTGTCTCTGCAGTGAGAGTTATAGGGGTGTTCTGGCAGGTGACTTCATCGTGATATATAGGGTCAAGTTTACACTCCTTAACCTCAATTTCAAATTGCTCAGTAGTGGTTATTGGAATGTTTATACGGTGGAAATCAAAGTCATCAAGAGCCAGATCATTACTTAACCAGTTTTGATGTTCATCCACCATTATCAGGGTTATTTCTGAGCAGTCTTCTGGAATTGTAAGAACATATCCAGTACCATACTGTTTCCAACCACCATCAGTCATTGTTGTTTTAGGAATCAGTACGGATGTTTGCCCGTTAATTGTATATTTTACAGTAATTTCAGCCTGGTCTGTTACACATATTGTGTTGGCCCAATAGGTGAATTGGTATGTTTCATCCTTCTTAAAATCACCTGTCAGGGTTGCTATATAGAATGGAACTATTGTTACTCCGGCATCCTGGCCGTCAATATCAAGCAGGTAATTGCCGCTGTGAGGTGTGATGCTTGTTGCTGCAAATGGTTTGTGCGCCACTCTAAGCCAGCCACGTGCGTCTTGGTAGCTTGTAGGGAAGTCCTCGTCAACATTGAAACACTTGAAATCTGTAGTGAACCCTGGGTACGGACACGCTGTTGAAACATCTTCAAAGTCAGGGTTCTGAATAAGGTTTTGTCCTACTCCGCTATTGCTGGTGGTTACTATACAAGTGTAGTTCTCTGTACCCTCTGCTGTAGGTGTGATGGTAAGGGTAGGGTTAGTGCTGCCGTCTGACCATTTGTATGATATACCTGTGGTTGAAGGCTTTAGAGTGATGCTCTCATCCACACATACTGTTTCATAGTGGTGGGGAGAGTCTGGTTTAACTTGGAGTCTGAGAGTTACAATGCTGTCACATCCAGTAACTTTTGATTGAGTGTTTAATTTGAACGTGAGAATTCCGCCTTGTGAAGTCTGATCTCCTGAGATGTTAAAGCCATTTTCTGTGTAAGGCTCTCCCTTCTTCACAGTGGCTGTGATAGATTCTTCCAGAGTAGGATTCACCGTTATGTTAAAGGTTTCCCTTACAGGTGATGTCTGCCCTGCTATGGTAACATCACAATAGTGTGTCAGCGTTCCAGCCTTAGTAGAACTAATGGTAAGGGTGGGGTTTGTGGAACCGTCATCCCATAGGTATGTGCCTGTGTTTGTGGGTGTAAGAGTGAGAGTGTGGTCTTGGCACACTTTTTCATTATGCTCAACAGGCGGTGCAGTGCAGTCTTTTACTACCACAGGGAATGTCTCAGTGGTTACATCGTCGGCTGTCTTTATCTCCGCTCCAAAATAGATGTCATCAAGAGCGAAGTCATTACCCTCAAATTCCGTGTTGAAATTAACAAGGTAAATATGGCACCAGCCATAGTCTTTTGCGGCTGTGAATGTAGCCTTAAACTCATTCCATTGTCCAAGCGTCTCTTTAACGGTGAAACTGCTAAGCTCTCTTGTACCGTCCTGGTTCTCTATTACAAATTTAAGCTTGGCGAGGGATGATATCCCGTGCTTGGCGTACTCAATGTCAATGTTTGCCGCCCATACACTAAACTGGTATGTGACGCCACTTTTCAACTTGAGGTTACGTGCAGACCATACTCTGGCGTTTGAGTTGTTTCCTCCATCCGCTACAAGCATATAGTTGCCGCTGTGAGGCTGTGTGTTATAGAAGTAGGCTGTCTTAACATTGTTGGCGTTTGTTGCAGTTGTAACAGCTCCTTGTGCTATGTCTCTACCGCTCTGGTCAAAGTTCAGGTATTCATAATCAATCCAGTCGCCCATCTTGTTCTGAGCGCGCTTATAATTGTTAACCTGACCTGGCGCAAACTCAAAACCACCAAGGCTAATAAGGTTGTCAGTGTCAGTGGAGCCACCCTTCTTAGTAACTTTACAAGTGTATGTGATTGAACCTGTGGTGGGTGGGGTGGATGTTACGCTTCGCGTAGTGGTGCCTGAGAGTCCCGTGGCAGGTGTCCACTCGTAGGTGTTACCAGATGTGTCTGTGGTAAGTGATGTGCTTTCTCCTTTGCAAATCTCTACTGACTGGTGTGGTATTATCCCTGATGCGTAGCTTAGTGTAGCCGCAAGAGCTGCTATGGAACTAAGTATTAGTTTGAGTATGTGTATTCTCATAATTTTTAATCTGAAAAGATAAAGGCATATTCTTTGCAAAGTTAAGAAAAATTAAGATACGACACACAATCTAAAGGGTGTAAAAAAAGGAGAACTCTGCTTAGAAAGCGTCAGCAGGAATTACACCGCCAGTCTTAATGTTCTTAAGAGTGTAGGTGGTGAAGGTTCCTGTAGGCTGGTAAAGCTCCATGTACTCAAGCACGTGGCTCTGCTTGTTATAGTATAGCACAATCTTGTTGTAACCTTTTGAAACCTTGTTCTTGCTTGTGAATACAAACTGATCCTGTGAGGCGGTGCTTGTGTAGGCTACATCGGAGTTTGCCATTTCAGCCAATCCGTTAATATCGCCCTTCATGCTGAAGATAAGCAGGTTACGTAGCATCATAAATGGGTCGCCCGCTTTTAGCTTCTTGTTGAGCTTGTTCTTGCCGGTAAGCATTGACAAGGAGCTCTCTGTAATCTTGAAGTACTCACCCTCTGGCTTAGAGTATATCATACTCATTTTCTCACCCTCATAGTAGAGCTTACCTGCTGAAAGCACAGGCTCCTTCACTATCTTCATGTTCTTAGCCTGGTCAAAGTCACACACAATGTTCTTATATGTGGCGTTTGTGTTCTTGATTGCGCTTATGACTGCGTCATTAGCGGCGTAGCTTGCTGCGGCCAGCAGCACAGCTGAAATAATAACAAATATTTTTTTCATACAAAATTTTGTTTAATCGGTTAATCGGTGATTCGGTTAATCGAATTATTATTTATATTTTTCGGTTCACCGGTTCTCCGGTTCAACGATTCTCCATTAAGTATAGAGCGCACCGTTAACTGCAATAACCTCACCGTTTACGTATGCTGCTTCCGGCGATGCAAGGAATGCCACTACGGCTGCAACCTCTTCTGGTGTGCCAAAACGGCCTGCAGGTATCTGGGCTGAGAGAGCCTTCTCATCAAGACCCTCAACCATGTCTGTCTTTACAAAGCCAGGAGCCACTGCGTTTACTGTAACACGTTTCTTTGCAACCTCTTGTGCAAGCGCCTTGGTGGCTGCTATAAGACCTCCCTTGGCGGCAGAGTAGTTTGTCTGGCCTGGCAGACCCTTCTGACCTGAGAGTGACGCCATGTTTATAATACGGCCGTACTTCTTAAGAAGCATTGGCTTTACTATAGGGCGAGTTACATTGTAGAATGAGCCAAGGTTTGTGTTAAGAACCTTTAACCAGTCCTCCTGCTCCATCCAGAGCATAAGGTTGTCACGACGTATACCGGCGTTGTTTACAAGCACCTCGATGTAACCATCGGTGTGGGCTGCCTGCCACTTCTCAATGGCCTCTGTACATGCCTCGGCGCTGCTGACATCAAACTTGAGCAGCTCTGCCTCTGGATAGCCAGCCTCACGGATGAGGTTCTGTGTCTCTGCGGCGGCTGCATCGTTGCCTGCATAGTTTATCACTACTGTGTAGCCCATAGCGGCTAACTTTAAGCTGACAGCGCGGCCTATGCCTCTGCTGCCTCCTGTTACTAATGCGTACTTCATATCTTAAAATCTATAATTTCCCTAACTGTGAACAGCGTTGTCATACTGACTCCCAATACCCCGTGAAGGTTTAAGCTCTGCCCTGTAAGAAGCAGATTTTTTATTGGAGTGCGTGGCGTGAGGATTGTGGTCATAGGTGACTCAAAGTCCTTGCGTATGCCGTATGCGCTGCCGTTTTCTGTGTTTGTATATGAACGGTAGGTGAGTGGTGTGCTGGAGTAGACGCGCTCCACAGACTCTCTCAGCCCTGGAATCACGCTCTCTGTCAAGGCTATGCACTCATCCGCCTTTTGTCTCTTGAACTCCTCGTATTCACTGCCTCTGTGCCCAATGGTTGTGTCTTTCCACTGCTCCACGCTGCTCCATGGCATAGGCGATAGTATGTCAATAGCGTTCTGGTTCTTGTAATAGCTTACAAGCACGCGGTTTGTGCGCTGGGACGTGCAGTCCCACATATCAGCGTGGTCATAAATGAAATTGTTATGGTTCTGGTATGGAACCGCTCCCTCTTTCAGCTTGAGGTTTGCCGTAAAGAAGCCCAATGTGTTATCAAGGCGCGTGATGCGTGAACGGTAAATCTTCTTGAGGTACGGAGTCTCCTCTATGAGTCTTACTGTGTGGGCAGGGTGGGCGTTGCTTATAACCCATTTGCTGCTCAGTGTCTCTCCGTTTGATAGCTCCACCCCCGATGCCAGACCTTCTGCGTTTACTTTAATTGCAGTAACGTCTGTGGCTCTTATAATCTCTCCGCCCATACTCTCTATGTCAGCGGCAAGATGCTCTGCAAGCAGTGTGCCTCCGCCGTCAAGACGGTATGCGCCGCGCAGGAACGAGTCATTTATCTGGGCGAATGTGTAGAGCGGCAGTTTCTCTGCAAGCTCCAGTTTCAGGGAGGTGCCGCACAGCACGTCACGCAGGCGTTGGTCTGTTATGGTCTCCTCTATGAACGCCTTGGCGCTCACTCCGAACATGGATGTGGTGAAGAAGTCGTCGCCCTTGGGCGCAAGGCTGCCAAAAATATTGTCGCCCACCTTTTTCAGTGTGGCTACGTATTTTTTCAGGTTCTCACGCTGATGTGGGAAGCGGCTGCTCATCTCCTCAAGGAACGCCTCATGGCCGCTGCGGAATATGTACTCGCTGCCGTCTATATGTACGTGGTCAAAGTCATCATCGAGCCTCACCCATGGTAGTCCCATAAGGTTCAGGTAGGTGAAGAGGCGGTACAGGCTCTCGCCCTCATCAAGCGCGCCTACATAGTGGAAGCCGGTGTCGAAGGTGCTGCCGCCACGTTTGAATGACTGTATGCAGCCGCCTATCTCGCGCTCGCGCTCCACAATGCAGACCTTCATTCCGTTCTTTGACAGAATGTAGCCGCATTCCAGCCCTCCCAGGCCCGCTCCTATTATTATGATGTCGTACATAATCTTAATTCTTCCGGCCCTTAATCTTTTGCACCAACTTAAACAAATATGGTTCCACGGTGTAGGTGATGAGCAGGGTGGCTGTCATGCCTATCAGGGTGGTGAGACCTATTGATGATATGGCTGGGTGGGTGGCGAATATAAGTGACGATATGCTTATAATCAGTACCACGGCTGAGAAGAAGATGGCTGTCTTATGATACATAAGCAGCTTGTCGTCTCCCTTCTGCCCGGCAAGCAGACCGTCCATCACAAATATGCTGTAATCCACGCCCACACCAAATATGAATGTTGAGATTATAATGTTTATCAGGTTGAACTGCATTCCAAAGATGTTCATAATACCAAGCACTATGAACCAGCTGAGCACCATTGGCAGGAACGCTATGGCGCCTAAGATAAGGCTGCGGAATGATATTAGTAGAACGATGAACACAAACAGCGTTGATATGTAAAGCACTGTGTTGAAGTCATTGTTCAGCAGCTCCACCATATCCTGTGTATAAAAGAACGGATCAATAACCACTGTGTGCGGTGTCTTGACTATCTCCTCACTGGCATGGCGGCGGTTCTCTGGTGCAATCTGCACTGGGGTGAACACCATGTATGTGGAGTCTGTATTCTCAATCCAGTTGCTCATAAGACCCTCTGGCAGTATGCCTGCATCGTAGAGTGATGTAGGGGTGTATTCTGCGTCAAGTATGCCAAAGAACGGGTCAAATGTGTCTTCTGTGAAACCGTACTTCAGACCGGCGGCCTTGATGTCGGCCTTTACGCGCGCCTTCCTCTCTGGGGTCCAGTATTTGTTCCAGAGGTCAATGCGCTCCTGCTGTGTCTTGGAGTCAAGCAGCAGGGCTGACGTGGCTGCAAAGCTCTTAATCTCGCCTGAGTCTTTCAGCTGTGCCAGACGGTCATCAAGCACTTTGTTATAGACAAGGGCGCTGTCAAGGTTCTTGCTTGTAACCGCAAAGTAGCCTGTATAGTTGCCGCCTGCGGTCTTCTCTGCCAGCATCTTACTTGAACGCAGCTCTATAGGGCTGTGGTAGCCTATGTTCTTGAGGTCTGAGTCAAACTGAACATTGCCTGACAGGAATATGCAAACCACCGATATCACTCCTATGAGCGCCACAAGCCATGTGTGCTTGTCAAGAGGGTAGGAGTTAACCTTCTCAAGCCAGCGGAACGCCTTGTCTGAGCGTTTGTTATTATCTGGGTTAAAGAAGTGAGGCAGGAAAATCAGACAGAATATTGTGGTTCCCACCATGGCCAGCGATGCAAACATACCAAAGTCCTTAAGCAGGGCGGACTCTGTGAAGAGAAGCCCCATGAAGGCGCCAATGGTGGTTAGCACGCCAAGTATAACCGGCTTGGTCTGCTCCTTAATCACGGTCTCAGGGTCACTTACGTACTTGTAATGGGTTATGACGTGCAGACAGTAGCTGAGTGACACGCCAAGCACTATGGCGCCAATTCCTAATGCCATAAGTGACATAGTGCCTTGAATCAGGTACATGACGGCAAGCGCAAAGAAAGCGCCGTAAATCACTGGCGCAAGCAGTAGCGGCAGTGTGGATTTGTTCTTAAAGCAGAAAGCTATTATGATGCACACAAAGAGCACTGAGAGCCCTAATGTGAGCATAAGGTCCTCCTTAATCTGACGTGAGTTGAACACGCTCTGTATAGGCGCCCCGTGGAATATAATGTCAACATCGGGGTAGTCATTTTGAAGAGTCTTAATGCTCTCCTCAATATGCTCCGTGAGGCGGATTCCGGTTTTGGAGTCAAACGCCTTGAAGTTAGGAGTTATGAAGGCAATGCACACTGTGCTGTCTGGCGTAAAGAAGTGGCCGCCTATAACTTTGTAGCTTCCGCCCATAGCCCCCGATGCCTCCTTTGCCTTGTAGGCAATGGCATAGCGCATACCGGCAGGGTCGTATGTGATAATCTGTGCGGTATACTCACCATCCGCGCTCTGCAGAGCCTCGTAATTGTCTGCCATCTGAGCCTCTATGTGAGACTTGGTGAACACGGTGTCAAAACTTGCGTAGTCTTTCTCTGTGAGAAGCGTAGGCAGGTTGCCAAGCGCATACTCCATGCCAGCGTACATAAGATCCTCATCAAGTGAGTAGAGTATGTTGTTAATGGTGGTGTCTTTGTCTTCCTCTATGAGGTTCTCACAGAATGCGTCACACGTCTCTGCAAGGCGGTCTGTGTCCACAGTGCCCGCATCGGCGGTGTCTTTTGCGGTAAAGAGAATGAAAATCTTGTCTTTTACCTTAAGGTTGTCAAAGACAAGCTGCTCTGAATCTCCTATGGTGTTTGAAGGGAGCAGTTTTGAGATGTCCTCCTCATACTTGATCTGCAGTCCTAATGCCAGAAATATGGCAAAGCTGCCTAACATCAGAATATAGAGCAGGGCTTTGTGCTGCCTTAGATATCTGTAGGCTGCCAGGGTAAATCTACTCATGTTGTCAGTTTAATGTAAGTTGGAACTTTATGTCAATGTATGTCTCGTTGTCATCATACACTGTGCCTGCCACGTTGTAGCCTCCTTCCGCCTCGTCTATTGTGGCGCGGAACTGCAGGCGGCTCTGTTTGAGCGGGGTTATAAGTGCGGAGTAGCGGCACTGTTTTATGCCCTTTATAAGGAGTTTCTTGTTTGTATAGTGCTCCACACACTCACGTAGCATCTGAAGGTTACATACTCCCGGCGATATGGGGTTGCCAGGGAAATGCCCTTTGTAAACTTCACAGTCTGGATTCAGCTCTACTGTTGATAGCACTGTGCCGTCCGGCTCCTTGGTCTGTGATATTAGTGAAAAATAGTTTGTAAGCATGTTTATTCCTCAATGGCTATTTTCATGTTTGTGGTGCATACGGTGCTGCCGTTCACCTTTGTCTCTGCTGTAAGCAGCGATACGCTCCCAACCACGCTCATAATGCGTATGTGCGTGCAGAGTGTGTCTCCTGCCTCTGGTAGGCTTACAAGGTTGAATTTCTTGATCTCCCCTATGTAGCCCAGTGGTGCGCTCTTCCCTTCCATACGTGCTGTAAAACCCGCAAAAGCCGAAGCTGACTGAGCTATGTGCTCAATCAGGCCCGGCTCTGTGAATTTTTTATCACTCAGGAAAAGATTGTCCTCACTAAGGGTCAGCTCTGAATCTGCCTCATCTGCGGTGACATTGTAAATCTTGTCAACCATCAGGATTGGACTTCTCTGCGGAATCAGCTCTTTTATTTGCTCGCCGGCAAATATGGTTTGCTCCGTCATGGGTGATATGAGTTTGTTTTTAGATGTGCTCTGCAATATAGTCGTAGAGCTTGCCGAATGTTGTGAGTTGTGAAACCTCAGCAGGTTTGATCTTTACTTGGAACTCGTTCTCAATAAGGGCAACCATGTCAACTATGCTAAGGCTGTCAAGTTGAAGTGTCTGCTTGATGTTTGCGTCTGGTGTCATCTCTGATACCTCTACTTCAAATTCCTCACTAAGAATGTTGTTTACTCTTTCAATTAAAGCGTTCTTTTCCATAATTTACTTATTATAGTGTTAATGCTAATTTTTATTGTTCTTAATGGAATATCTATTGCAACGTAAGACTCAGCCCTTTTGTAAAGGGCTTCGGCCCTCCCATACGGGTCTGTGACCCTATGGGTCCCTCCCGCTATACGTCTCCGCGGGTGGAGACGCTTACTTTTGCAACAGATATTCCATTAACTTTCAATTTTCAACTGATTATAAGTTCTTAATAATCAGTGTACTGTTAGTTCCGCCAAATCCGAAGGAATTAGAGAGGAAGATGTCAAACTTCTTCTCAACGCGTTTGGCTGGGATGTTAAGTTTGGCGGAGTCCTCATCTGGGTTCTCAAAGTTGATGTTTGGTGCTATAAAGCCGTTCTTCATCATCAGGGTGGAGTAGATAACCTCACTTGCACCTGCCATCCACATCTCATGTCCGGTCTGTGACTTTGTGGAGGTAACCTCTACCTTATAATCTCCAAATACGTTGGCTATAGCCTTGGCCTCATTGCGGTCTCCTACAGGAGTTGATGTGGCGTGTGCGTTTACGTAGCCAATCTCACGGATGTCTATGCCAGCCTCTTTAATGGCCATGCAAAGTGAGCGGCTTGGTCCGTCAACGTTAGGAACTGAAATATGGTCACCGTTTGATGAGAATCCGTAGGCAAGCACCTCTGCAATGATAGGTGCGCCACGTTTTACTGCGCTCTCGTAGCTCTCAAGTATTACAGTAGCTGCGCCACCGCCTGGCACCAGACCGTCACGGTCACGGTCAAACGGACGTGAAGCCTTAGTAGGGTCACTCTCACGTGTTGAGAATGCGCTGATGCCGTCAAAGCTGCCTACTGCGTATGGGTTAACCTCCTGTGCGCCACCGCAAACCACCATCTCCTGAAGGCCGTTGCGTATAAGCAGCGCGCCAAGTCCTATAGCGTGTGAACCGCTGGCGCATGCACCTGATACTGTGAGGTTCATACCTTTCAGCTTGAAGATGCAGGCAAGGTTCATGGTTACTGTTGAGTTCATTGACTGGAATATACCGCCTGAACCTACAAGGGTGGTGTCATGCTTTTCAAGCATGGTGCTTATGCTCTTATATACAGGCTCAGCTGAGCTGTCATTGCCGTACATAAGTCCAACCTCATGGCTCTCAAGGTAGTCCATGTCTATATTGGCGTTCTTAAAGGCCTCCGATGTGGCCACGTATGCGTACTTGGCCTGCTCTGGCATATATACTCTCTGGCTGCGGCTGAGCTCCTTCTTAAGATCTGGTACTTCAAGATATGAAGTAAGAGCTGAACGGAAGCCCATGTCCTTACGTGCCTGGTCAAAGATGATACCAGACTTGCCATCGTAGAGTGACTGAAGTACTGCATCAAGACCGTTGCCTAAGCAAGAGTAGATGCCCATACCTGTTATAACTACTCGTTTCATATTTTCCTATTGTGTTTTGTTGTTTTTGTTCTTGTTTGCGAAAGGAAAATATGAAACTGTTATAACAGGCATACTTCCTTTTTTTATGGCTTTACGAGCGTTAGCGAGTAAAGCCTTTCGCTTCGCGGCACGCAGAAGCGTGCTGTCGCTTTGCTCCGTAATTCACGCTCCTTACCTTTCAAAATGCAAAGATAACATTTTTTTTATATAATATGAAAAAATTTAACATTTAGGTAATGGTTTAGTTATCAACATTGTATCATTATGTTAAGTTTCTGTTACAAAGTCAGCTTTTTTTGCATGAATTTTGTATGCACTGCAGACAAAATCTTGAGGACTATGGTAGCATCGTGCCTTAAAAATTTTGTAATTCCGCTAAAAAACCTTATCTTCGCAACCGATTTTTACATAGTGGTATAATAACTTAAATAACACATACTTATGGCTACTACAGCAGATATTAAAAATGGCATGTGTATAAAGTTCAACAATGGCTTGTACACAATTATCGAGTTCCTTCACGTAAAACCAGGCAAGGGTCCTGCTTTTGTTCGTACAAAACTTAGAAACGTTCAGACCGGACGTGTTATTGAGAACACTTTCTCATCAGGTGTTAAACTTGACGAGGTTAGAATAGAGAAGCGTCCGTTCCAGTATCTCTACAAGGATGATATGGGTTACAACTTTATGAACAATGAGACTTACGAGCAGGTTTCTATTGCTAAGGAGTTGATTAACGGTGTTGATTTCCTTAAGGAGGGTGATATGGTTGATGTTACCATTCACGCTGATACTGACACTATCCTCTTTGCTGAGCTTCCTATAGCTGTTGTGCTTGAGGTTACTTACACTGAGCCAGGTCTTAAGGGTGATACTGCAACTAACACTCTTAAACCTGCCACTGTTGAGACTGGCGCTACCGTTAAGGTTCCTCTATTCATCAACACTGGTGATAAGATTAAGGTTAGCACTGCTGACGGTACTTACCTTGAGCGTGCAAAATAATTTTGCTTGAAACATATATGTGGCACTGCCACACTGAAAAGTCCGACAAACATCTTGGCGGGCTTTTTTATTTGTATGTGGCAATTAATTTGCAAATGCAAATGCTATTCATTACCTTTGTAGCAACTAATATGATAAAACTATGACATCTATACAGTTAAATGCACAAAATGTCCAGTTGTGGCAGAATATAGGACTTATAGCAGATAGTGAACGTCTTATGAGCAGGCTTGCAAAGTACGTTTCAAAACTTGCAAAAGAGAAAGCTGAAGATGATAGTCTTATGAGCAAGGAAGAGTTTTTTGCAAGGGTGGATGAAGCAAGAGAGGAAATCAAGGATGGTAAAGGTCATTCCTATGCTTCTGTAGAAGAGCTGGATAAGTTTTTGAGTACTCTATGATTTACACTGTTACTTTTGCCCCTAAGGCAGAGCATGATTTGGCAAAATTAAGGAGAAATGAGCCGACTGCCTATAAAAAAGCATTGAGGCTTATTGCAGAACTATATGAACATCCTAAAAATGGGACTGGCAAACCAGAACCTCTCAGTGCTAATCGTGCTGGTCAGTGGAGCCGCAGGATTACGCAACAGCATCGATTAATATACGAAATTCATGATGATGAGATTGTTGTGTTGGTCCTTGCTTCATACGGACATTACGACGATAAGTAATTCTTTTTGAAGTATAATTTGTAATAATTCAGAAAGAGCAGTATATTTGTACTTGAGGATATGAAATCCTCTTTCAGTTAGCGAGCTGAATCTAACATTAGTTTTATAAGCATTTTGCTTGATTTCTTCTGTGTGTAAAATTTGGCGATTTTAAGACTGTGAAGAAACAAGGGGGAAATGCCTATGCTTTATAGCGTGGGCTTAACTTGTTTTCGTACGGTCTGGGTTACGCCAAATACCTTCACACAGCGGGAATCTGTTAAGATTCACGCTTTTTTTATGCCTATATGTAAAGAAAAGGAGTAACCCGAAAAGCCTGTAAATGAGTAGGAAAAACCTTAAAATTCTAATTCATTATGAAAAAATTATTTGTCATTGGGAACGGCTTTGATGTTGGTGTTCGTTACAATCTGTATTTTTTGGATTTTTTTC
>ONBO01000049.1 GCA_900316125.1 uncultured Bacteroidales bacterium | reverse complement strand
GCCTGCGACCATGGCTGCAACCAGTGAGGATCTGAATCTGTATTCTTACGCTTTGCCGAACGGTCCTGTTTATGCGGTAGACAGGCTCGGTCAATACGAAGAACGGTATGCCGTTGACGGGAAAGGAAACCTTACGGATTCCGACGGTACTGTACTGGTTGCCGCAGAAAATGTTTCGAGATACAGGCCGATTCAAACCATGTATTTCAGCCAGGACCGCTACTCACTGCAGGCGGAACGGGCTGCAGTGAATGCTTCGAGGGATCAGGAACCACAGAAGCAGTACAGCTACTGCGATGCCGAACTGTACTGCGCTCCATCCTCTGCAACCAACGGTGTGATCTGCCTTGGCAGCTCAGCCGGTACGCTGATTGATATTCTCCCTGACAGGAACGCGAGGCGGGCAAACATTGACGGGAAGCTCCTGAACACCGGTGAAATCGCAATTGAGGCGGATGATCTCTCCCATCCGATCAGACTCTATATCAGGGTTCTGTCACCCCTTTCCGGCGACGCAGTTATTACCGCCAGATCCCTGGACAACTCGGCCAAAGCAGAGTGTACCGTAACAGAAAGGCTTTTAAGTCCCGTGGGGGCTCCGGTTGTATCAGCAACTCCTACGCCGGCTCCGACCCCCGCTGTTGCGCCGAGCCAGAGCGCCACGGCATTTGTCAACGCTTCCGGCAACCCGGCCAACCATGTCCATACCTATACGAAATCTGTAACTCCGCCTACGACCAGCAGTACAGGCTATACGACCTATACCTGCAGCATCTGCGGATTAACAATAGCCATATCAAGGCCTGCATTTACCGCATGATAAAGGAATACGCTGTGCATAGCCTCACGCACAACGTTATTTCCACGGAAAGCAAATGACAGGTTGCTTATGCCGCCACTCACTTTGGCCCCGGGCAGATTCTCCTTTATAAACTTAACAGTGTTTATAAAATCAACTGCATAATTGTTATGTTCGCTTATGCCAGTTGCAATAGTGAGAACATTGGGGTCAAATATTATATCTTCAGGTACAAACCCAACCTCATCAATCAATATGTGATAGGCACGCTCACATATCTGGCATCGGCGTGCGTATGAGGTGGCCTGACCCTCTTCATCAAAGGCCATTACAATTACCGCCGCGCCAAAGTCCCTTATATACTTTGCATGCTCCACAAACACATCCTTCCCCTCCTTCAACGATATGGAGTTAACCACGGCCTTACCTTGAGTATACTTCAAAGCCTCCTCAATTACACCCCAATCAGAAGAGTCAATCATGACTGGCACCTTGGCAATATATGGATCAGAGCCTGCCAAATGCAGAAACTCCGCCATACACTCCTTGGCGTTAAGCATGGCGTCATCCATACAGATGTCTATCACCTGCGCCCCACCCTCAACCTGACGACGAGCTACAAGCAGAGCCTCGTCAAAATTACGTTCCGCTATCAGACGCGCAAACTTTTTGGAGCCAGCCACATTTGTACGCTCTCCAACATATACAAAGTCATCAAAATTGCATGGTTCAAGACCACTAAGACGTGTGGCGGGCTTAATTTGAGGAATCTTGTGAGGCGTATAGGCTTGAGCCATACTGCTTAGCAAAGCAATATGCTCAGGAGTGGTACCGCAGCATCCGCCCACAATATTGAGCAAGCCCTGCTGAAAGAATGGTTTCATAGCCTCAGCCATACTTTCAGGTGTTTCAGAGTATACACCCTGTTCGTCAGGGAATCCTGCATTAGGGTGTGCGCTAATATGAAAAGGCGCAATCTCTGAAAGTGCTTTAATGTGAGGCAGCATATCAGAAGCTCCAAATGAGCAGTTCAGACCTATTGACATAGGTTTGAAGGGCGCAACTGTAATGGCAAACGCCTCCAAAGTCTGACCCGTAAGCAGACGTCCGTTCTTTTCAATGGTTGCACTCACCATAACAGGCGTTTCTGGTGCCACGGAACGAGCGGCTGTAAGGGCAGCCTTTAGATTTAGAGTGTCAAAAAAAGTTTCAAAAAGAAGAAAATCAACTCCACTATCCACAAGTGTGGCAATCTGAAGTTTGTAAGCAGCCTGCATCTCATCAAATGAGGCGTTGCTCATAGTAAGAGTCTTGGATGTAGGGCCAATACTGCCAGCCACATAGATTTTACGGGTCTTACACTCATCAGCAGCCTTACGGGCCACACCCGCAAAAAGCCTGTTTCTCTCTACAATGTCATCACCCTCATTGGCAGTAAAAGTGTGAGTAGAGATTATATCAGCTCCGGCTTCTATATACATGCCGTGCACTTTGTACACGGCATCTACTACATCATTTCCGGTTGATACAGTCCCTACTCCCAGTTTCTGTAACATGGTGCCCATGGCACCGTCAAGCACAAGTATTCTATTCCACATCACGTACGCAGCGCACAGAGAAGCCAAAGCCAGGTCTGGCAGGATCTGCCATTAGAACAGACTCCGTATAGCTAAGACCTCTTGTCCAAATTGCTGTTGTAAGATTAGGCAGGTATGAAAATGTCCACCAGAATGTCTGCTCCCCTTGGAAGAAATATTTTCCGTTTGGATGACGATCTCCGGCAGGAATCGCTGTAAAACCAGATATATTATTCTTGTCAGCAAAAGAATCCTTAGACCCTATGTCACCAGGATCATCGTCAGGTTCATTGTCCCTCCAAAGTTTGTTGTCAGCCAAAGCCTTGGCCACCTTGTTATCAGTATGAGTACCATCATAGTTCCAGCCGTTATATGAGATAAAGTTCTGAAGCTTCACCCAATCTTCCTCAGTAGCCACACGCCAGCCTTCCGGAGCAAGCTGGCCACTCTGAATAGCATGGAAATTATACAGAGCACCGTATGTCACGTATGAATTTGCAGTAAGAGCCTCTTGGCCGTCACCATAGAAATCATATACACACCATGCACCCTTGCCAACGGAGTCTGCAAAAGCCCACTGCTCATCTGTGGCGGCGTAAGATATTGGAGTTCCGTCATTATAGTGAGTAACCTTAAGGTTCTCAACCATCCACTCCTGGTATCCAAATCTCACAATGGTATACTGGTTGCCGTCAATATCTTTTACAGTATTATCCTTGCTACAACTTGAAAATAAAAGCATTGATGCCAATGCCGCTGTAAAAAAGTAAAATAGTTTTTTCATTTTAACAATGTTTTTCAGTATTAGAATTCTATTAGATTATCAGCGCAAATTTAACAATTTTATTTTTGCCGTGCAAGTGACGGCGCAAGAGAATCTCTCACAAGTGCAAAATCAGGCTCTACAGCCAAGATTCTGTCATAGCATGACTGCACATTGCTAAAGTCCTTTTCCTGCTTGTAACAATCAGCCAGACATAGCAAAGCGTGCAGATACAACCAGTTCTTATCATTCTCACCGCTATCATCCATTATTTTTATGGCGCTTATATAGGCCTTGCGTGCATTTATCTTAGAGCCTCCCAAAAACATTGGCATATAGTGCATTACATTGCCATACTCCAACTGGGAGAACCAGCAGTCAGGCGACGTAGTAACAGCATTCTTTGCATTATTTACACATCGCCAGCCGTTAATAATAGCCCTCACCGTATTAAGCTTCATTTGATATGCCAGGAACGCAGAGTAATATGAGCGGGCCTTTGACTCAAGCATTCTACGCGTCAGTGTCTTATCTGGCACACTCTTAATAGCCTCCTGAAAACTCTCCAAATCTGCGATAGCATCATCCAGCGCCTTCTCTGGCTGCGCACAGGCGGTGTCACTCACACACCACGCCACATACCCATACTCAAGTGAAAGCAGAAAATCCAGTGTTTCAACAGATTTTTTTGGCTTAGCATCATGCAGACTGTCTATCACAGGCCTCCAAGCCTCAATGTCATGTCTGATATATCGATAGTATACACTGTCAGAGGAAACCTTAAGAGGGCTGTCAGCCAATGCCACAAGCGATGCAAAAAACGCTGCAATTAATATAAAGAACCTGCTTCTCATAAATGCCATTCATCCTCATCACTGAGTTTTTTCATCCTTTTGAACCCTGCTATCCACATAATAATCACAAAAATGTAGAAAAGCATAACAATAAACGCACTGAATGACTCATTTATTGCAGCCAGGTCACTTGAATACATGAGCAGGAAGTCATAAATTCCATGCAAAATAATAGCCCATATAAAACCGCTCACAAGGTATAGAGAAGCTCTTTTTCTTGAAAACTTAGCCATACCTGCGCCATAGCCCATGGCAATGGCAAACAGAGTGTGAGCCGGAACCGCAAAGAAGGCTCTTGCGTACGCCACATGAACCGCCTGGCTCACATCCTGATATATGTAAAGCACATTTTCAACAAAAGCAAAACCTAGTGATACGTAGACCGCATACACAATGCCGTCAAACCGCTCATCAAAATTAGGATTATTCCAGAAAAGTTTGTAGAAAAAGAAGAACTTGACGCTCTCTTCAATAAGAGCGGCGCTTACAAAAGCTCTCAGAACCACATTAGTGTCAATGTCAATACCAGAGAGGCCTAAAATCTCATGGACTAAAATAACCACCGCAGCTGAGCACATACCCGCAGCAAAAGCCTTAATCAACTCCTTAAGAGGCTCTTTCTGGAATTTATCACGCTTGTAGATGTACAAGGCAATGATAAATATGGGTATAAATGCAAGCAGTAGAATATATCTCATACAAGATGGTTTATAAACCGCAAAAGTAACAATTTTTTTATTGCTTGCAAAATCAAACGGGGTCAATATCCGCATAAATGGATATTGAACCGTAGTTTCTAAGAGTCTCTTCAATTGCAGAATATATAAAGGCCTTAGAATCAGCGAGTGAAAGTGATGGCAGAATTTTTACTACAACACGTCTTATATGGTAGTCACTAATTTTTGCCACAGGGGGAGTTCCAGGCCCTAAGACATAGTTTGGAAACTGTTTCCCAAGCATCGATGTGAGCATCTGAGAAGAACCGTTAACCGCACGTGGATTCTTGCCCTTTACATAAAGGAACACCAGACGGCTGAACGGAGGATATGCAAGCAGACTGCGTACAGCTATCTGTTCATCAAAAAACGCCCTATAGTCAGAGTCAGCAACCTGCTGAACTATAGGATAGGTGGCGTGAGACGTCTGCATCACCACCTCACCACGCCTGCTGCGCCTGCCGCATCGGCCAGAGACCTGCAGTAGCGTCTGAAAACTCTGCTCTGACGAGCGGAAATCAGGGTAATCAATCAGAGTGTCAGCATTCAATATGCCCACAAGTGACACATTGCTAAAGTCAAGCCCCTTTGAAACCATCTGAGTTCCTATAAGAATCTTAGCTTTGCCAGCGGCAAAATCACCTAAAATACGCTCGTATGAGTTTTTACCGGAAGCACTGTCAAGATCAAGTCTCAAAACGCCTGCATCGGGGAACATACCATGTAGAACTTCCTCCACCCTCTCAGTGCCGTAGCCACGGGTGTCAAGATCATTTCCGCAAACAGGGCAGAAAAGCGGCATAGGCTCCTTATGACCGCAGTAATGGCATGAGAGCAACTCTCCAACCTTATGATAAGTGAGTGGGACCGAGCACGAATCACACTGCGGCACCCAGCCGCAGCTTGGGCAGCACACACTAGTGGAATGTCCACGCCTGTTATGAAACAAAATAACCTGCTCTCCATGCTCTAAAGCGGCGGCAATCTTGTCACGCAGAACCCACGAGAACATCTCGCAGACCTTGTTCTTGCGTCGTTCAGCCACCATGTCAACCACAGTCAGCTCCGGTGGCAGCACACCGCCATACCTACTTCCAAGCTCAACAAGCCCCCATCGGCCGCTAGTCGCATTATAATAAGCCTCCACACTTGGAGTGGCTGACCCCATAATAACATCAGCGCCCGCAAGTCTGGCAAGCATAACGGCAGTATTACCAGCATGATAACGTGGTGCAGGCTCCTGTTGCTTGTAACTCTGATCATGCTGCTCATCCACAATCACCAGACCTAAATCCTTGAATGACAGGAATACAGATGAACGTACACCCAGCACTACCATGCATCGCTCACCACTTATGGCCTCATTATACACTTCAGCACGCTCCTGGTCATTGAGTTTTGAATGATACAGAAACAACGCATCACCAAAAACACGCTGCAACCGCTGCTTAAGCTGAGTTGTAAGCGCAATCTCAGGCACAAGGTAAAGCACCTGCCTGCCCTGCGCAATAGTGTTCTTAATAAGTTTTATGTAGATTTCAGTCTTACCGCTCGATGTCACCCCCTTGAGCAGCACCGGTTTATGCTCTGCAAACAGAGCCATAGTCTCATCATACGCCTTCTGCTGCGCTTCAGTAAGAGGATTTTCAGCAACAACAGGCTCACTGTAGGAGAATCGGCTACGCTCAGCCTGATATTTTTCAATAACCCCCTTCTTTTCAAGCAGATTAACAACCGCCGCCGATGCAGCCTCCACAGCACTACTCAAACTTATAGCACCGCTTTCCGCCTCCCTCTCAATATAGTCAATAAGAATCTTTTGCTTAGGTGTAGGTTTATGTTCATACCCATCTTTCAGCCTCACAGCCATAAAAGTACGGCTTTTGTAGGCATCATTGAACAGAGCTGTAGGAATAGCAGCCTTTAACACATCACCCATTTTGCACATGTAGTACCGTGCAACCCACTGCCACAGCTCAATCTGCGCACTGCTTACAATAGGCTCCTTACTCAGCACACCAAGCACAGGCTTGTAGTTAATACCCTCCTCTGCATCATCATGCAATCGCAGCACAATCCCATTATAGAACTTCCGCCCTAGCGTGACACGCACAAGCGAACCCTGCCGCACCGCGGCAGAGTGAGACTCAGGCACCAAATATGTATAACATTTGGGGACTGCAAGGGGAAGGATTATATCAGCATACATGCAAATGGATAATGGAGAGCCCGAGAAATGGTTTATCACGGCAGGACAAACTACATTAAAGCCTCGGCAAAACCGAGGCTCTAATTTTATCCGCCGAAATTATCAAATGAAATCATATCATCTTCAACTCCAAGGCTGTGCAGCAAATCAAGCACTGTCTTTGCCATCATCGGAGGTCCGCAGAGGTAGTACTCAATATCCTCAGGCTCCTCATGCTGTTTGAGGTAGGTGTCACCCATAACAGGAGCAATAAAGCCAGCGGTGTACTTAACACCCATAGCGTCAGCCTTAGGATCTGGACGGTCAAGGGCCAGATGGAAGTGGAAGTTAGGATACTCCTTCTCAAGAGCAAGGAAGTCTTCCATAAAGAACACCTCATCAATAGCACGAGCGCCATAGAAGTAGTGCATCTCACGGTCACGAGTATGAAGAGTCTTGAGCATGTGCATAATCTGAGCACGCAGAGGAGCCATACCGGCGCCACCACCTACCCAAATCATCTCACGCTTGCTGTCAAAGTGTGGATGGAACTCTCCGTAAGGACCACTCATGATAACCTTGTCACCCGGCTTGAGTGAGAAGATGTATGTAGAGGCTATACCGCAAGGCACATCCTGGAAGCCAGGACCCTGGTCTTTTGGTTTGAACGGAGGAGTGGCGATACGTACTGTAAGAGTGATAATGTCACCCTCATCAGGATAGTTGGCCATAGAGTAAGCACGGATAGTAGGCTCTGTGTTCTTCTGTTTCAGGCCAAAGAGACCAAACTTCTCCCATGCAGGAACATAAAGGTCACCTATAAGGCTACGGTCATAGTCTGCATAGTTAATATCATATTCAGGAATCTTAATCTGAGCGTATGAACCAGGAATGAAGTCCATGTGCTCACCTGCAGGCAGCTTAACCTTGAACTCCTTGATAAAGGTGGCGACGTTCTTGTTAGAGATAACCTCGCACTCCCACTCTTTAACACCGAGAACAGATTCAGGCACCTTAACAGCCATATCACCCTTAACTTTAACCTGGCAGCCCAGACGCCAGTTATCCTTGACCTGACGGCGTGAGAAGTGAACAGCCTCAGTAGGCAGAATCTCACCACCACCAGAAGTCACCTGACAACGGCACTGTCCGCAAGCACCTTTACCACCACAAGCAGAAGGCAGGAACACGCCCTGGCTCTGGAGAGCTCCAAGCAGTGTGCCACCTGATGTGACATCAACAGGGTTCTCACTATTAAGCGTCAGCTTAACAGGACCCGACGGCGACAAATACTTCTTGGCCACAAGAAGCAACACTACAAGAATCAGAATGACAACCAAAAAGACGGCCACACTGGTTCCAACCATCGCCATATTTATTGCTAAAACAGTCATATTCATATAGCATTACATTTTAATTCCTGAAAAACACATAAACGCCATAGCCATAAGACCCACCATGATGAATGTTATGCCAAGTCCGCGGAGCGGAGCAGGAACATTGCAGTAGGCCATCTTCTCACGTATTGCGGCAAGGCACACAATTGCAAACATCCAACCTATTCCAGAGCCTATAGCATAAATTACTGCATGCCAGAATGATGTTATAGCCTTAACATTTGCAGGATCCATGGTGATACGCTGCTGCATGAAGAGGCTGGCACCCATGATGGCGCAGTTTACAGCTATAAGAGGAAGGAATATACCCAGTGAGTTGTAGAGTGACGGAGAGAAACGCTCAACTATCATCTCAACCAACTGTACAATTGCAGCTATGACTGCAATAAATATGATGAAACTGAGGAATCCAAGGTCAACCCCAGGAACCAGAACATCAGGAGCAAGTACGTAAACCTGAAGCAGGTAGTTTACAGGCACTGTTATAAGAAGTACAAAAGTTACAGCCACGCCAAGACCTACAGCGGTTTTAACATTTTTGGATACAGCCAGGAATGAACACATTCCAAGGAAGTACGCAAAAATCATATTGTCGGCAAAAATTGAGCTGACAAAAAGACTTAAAAGATTATCCATTTTCTTCTTTACCTTTTAAAAGTTAAACACTATAGATCAGGATTCTTTGCACGCTGAACCCAGATTATACAACCTATTATTATAAGCGCCATTGGAGGCATAAGCATAAGGCCGCAGTTCATATAACCCATCTCATAGAAAGACTGAGGTATGACCTGATAGCCAAGCAGCGCGCCTGAACCAAGAAGCTCACGTATGAAAGCCACAATTACAAGTATCAAAGCATAGCCGAATCCGTTTCCAAGACCGTCAAGCAGAGAATCCCAAGGACCGTTGCCCATGGCAAAAGCCTCAAGACGTCCCATAAGGATACAGTTTGTAATGATAAGGCCCACATAAACTGAGAGCTGAACGCTGACATCGTAGGCAAAAGCCTTAAGAATCTGGCTCACAATGGTTACAAGAGCCGCAACAACCACAAGCTGTACAATAATTCTTATACGGCTTGGAATAGTGTTACGCAGCAGTGATATAACCACATTTGAAAGAGCCACAATAATGGTAACGCTTAGACCCATAACCAAGGCAGGCTCCAGTTTTGCTGTAACAGCAAGAGCAGAGCAGATACCAAGAATCTGCATGGTTACAGGGTTGTTGTTTAGTAAAGGAGTAACAAATGTCTCCTTGCTTTTCTTAGATAGTAGTCCCATTGTTATTTCTCCTTATTAAAATATTCAACATACTGACCAATACCTTGTTTAAGCATGGCGTTAACACCCTGTGATGTCATGGTACCACCAGAGATACCATCCACATAATCAGCATCTTCAGATGTCTGACCTGGCTTAACCACATCAATAGAGGTAAACTTGCCGTCACGGAAGATGTGTTTTGGAGACTCAGGGTTACGGAACTGGTCCTGGAACTTCGGCTGGGTAATCTCAGCACCAAGGCCTGGAGTCTCGCTCTCATGACTGAAGTAAACACCAAATACAGTTGACTTGTCATCATTGAGTGCAATGTAACCCCAGATAGGGCCCCAAAGGCCT
>ONBO01000026.1 GCA_900316125.1 uncultured Bacteroidales bacterium | reverse complement strand
GCGCTTACCGCACACATAAATGATGTTATTGACGGCCAGCTAAATGAATATACGCTGATGCGCCTATGGGGTTACCTCAGGCAGTACAAAACCATCCGCCACAGCACCCTTGACCTTCTTGCCAAATATGTAGGGCACAACAGCTGGAATGACTTCCTCAGCGCAGAAAGAGCTAAACTGCAGGAGGAGTCTGGGCTGGTTGCAAGGCCTTCAATTCATACGCAAAACCTCCAGGCTGGCGACAAAGTCCGCATCGCCTGGCTTCCTGACAGAATAAGCACACTTCTTTACAAAGGCAACCATCTTTTTGAAATCATAGAGACGGAAAACACCTCATGGAGCAATGGGGAGACCTTCTGCTGCCGCACCTTTATAGTGGGCGAACCCCTCTACGTTGACAATCTGACCCACACTGACGGCTCCGTTGACACCTGCTACTGCGTTGGCATGCAAAACGGACTCACTATTGCAGAAATCCTGTAAAAACAGTCATTTTACACGGATTTATTGTAACTTTGCACCACTGAGAAAATAAACAAAGCTATGACAATACTGGATTTACAACCTAAGGAGGTTTGGAGATATTTTGATGAAATAAGCAGGATACCAAGAGGCTCAGGCAATGAGGCCGCTGTAAGAGAACACATTATAGAGTTTGCAAAAGTTAACAGCCTTTATTACAAAGTGGATGACGCAGGCAATTTGATACTGCGCAAGGCTGGCGACGCCACAAAAGGGAAAATGCTACTGTTTCAGGCTCATTTGGACATGGTTTGTGAGAAGAACTCAAATGTGGAGCATGACTTTACAAAAGACCCTATTAACACTATTGTTAGCGGTGACACCGTGAAGGCAGACGGCACCACACTGGGCGGCGATGATGGCATCGGAGTGGCTATGATTATGGCGCTGATGACTGACAAAACTATAGAACGTCCTATTGAGGCGCTGCTCACCGTTTCAGAGGAGGTTGGGCTAAAAGGAGCAATGGGATTAAAGTCTGGGGAATTGGAGTCAGACACCATGATAAACCTTGATTCAGAAGATGACGAGGAGATCATAATAGGCTGCGCAGGCGGCATGGACACATTGCTGTGGCTTGATATTGAGAAAGAGAATGTTCCGTACAAGCCGTTTGCTGTAAAAATAAAGGTTTCAGGACTTAAAGGAGGACACAGCGGAGAGGATATTCACAAGCCAAGAGCCAATGCCAACAAGCTGATAGGAGGTTTTTTGAAAGATGTTATAGCAGAGGGGAAAATTGACATGCGCATAGCCGGCATCCACGGAGGGGACAAACGCAACGCCATACCAAGAGAGGCGGAAGCAACTATAACTGTGCCATGGGCCGATAAAGAGAACATACGCATAACATGGAACATATTTGAGAGCAAAGCCGAGGAACTTTTTAAGAGGGATGAGCCTGATATGCGGCTCACGCTTGAATCCACCACCATAATCGGAGACACCTATTCTAAGAAACTTACAGAAAAGATTGCAAGCATTCTCTGCGCCACCCCTCACGGTGTTATTGAGTGGTCTGCAAGCATACCTGACATGGTGGAGGTTTCAACAAACCTTGCCTACATACGTGAGGCGGATGGCAAATTAGTTATTGGCACAAGCCAGCGCAGCCCCAGCCAAGAGAAATGCTCAGCAATAGCGAGCAAAGTTGCAAAGATTGGCGAGCAGTACGGAGCCACAGCCGTTCATGAAGACAGTTACCCTGGATGGGAGCCAAAGCAGGATTCCGCACTTCAAAGAACGGCAGCCGCAACCTATAAGGAGATGTTTGGTATGGAGCCTAAAATAAAAGCCATTCACGCAGGACTGGAGTGCGGCCTCTTTCTACAGCCATATCCAAATATGGACATGATTTCCATAGGGCCTAAAATCACAGACATTCACTCCCCTGCTGAAACCATGCACATCAGCACTGTGGAAAAGTGCTGGAAGTTTGTAAAAAAACTAACAAGCGTATTGCCTTAAAACAAACAAATTTGTAACTTTGCGCACACTGATAAGCACTCCCCTTTTATGGATGACAAGTTTATAGTTTCCGCATTAAAGTACCGCCCGGCCACCTTTGACACCGTAGTGGGTCAGAAGGCGCTGGTCACCACCCTGCGTAACGCAATAAAGACGGGGCAGATATCGCACGCCTATCTTTTCTGCGGACCGAGAGGTGTGGGCAAGACCACCACGGCGCGTATCTTTGCCAAGAACATAAACTGCCTCCACCCTACCGCCAGCGGCGATGCGTGCGGAGAGTGCGAGTCTTGCAAGGCTTTTCAGGAGAAACGCTCACTTAACATCCATGAGCTTGACGCCGCCTCAAACAACAGTGTGGAGGATATACGCCAGCTTATAGAGCAGGTGCGCATACCGCCCCAAATAGGCAAGTACAGCGTTTACATTATTGATGAGGTTCACATGCTCTCCGCAAGTGCGTTTAACGCATTTCTTAAAACGCTGGAGGAGCCGCCATCATACGCTATTTTCATACTTGCCACCACAGAGAAGAACAAGATAATACCTACCATCATATCGCGTTGCCAGGTCTATGACTTCAGCCGCATGAGTGTTCATGACACCGTGGCGCACCTCAAGGATATAGCTGAGAAGGAGGGGATAGAGGCTGAGCCAGATGCTCTTGACGTTATAGCCCAGAAGGCGGACGGTGGCATGCGTGACGCACTCTCCATATTTGACCGTGCCGTCAGCTTCTGCGGCAGCAAAATAACATACAAGCAGGTTATTGAAGACCTGAACATACTTGACTATGACTACTACTTCAAGAGTGTGGAGATGTTCCTTGACAAGGATATAAGCAAGGCGCTCCTGCTGCTTGATGAGATACTCTCCAAAGGGTTTGACGCTCATAACTACGTTATGGGGCTTATGGAGCATCTAAGGAACATTCTGGTATGCAAAGACGCTGCAACAGCACAGCTTCTTGACGCCAGTGACAATATAAAGAAGCTCTACACAGACCAGGCTGGGAAATGCACGCAGGAGTTCCTCTATGAGGCTCTTGAAACGGTTAATGACTGCGATGTGAGCTACCGGCAAAGTAAAAACAAGCGCCTTACTGTAGAATTGATGTTAATCCGGTTGTGCCAACTTCTGGAACAAAAAAAAAATTAGGCTAAGGAAGCGCCGCCCTCTGCTCCCATTCTTCACTGCTGGTGAAACATTCAAAGTCCCTATGAAGGAGGCTGTCACTGCCTCAAAGCCAGAGAAAGCCGCAGAGCCTGAGAAGGCGCCGCAACCTGTTCAGAAAGCACCTGTCAGACGCGGAAGGATTGACCTCTCTTTGGGTGCGGTACTCTCAAAACAGAGCGTGCAAGGGGCGCAGAGTGTTCAGGAGACTGTGCGTCAGCGAACATCGGAGGTAACAGAAGATGGCATAAAGAGGCTGTGGAACAGTTTCCCGGCACAGATACGGGAGATGAGGAGCCTGCATTTTGTGTTTACAAAACTGCCTGTCTGGAGCGCTGAGAACAAAACCATAACTGTGGAACTTGACAGCCGATTGGTGGCCGAGGAGCTTGGCTCCATACTGCCAAGGCTGACCAAATATATGAGAGACGGCCTGCAGAATGACACTGTGAGCATTGAGACCAAAGTTACGGAGAGCCGCCTCAGCAGCCGAGACCTCACCCCTAAGGGCAAGGCTAAGGCCATGGCTGAAAAGAATGAGAAACTAAGAGATTTGTGCCGCCGTCTGCATCTTGATTTTGTGTAAATTATGAGTGAAGAGAGCAAAGCAAAAAAAATATTCAGCAAGATTATAAACAAGTACACCATTGTCATAATTGTGTTCCTGCTCTTTCTGTTCTTAGGGGAGAAGCACAATGCTGTGCAGCGCATACAGTACAAACAGAAGATTAAGGAGCTGGAGCGTGAGATTCAGTACTACAAAGAGGAGATTGCACGTAACAAGGAGAAGCTGGACCAGCTGCGCTCTGACAAGAAGGACCTTGAGAAGTTTGCCCGTGAGGAGTACCTGATGAAGGCTCCGGATGAGGACGTTTATGTTGTAGTTGACAATTGACAGTTGACAATTGACAGTTATCGATTCACCGATTCACCGATTAACCGATTAAACATTAAACAACGTGTACTGCAAAGTTTGTGGAACGGAACTGGAGATGCGCCCTTGTGAGGGCGAGCCTGAACTTATCCCTTTCTGCCCCTCATGCGGTGAATACCGTTTTGAGCAGTTCAACGTGGCCATAATTACAGCCATCTTCAACACAGACCGAACAAAACTCTTCATGATGCGCCAGTACGGCAGAGAGAAATTCAACTTCTTAGCAGGCTATGTGAATAAGGGTGAGAGTGCGGAGGAGGCTCTCAGGCGTGAGATGCAGGAGGAGATGGGCATGACTCTTGTTTCCCATAAGATGCTCTTCACCTACTATTTTGCCAAATCAAACACTCTGATGATAGCCTTTGAGAGCACTGTGGACAGCGAGGATCTTAGCGGCATGAACGAGCGTGAGGTGGATGAGGCCCGCTGGTTCTGCTCCTACGATGAGGCTTGGGAAGCAGTGATTAGAGGAGCTGTTGCAGAGAAGCTACTGAAACAATTAACCCTCAGTCATTGACTTCCAGCTTTCGTCTCTTTAACCATCTCCACAACCTCAAAATAGGATTATTAACCTTATGCAACGCCATGTACGGCACCTTCCTGCCGCTTAACATCTCATTGCGCCGTGCCACTGTAGGGATCATACTACCGTCAAAATCAAAATTCTTGGTCTTGTCACTGAGGAACTTCATAGCCTCCAAATATATTCCGTATGAGGATCCGTCATTCCTGAATTTTGGGTTGATATACAACACCAAGCCGTATGAAGACATGGCATCCCATACCACCCAGAATGCGGAGTGAATGTTACCATCAGAATCTTTAAGAGAGAGTATCTGTCCGCATCCACGCTCTTTAGCGGCATTGTGCAGAGATAGGAAATAGTCCTCTGAATAAAATATCTTCTTCCCCTTGTTTTTCAGTTCATCCTTGAACGCGGCATAAAACTCCTCTGGTGCCATATCCATGTGAAGGGTGAGCGCACGATAACGAGCAGAACGCAAACGGCGGCGCTTATCCTTTGGTATATTATCTATAATAGGCTGGATATCAGTAATATCATCTATAATATAAGTGCAACGCTCAATATGACGATAGCCATGCTCTATGAACGCCTCAACATCATACTGAGAGTAGTGGAATGCCTGTTCGTACATTCCCACACCAAGTGCGTCAAGCTGAGTGGCAAGATCTTCATACACCTCACGCTGCACCACATCACGGTGTGCACTGGATATGCCATCGGGGTAGAGGACCCAAACACCCTGATAGAGAGTTGTGAGTTGAGGCAGAATTGCGCTGAATCCGAACTTGCGCCTCAGGTGATAGCAGAGGAAGCCTCTCACCTCTCCTTCACTGTCGTATGAAAAAAGCACATTCCACGCATCGCCGCATGAAGCCTGCATCCACCAGTACTGGAGGAAGAGTGGGATATCGCTGTGGCTATCACACAATTCTTTGTATATCTGTCTGTTATCAGTCATTTTTGTATGGAGGCAAACTCCTTATAACTTTAGCAGGGTTACCAGCGATGAGCACGTTCCCATCTGGGAATGAGTGTGTCACCACGGAGCCGGCCCCCACCACTGTGTGTTCTCCAAGCTCCACGCCGGCAAGTATCTTGCACCCTGTGGCAAGCCAACAGTTACGGTGCAGCACCACAGGCGGCTTCTCTGAATAGCGGTCATAGTCAGTGAGGTCATGCTCTCTGCTGATTATGGCCACATGAGGGCCTACATGAACATTCTCCTCAACCACAATTCCGTTTCTGGCATCTATGTAGTTCCCAACCGCCATGCCAAGCGGGCGGAAATTCTCTGACGCACTTATTTTTGAAGGCTCTATTATCTTGGATGTAAAGTGTACAGGCCATCCCGCTTTGGAGTTTATGCGGCATATCTTCTGCCAGAATATAAACTTAAAAAGAGTGCTGTTAATGTACTCTCTGTTCTTAAATCTGGGGTAGAAAAGTTTTCCCACGGCTGAGTATATGCTCTTTTTTAAACTCATCATCATCCTGTTTACGTGGCAAATTTAATGAAAATGCGCCAATTAGAGGAATTTTACATTTAAAATGATTATTTTTGTGCTTTTAAGCACCTTACAGCTAAGATGAGTCACACGCACCTGCTTCTTACAAGATTTAATGTCCGCGAATCAGAGGAGTTCAAGCTTGCTCTTGATGAAAAGTGGTTAGATGGCAGGGTCAAGCTATTTGAGGAGTACTGTCTGCCGAGCGTGCAGAAGCAGACTGACTCCAATTTCAAGTGGGTAATTCTCTGGGACGGTGAGACTCCCCAAAGGTTCCGTGACTTGGAGGGCAAGTACTCCGCCCTGCTAAAGTGCGAGCTCCATTTTGAATACTTAACATCGTGGTATGATTACAACAATCTAAGCCCTGTTCTCTCAAAATACATTGATGAAGGCAGTTCCTGCATTGTAACGTCAAGGGTTGACAATGATGACGCGCTGGCTGCCAACTACATAAGCGAGGTAAAAAGCCATATAGAGAGCTCTGACACAAGGTATTTTATCTCTTTCACTTGTGGGGCGCAATACTTTTCAGAACACAAAACTCTCTTTAACATACGCTATAAGCGCAATCACTTCACATCACTTGTAGAGCCTGCGGGAGAGCCTTTCTTCTCTGTTTTGAAGTTCAACCATAATGATCTGAACGCCGATGAGAGGGTTATACACATTGACACCCCCGAACCTATGTGGCTGGAGTTGGTGCATGGAGGGAATCTGCTGAACAGCTACACTCCAAAGTACAAATACTCTATATGCCGCACAGACACAGAGGCTGTTTTTGGAGTTAAAACTGAAACTACGTCAGCATGGGATTCCATTATCACGCTACGCAAGATGCGCAGGAGTCACTATATACAGAGACTTACTAATTACAGGCTTGTGTTCTCAAACTACCTTTTCGGCACATCAGCCACAGCCGCCAACGCCATAATAAGCCTGCTCATATATCCGTATGTGATACGTGTACTGGGCATTGAGCAGTATGGAATATACGCTTTTGCACTTGTAATAGCCAACACTATCATACAGATAGAGAGCATCCCGTTCTCTCTGCCTTTTGGCAGGGATGCGTCAGCGGCAAAGAGCACAGATGAGAGGTCTGCTATTTTCTCCACAGTTATGACATCAAAACTGATACTGATTGCGGCATCATCAATTATATTCCTGCCTTTAGTGCTGCTACTACCACAGGCTGAGCCATACCGTTCGCTTATGGTGATAATATTCCTCTCCATACTGGCAAACCCGTTCATGCCAAACTGGTACTATAACGCCATACAGAAGACCAAAGTGATAGCCTATATCCAAATATCAGTACGTCTGCTGTCCATTCCGTTTGTACTACTGTTTATTACTAAACCTGAGCATCTTATCAGGTACGCAATTATTTACACCGCCTGCTCACTCATCTGTGCCATAATATCATTTGTCTACCTTAAAGCAGGAGAGAAACTCAGAATAAGATTGGTATCCGCCTCCACTTCATTAAGAGCCATTAAAAGATGCCTTCCAACTTTCATGGACGGTGTGTCAAACATGCTAAACTCACAACTGGCGGGTATATTGACCGGAGCTCTGTTCGGCATGGCTGAGATGACATTCTATGACCTTGCCAACAAGATAACTCAGATAATAAGCTACGGCACAGCTGGTATAAATGACGCACTAATGCCACACGTGATAAGGAGAGACGCACCTGTGAAGAAAATAATGCAATATGAGTGTGTCCTATGCCTGCTTATATTGGCTGCTACCGCCGTTTTAGGCAAGCCTGTCATACTGATGCTTGGTGGTACAGGTATGGATGCCGCATATCCCCTCACACTTATTCTTACTGTGGCACTATGCGCTGACTTTTTAAGCAACGGAATAGTTGGGCTCTCATTAGTGCCCCAGAGAAGGTTCAATGAGATTCCCTACGGCAGGTACGTAGCACTGGCAGTGTTTGTACTATGCATACCTGCGGCATTCAACCTGCCATACACATTCATTGTGGCGGCCATAGCGGCTGCAAGTGTGGCAAGGCTAATATTCACAGCTTACCAGGTCTCCGCTCACCGTTAAGAAAAATTTTTGTATCTTTGCAGTTTGATATATAATAGAACTATAGTATTATGGCAAAAGAACTTACACCACGTAGTGAGAACTATTCACAGTGGTACAATGATTTGGTTGTAAAGGCAGACCTTGCAGAAGGTTCTGCGGTGAGAGGCTGTATGGTTATCAAGCCATACGGATACGCAATATGGGAGAAGATTCAGCATGAGCTGGACCGCATGTTCAAGGAGACAGGCCACGTAAACGCCTACTTCCCGCTGTTCATTCCTAAGTCATTCCTTAGCAAGGAGGCTGACCACGTGGAGGGGTTTGCCAAGGAGTGCGCAGTGGTTACCCATTACCGCCTGAAAACCAATCCTGACGGCAGCGGTGTGGTTGTTGACCCCGATGCCAAGCTTGAGGAGGAGCTTATTGTACGTCCTACCTCTGAGACCATTATCTGGAGTACATACAAGAACTGGATTCACTCATATCGTGACCTGCCTATACTCTGCAACCAGTGGGCAAACGTAGTACGCTGGGAGATGCGCACCCGTCTGTTCCTCCGCACCGCCGAGTTCCTGTGGCAGGAGGGCCACACAGCCCACGCCACACGTGAGGAGGCTGAGAAAGAGGCAAAGAAAATGCTCAACGTATATGCAGACTTTGCAGAAAACTTTATGGCCATTCCAGTTATCAAGGGTGTGAAATCAGCAAACGAGCGTTTTGCAGGCGCACTTGAAACCTACTGTATAGAGGCTCTCATGCAGGACGGCAAGGCATTGCAGGCAGGTACGTCACACTTCCTTGGTCAGAACTTTGCCAAGGCGTTTGACGTTACATTCCTCAACAAGGAGAACAAACAGGAGCTGGTATGGGCCACATCGTGGGGCGTATCAACCCGCCTTATGGGTGCGCTTATCATGAGCCACTCAGATGATGACGGTCTTATTCTGCCTCCAAATCTTGCTCCTTACCAGGTGGTTATAGTTCCTATCTACAAGAATGAGGAGCAGCTTGCCACCATTGACGCCACCGTGGCTGAGATAACCCAGGCGTTAAAGGCACAGGGCATAACATTCAAATATGACAACGCTGATAACAAGCGCCCAGGCTTTAAGTTTGCTGACTATGAACTCAAGGGCGTTCCTGTACGTCTTGCCATAGGCGCCCGCGATATTGAGAACGGCACCATTGAGGTGTTCCGCCGTGACACAAAGGAGAAAGAGACTGTGTCTATCAACGGCATTGAGAACTACGTTAAGGAGCTTCTCGCTGACATCCAGAAGAACATCTTTAAGAAGGCTCTTGACTACCGCAAGTCTGTGACACGCAATGTGGACACATACGATGAGTTCAAAGTGGAGATTGAAAAGGGCGGCCTGCTGCTCTGCCACTGGGACGGCACACCTGAGACTGAGGAGAAGATTAAAGAGGAGACCAAGGCTACCATACGCTGCATTCCACTTGAGGGTGACAAGACCCCAGGCTTCTGCATGGTTACAGGCAAGCCTTCAAAACAGAGAGTAGTGTTTGCAAGAGCTTATTAATATTTAATGGAGCTCAGCAAAACGGACATATTAAACTATATTAAGCCAAGTAATCTGCGTAAGCAGCCCGTGTTTGTAAACATGGCATCGCTGGGGCTGCTGCAGATTGCCAACTACATTATTCCAATAGTTGTTATTCCGTTTGTGGTAAGAGCTCTTGGCGCAGACTCTTTTGGCAAGGCCTCCTACGCCCAGAACATCATAGCCTACCTCACCATAATAGTGAACTACGGGTTTGAGTACTCCGCCACACAGGAGGTGGCCATAAACCGTGAGAACCACAGCAAACTCATATCCATCTTCTGGACTGTAATAAAGACCAAACTGATGCTACTGCTGGCATCGTTCGTCATTTTAGGGACTCTCTACTTTACATTCCCCAAGGTGCATGAGGACCCTGTCCTATACCTGTTTGCCGCGCTGGTGAACATAGGGTTCGCCCTCTTCCCCACATGGTTTTTCCAAGGCATGGAGAAGATGGCAAAGATGGCCGCCCTTAACTTTGCAATCAGAATCACAAGCGGCACTCTGACCATACTGCTCATCACTGCTCCTGAACACTACAGATACTATCTGCTCATATCATCCACGGCATACATTGTGGTGGGATTCATAGCCTTTTGCTATGTGATAGGGCACTACAAACTCATGCCGGATAATGACACCCATAATGAGTGGGCTCCTGTTAAGAAGGGGTTCCCCATATTTCTCAACAATATATTCGCCACACTCTACACCACCGCCGGTTTTACCATTCTAGGTCTCTACTGCACCGATGCGGAGCTTGGCATATACTCTGGGGCATACAAGATAATAATGGCGTTTGTGATGCTCACAAGCATGCCTATAACATTAGCCCTATTCCCTAACATAAGCCGCAAGTTCAATGAGTCAAGAAGCGCAGGATATTCACAACTGAAAAAGAGCTCCATCATAGTGGGAGTCTTTGCAATCACAATAACTGTTTTCGTATTCTTTGCAGCCCCGCTGCTTGTAAGCCTGCTTTTAGGGTCTGACTTCACAGCCTCCACACCGCTTCTGAGAGCATTTTCACCGCTGCCGTTCCTGATAATAATGGCAAGCATGTTCACAGTGCAAGGGCTTTACGGGCTGCAGCTTCAGAAGTACGCCCCGTACATAGGCCTCACAAGCGGCATTGTGTGCATTACACTTACTATTACGCTGTTCCCCGTTTGCGGTTACTACAGCGCCATCATAGGATACCTTACAGCAGAGCTGTGTGAAATAATACTGTCAGGAACCATTATGTGGATTAATGCAGGGAAAGGGTCTGTGAAATGAGCCTGATAGTAATCATACTGATAGTACTTACCGCATTTGCCCTAACTGATTTTTTAGGGCCTCATAACCATAGGCTACATAATCAGATATACTATATAGCTTTGTTTGTCACCTTTTTTCTTTTTACCATAAAGTATTGCTATGGAGCTGACATTGCCATATACGTGCCATACTATGATGAGCTTCCTACAATCCGTGATTTGCTACATTTGGAACGCCCCGACACCTTGTTTGAACCAGGGTTCAACCTATTCTGTTTTCTGTTAAAGTCACTCGGCGTCTCCTACTGGGGGATGACTGCAATTATCTCCGCAATTTACTTTTGCGCTCTAAACAAACTACTGAAGAAGATACCAGAATACAGAACTTTTGCACTATGTTTGATTGTATGTTTTGACTACAACCTTATTTTTGCCACTTTCCGTCAGTGTCTCTCAGTGTCATTTTACATACTCATGTACTTAGCATACACTGAGAAAAAAACAATATCAATGTTCCTGTATATGATATTGACTTGCGTAATGCATAAATCAGGAATATTCTTCGGGCTACCTACATTCATGCTGCTACTTACTAAAGATATCAACATAAAAAAATCATCATATACGGTTCTTGCGTTACTGATGATTTTAGCATTGATTTTACCACTTAAAAGTAGCGCTCTTGCACTGGCAAACATATTCTCCCTCAATCATGATCTCTATATTTCAATAGACTATCACCTCTCATTTACAAAAAAGCTGCAAGTAGTGCTGCCTATATATCTTGCTTTATTTATGAGCATGTCACTTATGAAGAACAGAGCACAGTTCTTTGGTAGGATGAATCTGATGATACTACTCTTTACGGCAACAATAGCCGCCACATATCAATTCTTCCCATTATTATGGAGACTACGTTCATATTTCATGCCGCTTATAATAACATACATATTTACAACACTCTATCAATTCAGACAAGCAGATAATGGAGACCTTGATGTATCACCATTCATGACAAGAAACAAAAAGCTGCTTATTCCTTTCACTTCTGCTTTACTGCTGTTATTCTGTGTACATACAATTATGGCGTCACAAAAAGAGCATATAAGATTAAAGAGCCGCATATATGAAGCATGCACTATTTTTGATTTGAGGCAGTATCCAGAGGAAAAATTAGTGCAACGACAATTGAGCAGAGCCAAACGCTACTGGAAATATGAAGCGTTAGACAAAGATAAAGTAAAACTAGACTGATCATTCTATGCTACAAATCACAATAGTAACATACAAGACAACACTGAACAAGTGTGAATCTCTAAACAGCCTATGCAAGTACATTGACAAATTAGAGGTGCCATACAGCATACTGATAGTCAACAACTCACCAGAGATACAGCTTGAAGATAGCCCTCTATACACCATCTTCACGCCAACTGAGAACCTGATGCTTGCAAAGGCGTACAACGCAGCATTATCCATCGCCAAAAAGAACGGTCATGAATGGATGATGTTACTGGATCAGGACACCACTCTTACAGAAGATTACATTGTGGGGTTAAACAATGCGCTAAAAAGCAAAATTGACACATCCATAGCAGCCATTGTACCCGTAGTAAAGTATATAGACGGAATACACCAAATCTCACCAGCCACATACAACCCCACATTTGGCACCGTAAATGCCAAGATGCTTAAACCATGTATTGTGAGCGGCAAAAGCGTACTGGCTATAAACTCCTGTTCTGTTGTAAGAATAACAGCCATTGAGTCTATAGGAGGTTTTCCTGAGATGTTCCCGCTTGACGGGCTTGACACAGCCTACTATTATCAGTTCTATAAACACGGCTGGGACGTACAAGTTATAGATGCAGTTATATTCCAGAATCTTTCTGTGTTTGACTACAAACACAATATGAGTGACCGGCGCTACCAGTCAATACTCAAATCAGAGCTTGATTTGGTGCATATAATGGGAACCACCGCAACAATAACACTAAAATTAAAATACCTGGGTAGAATAGTAATACAACTCTTTGACAGCGGCAAACGCAGATATGTGAAACAAACAGCCGCCGCGCTTCTGAAATAACTTAAAACAATGATTTCTGTTTGCATTGCAACATATAACGGAGAACAGTATCTGAAAAAACAGATAGATTCAATTCTTGAACAGCTTGGCAAAGATGATGAGATTGTAGTCTCTGATGACGGCTCCACAGACCGTACACTTGAGATTCTTGAAGAGTATAAGGACAGCCGCATAAAGGTGCTTCATCATAAGAAAAACCCTGCGTGGACGGGTAGAACCGCCGCTTCATTTCTATTTGCCTCTGATAACTTTGAGAATGCAATCAACAACTCAAAAGGGGATATTATTTTCTTATCAGACCAGGATGACATCTGGCACAAAGATAGAGTGTCAACAGTAGTTCCGCTGATGAAAGATTACTCAATGGTAATGTGCAACTTCTCAGCAATAGACGGCGATGGTAAAATTATCACTCAGAAGTTCAGAGATACAGACCCTGTGAGCAAGATGTTCATTAAGAATTTGATACATCCGCCATTCCTTGGCTGCTGCATGACACTTAGAAGAGAGGCGCTAGATCTGGCAATGCCATTCCCGTCACCGTGTGTGGGACATGATTTCTGGATAGGCTGTCTGCTCATGCACCTGGGACTGCCTTATAAATTCATTATGGAGCCGCTTCATCTCTACAGAATGCACGGAAACAATGTCTCCCCTGCCTATAGCAAGAGCAAGAATTCTCTTTATTTCAAGATAGCGTACAGGATGAGACTTACATACAACATGCTCAAAAGGACTGTAAAGTTACGTCTATGCCATAAACAAACAAACTCAAACACAAAATGACAAAAATACTGCACATATCAAAGTTCTATCCTCCATACAGGGGAGGTATAGAGGACGTATGTTACTCTGTGGTTGACATTCTAAAGTCAAATCCCCAATACAGCCAAAAGGTTCTCTGCTTCAATGACAAAAAAGAGACAGTGACAGAGATGGTGGAAGATGTTGAGGTGATAAGAGCCGGCATCAAGGGAATAAAGAAGAGTCAGCCAATATCATTCCGCATGTACAGCATTTTGAGACGTACAATAAACTCATTCAGACCTGATTACATACACCTGCACCTTCCCAATCCGCTTACAGGGCTCTATGTTTCAATGCTTATTAAAAAAGATTGCAAACTCATACTGCACTGGCATTCAGATATTGTGGAGCAGGCCAAGCTTTATAAACTTGTAAAGCCGTTTGAAAACAGACTTTTGAAAAGAGCCTACAAAATCATTGCCACAAGTCCAAACTACATAGATGGCTCCAAGCCGCTCATGAGCGTAAAAGAGAAGACTGTGGTTATTCCAAACATTATAAATGAGGAGAAACTTAAACTCACGCCTAACGTAGAGAAAACGGTTCAAGCCATTAAAGAGAAATACAATGGCAAACCAATTGTTCTGTTTATAGGACGCCACGTACAATATAAGGGCATAGAGTTCCTTATTGCGGCGGCCAAACACATACCTTCAGAGTGCGCCATTGTTATTGGCGGCTCTGGTCCGCTCACAGAGAAACTGAAAAAAGGAACATCAGACCCTCGCATTCATTTTATAGGTCGTATTCCCGATGAGGAGATGACAGCGTACTACTACGCAGCCTCCGTATTTGCATTCCCTTCCATAACAAAAAATGAAGCGTTCGGAGTTGCGCTTGCAGAGGCAATGTACTGCAATACACCAGCAGTCACCTACACAATAGAGGGCTCCGGAGTAAACTGGGTAAACGTTAAAGACCAGACCGGACTTGAGGTTGAGAATTCATCCGTAGAGCAGCTTGGCGGGGCTATTGACACACTGCTTACAGACAATATCTTACGAGAAAAGTTTGCATCGGCGGCAAGAAAGAGAGTTGAGACACTATTTATGAAAAACAGCATTACAGAGTCAATTTTTGAGCTGTACAGGTAAAAGCTGATGTGTGAGGGCGGAGTGTTCATAGTATTAACAGTATGCCTTGTAATGGGGCTTATTGTGTCAAAATATAACATAACCGCTCCCAGTGTTCTAACTCCATTGATATGGATTGGGATGCTCACAATGACACACCTGATTCCACATACACTACCGCCTCTCACAAGCAATTTTTATGACTCCATAACAATATGGGTGGTTACATTCTGCTTTGCCTCAATGCTTATGCAGTCATTAAAATACAAGCCTACAGTAGGAGAAGCCTCTAAGACAGCTGTAAACGTATATTTCATAATATCGGTTCTATCAGCACCCATTCTCATCATATTTGCCATCAGTGCTATATTGCTTGTGGATCCAAATCTGCCTATACTTATGAGAATGAGATACGCCGCAGTGGGAGCTGTGCCTGAATATGGGTTTGGCAAACCATTCTCTACCATATTCATGGTGTTCTGGCAGATATCATATTATTTTGAGCTCTATTATTATGACAGCACACGCAAATCAAGGCTTATAATAGCCATAGCAATCTATATGCTTTTTGCCTTTGTAATTATGGCCAAGGCGGTGCTTCTACAGTTTTTCATAGTATCATGTGCTATTCTGCTGGCAAAAGGCGCTATTAAACTTAAGCATATCTTATATGGAGCCGGAGTTCTGGCGGTAATATTTATAATATTTCAATTTTTTAGGCAGAGCGGCACCACCTCCAACTATAATGTCAACAAACTTATGACCCTATACATTATAGGACACATGTACGCATTTGACACCCTGACCCCGTGTACCGCAGTACATTGGGGAGAGAACACATTCAGGTTCATTTACGCTATTACATACAAGCTACACCTTTCTGGCATAGAGCCCATAAGCACACTCCTGCCGTTTATAGAGGAAGACCCGCTGGAAACAAACACATACACCACGCTCTACCCTTTCTTTATTGATTTTGGGAATAAAGGCATAGCCATATTTGGCGCAGTGCTTGGCGCTCTGTACGGATATATATTCAAAAAGCAGTCATACAAATCACCCCTTATGGTTATGATATATGCCTACTGCGTCTACCTAATCATAATGCAATTTATAGCTGAACAGACTTTCACTAATTTTTCATTGCACCTGAAATTTATTATACTGTTCTGCATACCGTTTATGTTTCCAACAACTAAATCCTGCCAACAGCCATGAAGAAAAACACAAAACTTTGCAATAATGTTATAATAACCGCATTGGCGTTCGGAGTGCTTATTATTCTAAAATGCCTCATGTTCAATGTGGCGTGCGGGTGGTTCCCACTCAATCTGAGCCTCAAGTGGTGTCTGACAGCCATTGCCACCGCAGCGGTGGTGGCATCGCCGCTTTTTTTAACAAAGAGGAACCGCTGGACCGTAATTGTGGCTCTTATTCTGGATGCATGGATAATGGCAAACCTGTTTTACTATAGGGCAAACTCACTGTTCCTCAGCATCAACGCCATATCCATGGCTGGCAACATGAATGGTTTCTGGGGGTCACTGAAAACATACGCCAGCTGGAGTATGCTCGCATTCCCATTTCTAACACTGCTCTACGGCCTGTTTCTGCACTTCTGCATTGAAAAGAAATTTGATAAGCGCAGCATCATAGGCTTCATAGTGTCAATTGTGGTGGCGTTAGCATCATGCGCCGTGGCTACCATCAATGACTGGAAAGTGGCGTACACTGGTATGAAGGAGCACGTGGAGTTCTATCTAAATAATGGTGAGAGTGACACCCTGTACGGGCAGGACCACCTTTACGGCAGATACGGATACAAACTTTTCACTCCATACAGACTAACCTACTGCTATGCCAAGATGTCTGTGCCACTGGAGCTGTATCCACAAAACAGGAATATAATAAGCTACATTCCTGCCATGTTTCTCTATCATCTGTGGTCATACGATTCGTCTGTACCAGAGATTAAGAATGAGGAGGTGGCTCCTTTTATAGATTTCACCCAGAAAGAAGGCTGCACCACACCTCAGAAAAATGTAATCATTCTGCTATGTGAGAGTCTTGAGAGCTGGCTTTTAGAGCCGGTGGACGGTGTGGAGGTCATGCCTAACTTAAAGAAGTTTGCAAGTGGAGAGCACATACTCTATTCAGGCAAGATAAAGTCTCAGGCAAGACACGGTGTGAGCGGTGACGGACAAATGACTCTGCTCACAGGACTTCTGCCTATTAAAGACGGCGGCGCCTGCATGCTCTACGGCGATAATGACTATCCCTCATTCCTGCACTGCTACCCCAAAACGGCAGTTATAACACCGGATAACGGCTGGAACCAGGCGGCTGTGAACCGTGGCTATGGTTTCAAGATCTGGGACTACAACAACGAACCCACACATCACTATCAGGACAGCCTTATTCTGGCCAAGACAGCCGCAAACATTGACACTCTGCAGCAGCCATTCTGCCTGATGGGTGTAACATACTCCATGCACACCCCGTTCAACCACATGTCAGACCAAGGTGTAAAGTTACCTAATGACATGCCTCAGTACATGAGAGACTATCTTAACTGCGCCCGATATACAGACAACAGCATGAAACAGCTGTTTGACAGGCTGGAGGCTGACAGCATACTCAGTAACACAATAGTGGTTATTACCGGTGACCATACCATCTTCAAGAAGAAGCTGCTTGAAGAGTTCCGACAAAGTGCAGAGAAGTACTCTCTATCTATTGCCAACGGAGAAAACTATGTTCCTCTCATTATCTTTTCCCCTGATATAAAAGAACGCATCGATGTAAAAGATGTATGCTACCAGATGGACATCTACCCAACACTGCTAAGTCTGCTTGGCATGAAAGAGTATTACTGGAAAGGTTTTGGAGTTGACCTTACAGCGCAAACGGACACCATTGAAAGGGAACACACAGAGTCTGAACTATATAATCTCTCAGACAAACTTATACGAGCCAACTGGTTCAAAACGGAGAAATAGAGATGAAAAACGCAGTAAGAACCATCATACTGCTGGCATTGCTGCTGATGCCAAACGTGTACGCCATGGTGACGGCAACAAACCTTAACTACTCTGTAGGCAAGGAAGTTGCGTACCTGGCGGTGGTTCTCCTCAGCCTGGCCCTGCCCGCCACGCTCCTTAAAGCACGTGCATATTTCATATTTGAGGGCGTGGTGCAGATGTTGTTCTTCCCGTTTGAAATGGCCTCCCTGTACCTTAACGGCCTCACCATAAACTACCATTTTCTTGACTTCATAACCCTTACAAATATCCATGAAGCCACAGAACTTGCAGGCTCCCTATGGTTTATACCGCTGGCAGTGGTTTTAATCTGGATTCTGTACTTTACACTTGCGGCAAAAGTTGACAACAAATTCCTTATCCCCGCAAAGACAAGAAAGGCGGTCTGGATAGGGATACCCCTGCTGTTTATAGCAGGAATGATAGCACTCAGCAGAGTTTCAGACCCGAATACTAATGAGAAGAGCGCAAGAAAGAGGCTTGAACTTGTATTTGAAACAACACTTAACAAATTTGAGAAAATATATCCATACGATGTCTACCTGAGCATCTGGCAACTGCATGAGTACAGAGAGCGAATCAGAAAGATGGAGAAGCAGATAGCCTCCTTCAGTTTCAACCTGCAGGCAGACACCAGTGCCGTAAGAAAGCACTATGTTTTAGTATTAGGTGAGGCGCTGAGAGCGGACCACCTGCATCTTAATGGTTATGAGAGAAACACCACGCCTATGCTTGACAGTGTTAAAGGCCTTGTATCCTTTACAAAGATGTATTCACAGGCTAACCTCACATCGCAGTCTCTGCCGCTTATAGTCTCACGAGCGGACGTTCAGCACAGAGACATTGCCTACACTGAGAAATCACTACCAGAGGCGTTTGCAGAGGCCGGCTACAAGACCGCATGGATAAGCAACCATGAAGCCTCAGCATTCACTCGCAGAATTTCCAACAAGCTTGACTATCAGTTCTATACAACAGACACACATGGTATAATAGCCTTTGACACCATATTGATACGCCAGCTATCAGAATTCCTCAAGCAGCACGACGATGTAAACACCATGACCGTAGTACACTGCATCGGCAGCCACTTTAAGTATTGCGAGCGCTATCCTGATGAATATAATGTATTCTCCCCTGCCATGAGCAGCGCTGACGGGTATGCGATACTCTCCCCTGAGCACAAAAACAAGATAATCAACGCCTACGACAATACCGTGCTCTATGAAGATTACGTTTGGGCTAACCTTATCAAGACACTTGACTCGGCTGATGGAGAGTGCGTTCTAATGTTCATATCAGACCATGGGGAGAACCTTGTTGATGACGAGAACAACCTAATACTGCATGGCACCTACATAGGTACGCAGTATGAGGCGCATGTGCCGCTCCTTGTATGGGTTAATAGGCAGTTCAAGGAGGCACACCCCAAGGAGACATCGGCGATGCTAAGCAACAGCGGCAAACAGCTTTCATCAGATGTGGTATTCCACTCATTTACAGGCATTGGAGGTTTTCAAAGCATTACAGACAGCACTAAAAACATATTTAGTCCTGCACTTGCGGGAAAAGACACCATTCTAATGCTTACCGGTTCTGAGAACATCTATAAATTCACAAATTAAAGCAACATATCCATGAACAGGCACATATCTTTGGCTTTTAAAGTTATACGAAACACCCGCATAAACCACGAACTGTTTTCTTATTTGAAAAACAGGCTCAGACTGCTGCAACTTGACAAGTCAACGCAGACAGAGGTGCCTTACCCTACAGGTCTGATGCTTGAACTGGGGAACAGATGCAACCTGCACTGCATAACATGCCCAAGGGAATATGTTTATGGCAAGGCCATGGACCAAGGATTCATGCCACTGGAGAACGTCTGCAAAATAGTGGACGAGATATACCCTTATCTTGACAGTATCGGGCTTACCGGCCTGGGGGAGACATTCCTCTACCCTAACCTTTCAGAGGTGGCGCAATACATAAAATCAAAACGTAAAAGCATTATCATCACCGTATCAACCAACGCTCACTTTAAAGGGTATATTGAGTGCGTGAGCAAAGCCATACCATATATAGACAACATACAGTTTTCCGTAGACGGCATAGGCGGCACGTATGAGAAGATACGTCCTGGCACAGATTTTGGATTTATAAAGGGGAATATACGGCAGACTGTGGCCATGGGGCGTGGCGTTGAGTTTATGATAAACACTGTTATTACCCCTGATAACTACGGCGATGTCACCGGCATAGTTGAACTTGCGGATGAACTTGGCATCAAGTATGTCAATTTCAATAAGATGAACTGTGCATCGGTGCCTGACAAGGCTGAAAGCAATAGACAGTTCTTTAAAAGTGACGAGTTTGCCAGGTGTCTTGAAACGCTATCCACGCTAAAGAAGTCACATCCCGGACTGACATTTGGTGAAAGCCTAAGCTCCAAAGGATTCAGAGACTGCACGTTTCCCTGGCATCACCAATTCATAACGTGGGACGGCTACCTTGTACCCTGCTGCATCAAACCATTCCCTAAAGAGATGAACTTTGGCAATGTGTTCACAGACGGCGGTGTTATGAATGTACTAAACTCAGAGAAGATGCAGGCCTTCCGCAAACTATGGCAACAGAATATATCTCCAAAATTCTGTGAAACATGTAACACAATTTATTTAGCCAACAATTAAACCTTTTCAGACTGCCTTGGTCAAATGAACGAAAACGGCTTGATTTGCTAATTCAAAAAAATATTAGTAACTTTGCAGGCTGTTAGTTGTATCTAAAGACGAAATAAATAAATTTTAATACTACACTATGATGAAGAAATTACTTTTTGCCGCAATGGCACTTCTTGTTTCCAGCGCTATTTTTGCAGAAGACTGGATGGAGAAAATCAAGTGGGCTCCAGACAATGCCCTTTACCAGATCAATGGTAAGACTGTAACAAAGGCAGAGGCTCAGGCTCTTGATGCAGGTTCTATTGAGAGTGTGACTGTAGTAACACAGGAGCAGGCTCCTGAAGACCTTCAGGCTAAAGCAAAGAACGGTTATGTTGCAATCTACACCAAGGTTCACCAGATAACAGAGGCAGAGAAGACTCCTGCTCAGTTCAAGGGTGGTAAAGAGGCTCTTGACGCTTATCTTGCAGCAAGCGTAAACTATCCTGAAGAGGAGAAGAACAAAGACCCAAAAGTAAACGGCTACGTAGTTGTTAAGTTCATGATTCAGCAGGATGGTTCTATAACCAACCCACAGGTGGTAAGAAGCCTTACTCCAGCCTGCGATGAGGAGGCACTGCGCGTTGTACGCCTTATGCCTAACTGGGAGCCAGGTATGGCAGGTGGCCAGCCACAGGTTTCAATATATCAGCTGCCTATCCTCTTCAAGGCTCCAAAATCAGACAAAGTTAGAAGAGGACGTCCAGCTTCAAAGTAATAGCTGGTTCACCACCGCTGCACAACTGCAACTATAAAGTGCGGCAGTTTCAACCCTAAGTCTCATATCGCCAAGTGTTACCTGAGTGTAGCCCTTGGCGATTGCTTTTTCAACCTCCTCCTGACTGAAGTCACCCTCCGGACCAATCATCACAGTTATATGCTTATGCGGCTCAATGGCCTTGGCAAGCATGACCTTCTCCGCCTCATGGCAGTGGGCTATGAACTTCTGGCCAGGGATGGCATCGCTGCGCTTCATGAAATCACTGAAACTGCAGGGCTCATTAAGTTTTGTGAGCACAGGCTGCATTGACTGCTTCATGGCAGATACAAGTATCTTCTCTATGCGGTCTGTTTTAATGATCTTACGCTCTGAGAAAGTGCAGAATATGGGGCTTATCTCATCAATACCTATCTCACAGGCCTTCTCCACAAACCACTCCAGGCGGTCCATATTCTTTGTAGGGGCAATGGCCACGTGCATATAGTAGTCACGCACAGGCTTCTGCTCTATCCTCTCAAGACTGTTAACTACACAATGTTTAGGGTGTGCCACGGCGATGGTGGCATGAAACATACCACCCTGCCCGTCCATAACTATCACGCTGTCACCAGCCTGAAGCCTCAGCACCTTTACGGCATGGTGAGACTCCTCCTCTGGCAATTGACAATTTGTGCAAGTGAGAGCAGAAGCTAAGTTTACTTAGATTATGCCGAGCGCAGCCAAATTGCACGGAACAGCGAAGCTGTGACGTACAGTTGACAGTTATAATAACTTTTAATTTAATACGATTAACCGTTTCACCACATCAAACAGTTTTTCAGGAGCGGTGGCCCAGAAATTATTGTACTGGTCAGCATGATGGTCAACCCAGGGAGTATCGCTGATTATACGGATGCTCATAAACGGCACCCCAAAGCGGTGGCACGTGTGAGCTATGCTGCAAGACTCCATATCAACCGCCAGCGCCTCCGGCAGCTTGCTCTTTATGACCATGAGGGCATCGTTGTTAGTTATGAACTGGTCACCAGTACATATAAGGCCAAACTTCAGAGATGGGTTAGACTTGCCAATCTCCCTTGCCTTGGCCAGCAGAGATGCATCAGCAGGTATAAGAGCGGGGAATCCAAGCTCATCCTGAGAAGCCACGTCACCCACGTAAAAATCATGGTATGCGGTATGTTCACCCACTACCACATCACCCACAGCAAGCGAGCGGTCTATGCCACCAGCCACGCCGCTGTTTATTATATACTCCGGGGCATACTCCTTTATCATGGTGCAGGCAGTGATAGCAGAGTTCACCTTGCCAATGCCACTTGTCTTTAGCACCACCTGACCTGCAGCGGAAGTTCCGATGCAAAGCCCCGGCTCATCTTTAACAATATTTGTAAGCGAGTTCCTCATCAGAGTGAACTCCTTTTCCATTGCTACAATTATTCCAATCATTGCTATCTAAAATTTACACTTGAGATTTAATGTAATATCTATTGCAGCGTAAGGCTCAGCCCTTTTGTAAAGGGCTTCGTCCCTCCCATACGGGTCTGTGACCCTATGGGTCCCTCCCGCTATACGTCTCCGCGGGTGGAGACGCTTACTTTTGCAACAGATATTACATCAAATGTCAGATGCAAAGTTAGTAATTTTAAATATTTTTTTTGTAATTTTGCAAAGATTATTGCTTATTCTGCATATATACAGATTTAATGCAAAAATACGCCTGTAAAAGTAATCAAAAACATTATAAAACATGGAGAACTTATATGAATCATTGGCCCTAATGGGAATAGGTCTGGGAACTGTGTTCACAGTACTGCTGCTCATTATAGGTCTTGGGAACCTGCTCATTGCAGCAGTTAACAAGTTTGCGCCAGAGGAGGAGAAGCCTGCACCAAAAGCCGCACCAAAGGCAGTGCCAGCTAACATCGCCCAGGCGATAGAGTCAGCCGTAAAAATTATTACAGGCGGCAAAGGAAGAGTTGAAAAGATAGAAAAACAATAAAACATACAAATATGGCAAGTAAACAAAAAGAAGTAAAGTTCTGCCTCGTATTCCGTGATATGTGGCAGGCGGCAGGTAAATACGTTCCACGTGTTGACCAGCTTGTAAAGGTAGCCCCGGCGATAGTAAAGATGGGCTGCTTTGCGCGTGTTGAGACAAACGGCGGTGGTTTTGAGCAGGTGAACCTGCTATTTGGAGAGAATCCTAACAAAGCCGTACGTGAGTGGACAAAACCTTTCCATGAGGCAGGCATACAGACCCAGCTTCTGGACCGCGGTCTTAACGGACTCAGAATGAGCCCAGTGCCAAGTGATGTTAGAAAACTCTTCTACGTAGTTAAGAAAAAGCAGGGCACTGACATAGCCCGTACATTCTGCGGACTGAATGACACCCGCAACATCATACCTTCAATAGGCTACGCCAAGGCAGGAGGCATGATTTCACAGTGCAGCCTCTGCATCACATTCTCACCGCTCCACACAGTTGACTACTACACCAAGATGGCGTTCAAACTGATTGAGGCAGGTGCAGATGAGATTTGCCTTAAGGATATGGCCGGCATAGGCCGCCCTGTAACACTGGGTCAGATTGTGGCAGCCATCAAGGCAAAATATCCTGATATTCCTATCCAGTACCACTCACACGCAGGTCCAGGCTTCAGCATGGCCTCAATACTTGAGGTTTGCAAGGCAGGCTGTGACTACGTGGATGTAGGCATGGAGCCACTTTCATGGGGTACAGGCCACGCCGATGTGCTTGCCGTGCAGGCAATGCTCAAGGATGCAGGCTTCAAAGTACCTGAGATAAACATGGAGGCTTACATGGAGGTTAGAACTCTTGTACAGGAGATGATGGATGACTTCCTTGGTTACTATATTCCTGCGCGTAACCGTCTCATGAACTCTCTGCTCATAGCTCCGGGACTCCCTGGCGGTATGATGGGCTCTCTTATGACAGACCTTGAGACAAACCTTGAGAGCATTAACAAATACAAAGCTAAGAACAACCTGCCAGCCATGACACAGGATGAGCTGCTTATCAAGCTCTTCAATGAAGTGGCTTACATCTGGCCTAAGATGGGTTATCCTTGCCTTGTAACACCGTTCAGCCAGTACGTTAAGAATATGGCTCTTATGAACGTTATGCAGATGGAGAAGGGCAAAGAGCGTTGGAGCATGATTGCTGATGACATCTGGGATATGATGCTCGGCAAGGCTGGCGCACTGCCAGGCCCTCTTGCTCCTGAACTTATTGAGAAGGCTAAGAATGAGGGACGTGAGTTCCACAATGAGGATCCTCAGAGCAACTACCCTGACGCACTTGACACATTCCGCAAGGAGATGAAAGATAACGGCTGGGATCTTGGTCAGGATGACGAGGAACTCTTTGAGCTTGCAATGCACCCACAGCAGTACCGCCTCTACAAGTCTGGTCAGGCTAAGGCTGACTTTGAGGCTGACCTTGCAAAACGTAAGGCTGACAAACTATCTGCAAAGGGTGGCGTAGCACTTCCTCAGACTGTTACCGTTGATGTTAACGGTGAGAAGTACACTGTTACAATAGGCGCAAATGACGGCACCGCTCCAGCAGCACCTGCCGCCGCAGCAGCCGCAGCCGCTCCTGGTGAGGGCAGCGAGCTCACATCGCCGCTTGAAGGTAAGTTCTACCTTGTAAAATCTGCCGCTGACACCGCAGTTAAGGTTGGTGACACTGTTAAGAAAGGTCAGACAGTATGCTACATTGAGGCTATGAAGACATTCAACGCCATTGCAGCTGAGAATGACGGTGTTATCACCCAGATTTGTTTCAACAGCGGTGACTCAGTATCAGAAGATGACGTACTTATGAAAATAAAGGGCTAACGCTATGGAAATATTTGAGAAGATATATCACATGACGGCTCTCAGCGATATCATCGCTGACCCTCGATTCCTCATAATGTACTGCCTTGCGTTCCTGCTGCTCTACCTTGGCATCAAGAAGCAGTTTGAGCCGCTTCTGCTTGTGCCTATTGCCTTTGGAGTGCTTATAGCAAACTTCCCTGGCGGCGGCATGGGCGTGCTTGGTGCAGATGGAGAGGGGCTTGTACACTATATGAAGGACGGCGTAATGGTAGCAAAGAACGTATATGAGATGCCACTGCCTGAGATTGCACATGACCTTGGGCTTATGAACTACATCTACTACGCTCTTATTAAGTCCGGCCTGCTTCCGCCTATCATCTTTATGGGTGTGGGTGCGCTTACAGACTTTGGACCTATGTTGCGCAACCTAAAACTTGCCATATTTGGTGCTGGCGCGCAATTTGGTATCTTTGCGGTTCTGCTTGTGGCATCACAGTTCTTCACAATGCAGGAGGCTGGTTCACTTGCTATCATTGGTGGTGCTGACGGCCCTACAGCTATATTCACAACTCTGAAACTTGCTCCGCATCTGCTTGGCCCTATAGCCATTGCTGCATACTCATACATGGCCCTTGTACCAGTGATTATACCGCTTGTGGTAAAACTCACCTGTACCAAGAAGGAACTTATGATTAATATGAAGGAGCAGGACAAGCTCTACCCTAACAAGCAGGAGTTCAAGAACATGAAGGTTCTGAAAATCGTATTCCCTATAGCTGTTACAACTATCGTGGCTATTATAGTTCCTGATGCTGTGGCTCTTGTAGGTATGCTTATGTTCGGTAACCTTATCAAGGAGATTGGCGCTAACACATCACGTCTGTTTGACGCCGCCTCTAACGGTATCATGAACGCAGCAACAATATTCCTCGGCCTCTCAGTGGGCGCCACCATGACTGTGGAGGCGTTCCTTAACTGGACTACAATAGGAATTGTGTTTGGTGGATTCCTTGCATTCGGGTTCTCAATCTTTGGCGGTATTATGCTGGTTAAGATTATGAACCTCTTCAGCAAGAAGAAAATTAATCCGCTCATCGGCGCCACCGGTCTTAGCGCCGTGCCTATGGCATCACGTGTGGCAAATGACATAGCCCTCAAGTATGACCCAAAGAACCACGTGCTGAACTACTGTATGTCAAGTAACGTGGCTGGCGTTATAGGAAGTGCCGTGGCTGCCGGTATTCTTATCTCATTCTTGGGATAAAACACTCCGTTGAAATTTGGAATTATGCTCTGGAAACATTATGTTTGCAGAGCATAATTTTTTTTAACGCTTAAAATGGAACCAGAACAAATTATATTAAGTATGCATCAGGGTGGGATGCACCTTACGGTAGAGACAACACAGAGAGTTTTAGACAAGATGGCTGAGATAAGGAGCCGGAATCCGGAATTGTGGAAAAGTAAGGATTTAGACCTGCTGGACAAGGCGGAGGAGGAACTTGAAAAAGAACAATAAGTGTTTAAATCCCAATCTTATGGGATTGTAAATTAAGGGTTGTTAATATAATTTTGCGTGAAACCATCAAGGGTAAAGATGTTCTTGAACTGGCAACCGCCACAGGTATCATAGCATTCAACACCGCATCGGTTGCAAATACATTCCTTGCCACAGACTACGCCGAACAGATGTTGAAAGTTGCAAAGAAAGACAAGAGGTGGGAGCAGATGAAAAACCAGAACATAAAGTTAGACTTTGCACAAGCGGATGCGACTGCACTGCCTTACTCAGCATCACAATTTGACGTAGTGCTTATTGCAAATGCCCTCCACATTATGCTTAATCCAACTGCGGCATTAAGAGAAATAAGCCGTGTATTGAAACCAGGCGGAATACTGATTGCACCAACTTATGTACACGGCGATAACACCATTTGGCAGCGTATTGTAGCAAAATTTATGGCACTAACAGGGTTTAAGGAGTATGCCAACTGGACTGTTGACAGCTACCAAGAGTTCCTGAGGTCAAATGGCTGGAACATACGCCGCAGCACCGTTATCAGCGCCTCCCTCTTCGCTTGTTTCATTAGTTTTATATCCTTCATCTCCCACTGTTCTGGATCCTGCTTGCGTATCTCCTCCATTTTTTCCAGTACTTCTTTGCTCGTCTTTACCATAAGGTGCATTCCACCTTGATGCAAACATACTGTAACTTGTTCTTCCATTTGTTTTCTCTTTAGCGCTCTGTCAATCCAATAATTTGCACCATTTGAGCTGGTGTCACAATTTTGGTTGAAAGCGGAAAATGCTTAATATTGCCGGTGACCAGGTATGCCTCTGAAGATGACAGTGATATCTCATAGAAGATTACATCCTTAGGGTCTGGAAGAAGCTCAGTTGATTTAATGGGTTCCGGCCATTCACCCATTTCCAGAAAAAGATTCAGTATATCGGATATATGAGTATCTTCAAATTTAAACTTGGCACGATGCAGAACTTCAGAATACTCTTTAAGTATTGCTTCGTTTAATAATGGGATAATTTTCCCATCTGCCACATAATTCAGGACTTTCAATGTTGCGGAATCTGCATTCCCTGTTAAGAGTGCTGAGATAATGACATTAGTGTCTATTACTGCTTTGTACGTCATTTGCCTTCCCTGCTTAAATGAATTTCTTCATTGATTTCCTCCAATGTCATATCCGACAAGCCATTCCTTTGGGCAGATTCTCTCATTTTGAATATCGCCAGTTTGCCTTTGTCAATAATATCTTGACGTGTGTCTGCTTTAATTTCAAACGGAATGCTTCTTGTTTGTATTACAGACTTAGCAAAGACATTTATTGCGGTTGTTATGCTCATTCCAAATTTCTCGCACAGTTCCTCAAATTTTGATTTTGTGGCACTGTCCATTCTTACTGTAAATGCTACTTGTGACATAATGTGGTGTTTATATGGTGCAAATATACGCTAAATACTTTATATATGCAACCTAAACGCACCAAATATTTTTGTATCTGCTATAATCCAAGCACACCGCCAGCCACATCAAAGAACCTGTCAAAGCATCAAGATACCTGGATGATGAATTGCCTGAAACTGCACCGTTCCGCTCGCTTGGTATTCGTCCCATGAATCTTGGACCGCTTAACAGCATGTCCAAGATTTTGTTTTTGTCCACCACGTTGTGGCCACCAAAGGCTATAGCCTTTTCCACGTAGAAGTCTATATAATTCCGAGATCCTTCTCTGCTTGTTCCATCAGATCCAAATCTTTCCTCTCCCACTGCTGTGGATTCCTTTTCCTTATTTCCGTCATTTTCTCTAATATTCTCCTGCTTGTCTCCATCGTAAGGTGCATTCCACCTTGGTACATACTCAGTATAATTTTATCATCCATAAAGTTATTATTTCTGTTTTGTTATATTAATAAAAGGAGGCTCTTAAAAGAGCCCCTTTTATTAGTCTTCTACAAAGTGAGTATGTTTTGCCTCCCACTGCATCATCTTTACTGACACCCATAAAGAGTATATACCGATAGTCACAAACATGAGAAGCAGCCACTTAATCCAGTTTCCAAACAATTGTGCACCTGTCCCGTCAAAAACAAGCCTGCGACCATCAACTACAGTATGTCTTGTTCTCCATTCCTTTTTTATGCAAAATGCCCACGGGTAGCAGATTCCAAATGTAATAGCTGTGATAGCAGAACATAATAAGCCATAACCGAGGTTGGCTAACACACCACCATCAAAATAAGAACGGTTCTTGTTCGTTTCAATTGATTCGATTGATTCCTTTGCTTCCATTGTCTTAGTTATTATTTTGTTTATTATTTAAATTATATTCTTCCTCTGAGATTTTTATAAATTTATTATCATACTTTTTTTCAGCCTCATTATATACCAGTTTTACAAATGTTATATTTCGCTTAAAGTCAAATTCAAACATTGTCTTTTCTGAAGTGTTTCCTGCTGCATCTGTCTTTACAGGTATATCATAGAATATCAGTTTTCCAGAATCAAATCCCTCACTTGCAACTGGAAAAAGAGCAACTGTTTTTAATGTTTTACCAGGCAAAATAAAATCAGACTTGCTTAAAATATTTTCATGACTGACCACATTAATAATGGCCGCATCAAATGTAGATACAATGGGGTTTGAATATTTCTTAAGCAAATAATCATAATACGGTAAAATAGACGGCTTATTCTCTATGTCTTCTTTGCTGATACTATAAACAGACTGACCAGTTGGTGTTTCTAAAACAAATAGTGAGTTTTCAAATTTCAAAATATGACCCGTGTTATTTGTTATCTCCAAATCTATAGCTGTGCAATTATAGTATGGGACCACCCTAACATTAGCTGTTCTTACATAGGTGTTATATGCTCCATAATAGTGATACGAAATGGTTTGAACGTAGTTATCTCTTGCAATAAACTTAGAATTTTCAATGCCAGTCCGTGTCACCTTAATACTAATTTCTGACTTTGTCTGAACCTGAGACTCTGTATCAAATCCAAGGTACGGAAGTTTAAAATACTGTGTTTGGGCTATTTGCTTTGTTGAGCCACAAGAGGATAAAACCACGATAGTAATAAACACTGTTAAAACTTTTAGAATTTTTGAATTCATGACATTATTATTTAGTTAAACATAAAAAGCGTGAACATACTCTTGTAAGTCATGAGGTCTTCGACTACCCTGTTCCATACAAAAAGTAAGCTCACGCATATCACACACCATTACTGCGTACATACTACGCATATAATTGATGTGCTCGCATTGAGGTTAATTTTGTACTTTGGAACAGTTGAAAGTGTCGAAGTTTCATGACCAAGTATAAAACAAACTCAATATAAAAATCTATATTTCAAGTATGGTCCGCCGACCATAGTTTTACACTACAAAGATACAAATAAAGTGGCATATATACAAAATCAATTATATGCCACCTTTGTCATACCATGCTTACCTTTAATACGGAACATAGTAGTCGAAGACGGTGCAAAGGTAATACTTTTAAATTTACTTTAATTGATTAAAGTATAAAAATTTTAAATTATTTTTTCTTTCTACTGATTATTCTTACTTTTGCGTTTAAATTATATAACAATGGGCAGTCAGTTAAATACCAGAGAACAATACACACGAGCCTATATGAGGTACCAGGAGCATCTTATAGACCTAATCGAGTGTGAAATGAAAAAAAGAAAAATAACGGCGTATTCCCTATCCAAGGAAACAGGAATATCACAGGCAACGCTTTCACTACTGCTCTGTAGGAACCTTGACGTACTAACAATTCCGTTAATTTACAGCATACTGCTTGCCCTAGACATTCGCATCGAGGAATTTAAAGTGGATGAAGGATTATCCCGAATGGTCTTTGCAGAACAGAAGGAGCCTGTAATAAAAGACTGTTACATGGATTATTCTTTCTCACCAGAAGAGAAGGAAGAACTGAGAAAGACAGGCATCATAAGAAACACTGTTGAAATATATAATCCTTACGGTGTATATAAAGGCATCTTTTACATTCATAAGATAAGCGGACTGGTATCATTCTTAAGAACAGACACACTTAAAAGAAAATACCACCTTAGTGATGAAGACATTCTTTGTTTAATTCATGGAGGTGAGATACCTATAACCTACAAAGGTGTTAAGGAGGTTCTCTACTTAGATTTTAACACAAACAAAGTCAAGTTCATGAAAAACTTATGTTAAAGATGCTTTAATGTCACTTATGTCAAAAAGAAGTTGGACAGATAATGAGTTTATAGAAGCCGTAAAAAGCAGCCTCTCATACGCTCAAGTTATAAGGAAACTGCATTTAAAAGTTGCTGGCAGCAACTATGATACGGTTAAACGTAAGATTGAGGAACTGGGTCTTGACACATCACACATGACTGGTCAGGGTTGGAATCAAGGAGAAAGATTCACTCCGCTGAAAAAGTCAATGCCTCTTTCAGAGATACTGGTAAAACATTCACCATTTGTAAACGCAAATCACCTAAAGGAGCGTTTACTTAAAGAGGGTATAAAAGAGAGGAAATGTGAGTGTTGTGGAAACACGGAATGGATGGGTAAACCCATAGCGCTGGAATTACATCATATAAATGCTGTCAAAGATGACCAACGATTGGAGAACCTTGTACTCCTTTGTCCGAATTGTCACGCACTGACAGACAACTACAGGGGGAAGAATAAACTATCCTGAGAATATTTAAGATGCAACAAGCAACGTAACAGGCAATGTACTTTCAGTGAATATTACACACAAAAAAAAACAGTTGATACATTATCAACTGTTTTTCGTACCCGAAGCGGGACTTGAACCC
>ONBO01000004.1 GCA_900316125.1 uncultured Bacteroidales bacterium | reverse complement strand
CCCAGAGGTGCGTGAGCCAGAGCGCTGATGATGAGTGGCTCCTTGACGCCGATGTGTATGACCTGCGTGGCGTAGGCCGTTTTTGCATGGGGCTGCTAAAGCACATAAAAATAACAGACACCCCTCAGCTCAAGGAGTATCTGCTATCAGAGTATAAAAGTCTCACGCAGTAACGCTGCAAGCTACAGTTCATCTATCTTGTTCTTAACGTAGCGCTTGTCTGTGTAGGTAAGGCGGGCAAACGATGTGCCGTTCTGGAGCATAAGTTTCTTGGTGGCGTTGAAGTATGCGGCAATTACGCCAGACACATTTTCATCCACGTTAAAGCGGTAGAGAGTGGTCCAAGGCTTTGCGGTGTTAATGCGTTTCTCCACCCCGCTCACCTTGTATTTCTTGTTCAGCTCCACAGCTATCTTATTGCTAACCCTTACGGCATAGCCGTTAAAATCATTTATTTTACTTTTGTCAGACTCGTATGATAGCACGTATGGCTCCGATGTAAAGGCTATGGAGCACAGATGATGCTCTCCATCAATGTATGAGAATGTGCAGGTGATGTTGTTTATCTTGATGTCATTCACATTGTAAACCATATCCTTCACCTGGATGTGCTCACCGTCAATCTTAACCACGGCGTTTTTACCAAAACGGTCAGAGAGCTGGTCAAACACCACATCGTAGTCTGAGCCAAACTCCAGGCCGAGTATTGTAGTTTGAGCCATTACAAGAGTTGATATTGATGCCATAAGAGAGATAAGTAAAAGTTTTTTCAACATAACATTCAGAATTGGTGACACTTAACGGTTATCAATTTTCTCTGGATAGAGGTCATGGTTCATAAGCCTGTGCTCAGCCATAGCCTCATATTTGGTGCCCTTCTTGCCATAGTTGCAGTACGGGTCAATGCTCAGTCCGCCGCGAGGCATGAACTTACCCCACACCTCAATGTACTTAGGGTCCATCAGCGCTATAAGGTCCTTCATAATGGTGTTCACGCAGTTCTCATGGAACTCCCCCTTGCTACGGTAGCTGAAGAGGTAAAGTTTCAGTGACTTGCTCTCCACCAGTTTCTTGTCTGGGATATAGCTGATGTATATGGTTGCAAAATCAGGCTGTGATGTTATTGGGCACAGCGATGTGAACTCCGGGCAGTTGAACTTCACAAAGTAGTCAACATCGGGGTGCTTGTTGTCAAACGCCTCCAGAACCTCCGGAGCGTATTGTGTTGGGTAATCTGTCTTATTTCCTAAAATCATAACTTTAAGTACTCCTCCAGCCCTCTGCGTCGCAGGAAGCAAGCCGGGCAGTGCCCACAGCCGTCCCCTTTGATGCCGTTATAGCATGTGAGCGTGTTATTACGTACATAATCAAGCTTGCCCATCTTGTCTGCCAGCGCCCATGTCTCAGCCTTATTGAGCCACATAAGCGGTGTGTAAATCTTAAAGCTGTAATCCATGGCAAGATTGAGGGTTACATTGAGTGACTTTATGAACACATCGCGGCAGTCAGGGTATCCGCTGAAATCTGTTTCACACACACCAGTTACAAGATTGTCAATGCCGTTTACTTTTGCAAGCACGGCGGCAAATGTGAGGAAGAGCATATTGCGCCCCTCCACGTATGTGTTTGGAGTGCTCTTGCCGTCTGGTATGCGCTCATCCACCTCAATATCAGTGCGTGTAAGTGAATTTGGAGCCAGCTGGCCAAGCAGAGACATATCAAGCACGTGATGTTTTACGCCCAAATCCTTAGCTATGGCCTTGGCGCACTCAATCTCACTTATATGACGTTGTCCGTAGTTAAAAGTTACAGCCTCCACGTAATCAAATTTCTCCAATGCCCAGAAAAGGCATGTGGTGGAGTCCTGCCCCCCGCTAAAAACAACCAATGCTTTTGTAGTCTGCTTGTCTGCCATAGGTACTATTCATAAGAGCCCATCTTGAGCATGGCCACCTCCTCTTCTGTGAGGAAACGCCAGTGTCCGCGTGGTAGTTTGTACTTTGTGAGTCCTGCAAAATATACACGGTCAAGTTTCTCAACCTTGTAGCCCAGATGCTCAAATATGCGGCGTACTATACGGTTGCGCCCTGAGTGAATCTCTATGCCCACTGTCATGCGCTTGGTGTCCTCCACATACTCAAGGGCGTCTGCCTTTATAGGGCCGTCCTCAAGCATTATGCCTGAGAGTATCTTGTCATAGTCTTCTGTGGCGAGAGGCTTGTCAAGTGTGGCCTCATATATCTTTTTCTTCTCATACTTAGGGTGTGTGAGCTTTGTGGTAAGCTCCCCATCGTTGGTGAGAAGAAGCACTCCCAATGTATTGCGGTCAAGGCGGCCTACCGGGTAGACACGCTCCTTGCAAGCGCCTGCTATAATGTCAAGCACTGTGGTTCTGCCGTGAGGGTCAACCACTGTGGTAACGCAGTTCTTTGGTTTATTAAGGAGTATGTAGATTTTCTTTTGTGACTTGATGAGCTGGTCATGGAAGTAGACAGTGTCATCTGGCATCACCTTGGTGCCAAGTTCTGTAACCACCTTGCCGTTTATGCGCACCACTCCAGCCTGTATCAGAGTGTCTGCCTCACGGCGTGAGCAGAGCCCTGCATTGGCAAGGAAACGGTTAAGCCTCACACTGCCGTCAGTGGCGTGTTTTACTGGAGGCTTGCGGCGAACAATAGGCTTTTGCATTGGCTTTTTGCCATCTTCGCTGCGTTTGGGCTTGAAATTCTTATTTTCCATCCCTCATTCTCTTTTCTATTTCCCTAATCTTTGATTTGAGGCTGTCTTTGTCCTTGCGGAGCTTCTCCACCTGAGCCTGCATCTGCTTCATAAGCGGGCTTGGCTTCTTAGGATCAAAGTTAAGGAACTCCATATTGTTCTCTATGGTGGTCAGTTCTGAAACCACCTTATCGTATGCACGTACAAGTTTCTCTCTCTCCTTAGACAGTGAAACGGTGCCCTCTGTGGCATGTTTCTTCTGCTCAAAGAAGTAGTCACACGCTGCCTTGAAGTTGTTCCATATCTGCTCGCTGGCGCGGCGTGATACAGGGCCTACCTTCTTCCACTCATTCTGCAGCTCTACAAACTTCTGTGATGCCGCCTTCCACTCCTTGCTCTCTTTGAGGGCCTCTGCGGCGGCCACAAGCTGGCGTTTCTTCTCAAGGTTGGCGGCCATGGTCTCCTTGGTGCTCTTGTAGAAGTCACTCTTGGCTTTAAAGATGGCATCGCAGGCGGCGCGGAAACGCTCATATATCTTGGTGTTCACCTTCTTAGGTGCAAAGCCTGTCTTCTTCCACTCCTCCTGCAGGGCTATAACCTTCTGAGATATCTCATCCCATACCTTGTATGATTTAACATCCTGGTACTCAATAGCCTCAACGCTCTCACAGAGTTCTGTCTTCTTGGCAAGGTTTGCCTCCTCCTCTGTCTTCTTGGCCTGATAGAAATCAGCGTGTTTATGATTTATGGTGTCACTCGCAGTTTTGAATCTGTTCCACAGCTCTTCTCTGTACTCTTTAGCCACAGGGCCGGTCTCACGCCATGTGGAGTGCAGCTTCTGAAGCGCCTGGAATGCCTCGTTAAGATTATCTGACGCGGCAAGTTTCTCTGCCTCTTCACAGAGCTGGGTCTTTATCTCCAGGTTCTTCTTGAAGTCATAGTCACGCAGCTCATTGCTGATTCTTACATCATCATAGAACTGGGTCATAAGAGCCTGATACTTCTTTACTATCTCTCCGTATTTGTTCTGGATAACCTCTCCTGCGTTGTTCCACTCAGTCTGCAGTTTGCGCACCTCTGCATAGATCTTATCCACGTCATCATTGCCGCCGATAAGCGCCTCCAGGCGTTCCACTATGTTCTTCTTGGCGTCATACGCTTTCTGCTGCAGTTCTGCAATTTTCTGCAACTCCTCCGCCCTCTTCTGCTTATAAGCTTGTAGAACCTGCTTGAACTCAGCTTCTTCTGCAAATGTGTGGGTAAAATCTTTTATATCATTACCCTGCTCTACCCAAGCCTGTTTCATCTGCTCAAGTATGGCGGCCTGACGCTTGTAGAAGTTTGACTTGATTTGTGCAATCTTTTCTCTTGTAACATCACTGCTTGCAGCCTCTTTCAGCTGCTCTACAATTTCAGAGAGTGACAACTCTTTTTCCTTTGATTCTTCCATGATTCTTTAAAAACTACGAAATGCAAAGATAACAATTATTTAGGATTTTATTGCCATAGTACAAACATTTTTTGTATTTTTGCACCCTAATTATAATACCCTTATAGCGGACTGACAAAATCAAAAACCAATGGACAAAAATCAATTTTTTAATCCCGTTGAAACAATTAGCAGGGAGGAGCTTAGAAAATTACAGTATGAGCGTTTGAAAAAGACCATTCTCAGAGCATTGAACGTTCCGTTCTATCAGAAGGCGTTCAAAGAGAAAGGCATAGCCGCCTCTGATATCAGAAGCATAGATGACATTACAAAACTACCGTTCACCACAAAGGATGATTTGCGCAGCAACTACCCTTTTGGCATGGCTGCAATACCACTGAAAGATTGTGTGAGAGTACACTCTTCAAGCGGCACCACAGGTAACCCTACAGTGGTTCTTCACAGCAAGAATGACCTTGATGCGTGGGCTGAGCTGGTTGCACGTAACCTCTATATGGTGGGTGTGCGTGACACTGACGTATTCCAGAACACTTCAGGTTACGGTATGTTTACAGGTGGTCTCGGTTTCCAGTACGGTGCTGAGAAGCTTGGATGTCTCACAGTGCCTGCAGCTGCAGGTAACAGCAAACGCCAGATTAAGTTCATGAAAGATTTTGGCACCACCGTGGTTCACATTATTCCTTCATACGCCACACGTCTTGCAGAGGTTATGGCTGAGGAGGGAATTGACCCGCGCAAGGATTTGAAACTGAAGATATTTGCCATAGGCGCAGAGCCTCACACTGAGGAGCAGCGTAAGAGAATTGAGGAGATGCTTGGCGTTAAGGCTTATAACTCATTTGGTATGAGTGAGATGTGCGGCCCTGGTGTGGCATTTGAGTGCAAGGAGCAGAACGGTATGCACATCTGGGAGGATAACGTGATTGTGGAGATTGTGGACCCAGTTACTCTCAAGCCGGTTCCTGATGGTGAGATTGGCGAGCTTGTTCTCACAACTCTTAACCGTGAGGCTATGCCGCTGATACGTTACCGCACCCGTGACCTTACACGCATTATAAAAGGTGACTGCCCTTGCGGACGTACACATCGCCGCCTGGCCCGTTTCCAAGGACGTAGTGATGATATGATGATTCTTAAGGGTGTGAACATCTTCCCTATCCAGATTGAGAAGATTCTCATGGGCTTCAAGGAGCTTGGCAGCAACTTCCTCATAACTCTTGAGACCGTTGACAACAATGATGAGATGACAGTGGAGGTTGAACTTGGAGAGCTGTTTGCTGATAATGTTACAGACCTGAAGGAACTGATTAAGGCTATCACCCACCAGCTTAAGGATGAGATACTTATCACTCCTAAGGTTAAGCTTGTACCTAAGGGCTCACTTCCTTCAGCAGAGGGAGGAAAAGCAGTTAGAGTTAAAGACCTTAGAAAACTTTTTTAAAGTTATCAACTGTCAACTATCAACTATCAACTGTCAACTAATATGAAATTAGCTGTACTAATAATTTATTTCGCAATCCTGCTGGGTATAGGATTCTACTGCCGCAAGCACTCCACTGACGTGAGCGGTTTTGTGCTTGGCGGGCGCAGCGTGGGTCCTTGGCTCACCGCCTTTGCCTACGGCACCTCCTACTTCTCAGCGGTGATTTTTGTGGGTTACGCAGGCCAGTTTGGCTGGCGCTACGGACTTTCCGCATCGTGGATTGGCATAGGCAACGCCATTATAGGCTCCCTGCTTGCTTGGATTATACTTGGCAAGCGAACGCGTATAATGAGCCAGCACCTTGATTCATCCACCATGCCTGAGTTCTTTGGCCGCAGGTTTGACAGCGCGTCACTCAAGGTTTGCGCCTCAGTGATAATCTTTGTGTTCATGATACCTTACACAGCGTCACTCTATAACGGTCTGTCACGTCTCTTTGGCATGGCTTTCAATATAGACTACTCTGCGTGTATCATTCTTATGGCGGTGCTCACTGCCATATACGTGATAGCGGGCGGTTACATGGCCACGGCGATAAATGACTTTATACAAGGTATAATAATGCTGTTCGGCATTGTTACCGTTATAGTGGCTGTGCTCAAGACACAGGGCGGACTGATGGAGGCTGTGAACAAGATGAGCCTTATCTCAGACCCTGCCATGGGTGTTCAGCAAGGTGATTTTGCCTCTGTATGGGGTCCCGATGTGGTAGGCCTGATATTTGTGGTGCTGCTGACATCGCTGGGTACATGGGGTCTGCCTCAGATGGTACAGAAGTTCTACGCCATCCGTGATGAGAAGGCCATCCTGAAAGGCACAGTGGTTTCCACAATATTTGCCTTAATTGTGGCGGGCGGATGCTACTTCCTTGGCGGTTTTGGCCGTCTGTTTGACTCTCCAGCCATTTATAACGCCGATGGAAAGATTATCTATGACGCCATAGTTCCTGAGATGCTCTCCACCCTCTCACCTATTCTTATAGGTCTGGTGGTTATCTTAGTGCTCTCAGCAAGTATGAGCACCCTGTCATCACTGGTAATTACGTCAGCCTCCACACTCACCATTGACTTTTTGAAGGACAACTTCATTAAGAATATGAGTGAGAAGAAGCAGGTGCGCTGCATACGCGTATTTATAGTGGTGTTCATTGCCATAAGCGCCGTTATAGCCCTTATACAGTACAGCAGCTCCGTTACATTCATAGCACAGCTTATGGGTGTGTCTTGGGGCGCCATGGCTGGTGCGTTCCTTGCACCGTTCCTCTACTCACTCTATTGCAAGTGGGTTACTGAGGCTTCATGCTGGGCCTGCTTTATATTTGGAACAGTGCTTATGATAGCAAACATGCTGATACGTCCATATTTCCCTGCCATCATGCAGTCACCAATCAACTGTGGTGTTATAGCAATGGTAGGCGGATTCATAATAGTGCCGCTTGTTAGCGCATTCACACAAAAACCAGACGCAAAGAGAACAGATGAGATATTTGCTTGTTACAATAAATAATTGAAAGTTGAAAAATTAACTGTCAACTATCAACTGTCAACTGTCAACTGTCAACTAAATAATTATGAAAACCCCTATAGAAAGAGAAATAATTGATAGCGCCATTGAAGAGCTTGGCATAAAAGATTTTGGCAAAGCCACTATCCGTGAGGTCAAGGCAATAGCCGCCATTGCAGAGAAGAAGTCCGGCGTGGAGTTCATAAAGATGGAGATGGGAGTGCCAGGCCTGCCACCGTCAAAGGTTGGCGTGGAGGCTCAGATAAACGCTCTCAAGAACGGCATCGCCCGCCTCTACCCTGATATTAACGGTATACCTGAACTTAAGCAGGAGGCAGCCCGTTTTGTCAAGATGTTCATTAACACCGATGTCAGCCCAGAGAGCTGCGTGCCAGTAACAGGCTCAATGCAAGGCACATACGCCTCATTCCTTACCGCCACACAGTGCGTTGAGGGGCGTGACACCATACTCTTCATAGACCCTGGATTCCCAGTGCAGAAGCAGCAGCTTGTGGTAATGGGAGCCAAGTATGAGACCTTTGACGTCTACCATTTCCGTGGAGAGAAACTGAGAGACAAACTTGAGGGCTACCTTAAGAAAGGTAATATAGCCGCTATTGTATACAGCAACCCTAACAACCCGTCATGGGTATGCCTCAGAGATGAGGAGCTGCGCATAATAGCAGACCTTGCAAACAAGTATGACACCATAGTGTTTGAGGATCTGGCCTACTTTGCCATGGACTTCCGCAAGGATCTGGGCAAACCTGGCGTGCCACCTTACCAGCCGTCAATATCACACTACACAGACAACTGTGCAATGCTGATAAGCGGCTCAAAGGCGTTCAGCTACGCAGGAGAGCGTATAGGCGTGGTCTGCATGATGGACAAGCTCTATCACCGTGCATACCCAGGCCTCACAAAACGTTATGGCGGCGGCACATTTGGTACAGTGTTTGTACATCGCGTACTTTATGCCCTCTCAAGCGGCACAAGCCACAGCGCACAGTTTGCAATGGCAGCCATGCTCAAGGCGGCAAATGACGGCACCTATAACTTCCTTGATGAGGTGAGAGTGTACGGAGAGCGCGCCCACAAGCTGAAAGAGATATTCCAGAAGCACAAGTTCAACATTGTGTATGACAGAGATATGGACACCGATGTGGCGGACGGCTTCTACTTCACCATTGGCTATATGGGCTGGCCGTCAGGTCTGCTTGCCAAAGAGCTTATGTACTACGGTGTGTCAGCCATATCACTATCAACCACAGGCAGTGACCAGAAAGGTCTGCGTGCCTGCACCTCATTCATTGAGGACCACCAGTATGAAGAGCTTGACAAACGCCTTGCCATATTTGAGGCTAATAATAAATGTGAAAGATAAGTAAAACCCGTAAAAACGTAATATTATGATTATAGATCAGATTTCAGTATTCCTTGAGAACAAAGCAGGCAGCGTAGGCCGAGTAACATCAATGCTTGCCGCCGCCGGTATAAACATTAAGACCTTCACCCTTGAGGACGGTTCAGACTTTGGTATTCTGAGAATGATTCTTTCAGACACCGAGCTTGGTTACAATATACTGAAAGAGGCAGGCGTTAATGTATACAAGAACAAAGTTGTTTCAGTTGCAAGCCCTGATGAAGTAGGTTCCATTTCAAAGATATTCAAGAAGCTCGCAGACAACGATATCTCAATGGAGTACATCTATGCATTCCACGATGTTGACACTCCAAAAGTCATCATCCGCACAAAAGATTTGCAGCACTGCGACGAAATCATCGGCTAAAAAATTTGAAAATTGAAATATGAAAGTATTGAAGTTTGGAGGAACGTCTGTTGGCAGCGCTGACAACATTCTGAAAGTTAAGGAGATTGTAGAGAGCACAGGCACAGAAGCCATAGTGGTAGTGTCCGCCATGAGCGGCATAACAGACAAGCTCATAGCCACAGCAAACACAGCGGCTAAGGGCGACAATGCCTACACCACCATGTTCAATGAGATAACAGAACGTCATCTTACCACAGTGAGAGAAACCGTTCCGGAGCAAGACATCGCCGAGGCCACAGCCGGCCTGCAAAAACTGTTTGCAGAACTGAGCTCACTCTATGATGAGGTGTTCAGTGCGCATGCGCTTACAGAAGACAAGCTCAATACAATTGTCAGCTATGGTGAGAAGATGAGCTCATCTTTCATAGCGTTTGTACTGGGAGCCAAGCACTTCAACTCTATAAACATCATTAAGACAAAGAAGTACCACAAGAAGAACATCCTTGACAAGCCTGTTACCTACCGTAACATAGCGGCAGAGTTTGAGACACTGCCAAAGGTTAGCATCATGGGCGGGTTCATCTCATCTGACAGCACAACTGGTGAGACCACAAACCTTGGCCGTGGCGGTTCAGACTACACAGCAGCTATCCTTGCCGGTGCGCTTGATGCGGAGGCGCTTGAGATTTGGACAGACGTGGACGGCTTTATGACCGCTGACCCACGTCTTGTAAACAACGCCTACGTAATTGACGAGCTCTCATACATTGAGGCTATGGAGCTTTCAAACTTTGGCGCCAAGGTGCTCTACCCTCCTACCATATATCCTGTGTATGAGCGTAATATTCCTATATTTATTAAGAATACAAACAATCATACATGCCGTGGCACAAGAATTTCAAATATAAAGAACCCTGAAGGCAGAACCGTTAAGGGCATCTCATCTATAAATGACACTTGCCTTATAACTCTGCAGGGCATGGGTATGGTGGGCGTGCTTGGCATTAGCTCACGTACCTTCAAGGCTCTCGCCGATGAGGGCATCAGCGTGTTCCTCATATCTCAGGCGTCATCTGAGAACTCCACCACCTTTGCCATTCAGAACGCAGAGGCAGAGGCTGCCATCAAGGCCCTCAGCAAGGAGTTCAGCGCAGAGCTTGAGAGAGGTGAGATTTGGTCTATAACACCTCAGAAGAACCTTGCCACAGTGGCCATTGTGGGTGAGAACATGCGCTTCAACACTGGTCTGGCCGGCAAACTGTTTGACACTCTGGGCCGTAGCGGCGTAAACATCATTGCCTGCGCACAGGGAGCCTCAGAGACTAACATATCGTTTGTAATTACTCAGAAATATCTTAAAAAAGCATTAAACGTGTTACATGATTCATTCTTCCTGGCAGATTACCAGGTATTGAACATCTTCCAAGTGGGGACAGGCACCGTGGGTGGCAGCCTGCTTGAGCAGATAGAGCATCAGCAAGAAAAGATACTCAAGCAGAACAGTGTGAAACTTAACGTGGTTGGTATCACAGACATCAACGGTTCCATTTTCAATGCAGACGGAATTGACCTTAAGAACTATAAGGAGGAGGTTAAGGCTAACGGACGCCCTACCACTCCGGAGGAGATTAAGCAGACCATTATTGATATGAACCTCTTCAACTCTGTGTTTGTAGACTGTACGGCAAGCGCTGCTATAGCATCACTCTACACAGACCTTCTTAACCATAACGTATCTATTGTGGCTGCCAACAAGATAGCTGCTTCAGGCCCTTACAGCATATATGAGAACCTGAAGAGCACCGCCCGCAAGAAAGGTATCAAATATCTGTTTGAGACCAATGTGGGTGCTGGTCTGCCTATCATTAACACTATGAACAGCCTTATAAACAGTGGTGACCGCATATTAAAAATTGAGGCTGTGCTTTCAGGCACTCTCAACTTTATATTCAACACCATCAGCAAGGATATCTCTTTCTCAAAATCAATTCAGATGGCCAAGGAGGCACGTTTCTCTGAGCCAGACCCAAGAATTGACCTTAGCGGAACAGACGTTATACGTAAGCTGGTTATCCTGGCCCGTGAGAGCGGCTACGCTGTGGAGCAGGCCGATGTTAAGAAGAACCTCTTTGTGCCAGACAAGTACTTTGAGGGCACACTTGAGGATTTCTGGAAGAACATACCAGAGCTTGACGAGGAGTTTGAGAAGAAACGTCAGGAGCTGGAGAAAGAGCATAAGAAATACCGTTTTGTAGCCACAATGAAGGAGGGCGAGTGCTCTGTAGGCCTGCAGGCCATTGACGCAAGCCATCCGTTCTATGATCTTGAGGGCAGCAACAACATAGTAATGATTCAGACTGAGCGTTACTTTAATGACCCAATGATTATCAAGGGCTACGGTGCTGGCGCAAGCGTAACAGCCGCCGGTGTTTTTGGTGATATAATGAGCATTGCAAACATCAGGTAATGTTTATATGCAAAGCCGCCTGCTGATTGGAGTAATGGTTACGGTTATGGCTGTTTTTTGCAGCTGTAACCGCATTAAACCTCAGATTCCGTCAAACACTGAAGATACAGACCAGACGGCGCAGGATCTCATTGCCTATAACAAGCTTTGTCTTGAAGATGAGCGTAGGGAGATAGACGCCTTCCTTGACAGTGTAAAGACTCATGGTGAACTCTTCACCCGCACTGATGACGGCTACTGGATAAGGCTTGTACTTGAAGGGCCTGATAGTGGTGATGAGATTACTGAAGGCAGCAATGTGGCTATAGCGTACAGTCTTGAACTGCTTGACGGCACTATATGCTACCAGAGTACTGACGGAGAAATCCGCAGATTCAGAGTCGGCAAGCGGGAGGTTGAAAAAGGACTTGACATAGCGGTTGCAGGTATGCATTTGGGTGATGAGGCGGAGCTCATACTACCCTACAACCTGGCTCACGGTGTAGCTGGTGACCGAGGCTGCGTACCACCAAGAACACCCATCTTATACCGCTTTAAAATATTATCAGTAGAATGAAACAGTCAAAAATCATATTAATAGTAGGGGTGCTGATTTCAGCATTCATGCTTTCATCGTTGCTTACATCATGTAAGGTGAACTCCTACGCTAAGAAGAGAAAGGAGGAGAAGGCGGTGATTTCAAATTACCTGAAGGACCATAACATACAGGTATCCACAGACTCTCTTCTTTGTGACACACTGCAGGCTCCATGGCCTGAGAATTTCTATTTCAAGACCTATAGAGGCGCATACGTGCGTATAACAAAAAGAGACCGTAAAAAGGCTGTTGCCACCACAGGCAAGACCCTTGTCATGCGTTACATAATGTATGACCTTCCTAATGATCAGACTCCGGTATTTGACAATCTGAAGTCTCGTGAGGGTGAATACTTTGTTTACACAAAGAACGGTACCGCTCCTTGCATAGGCTGGAATGACGCAATTCCTTTCATGCGCCATGATGGTGAGTGTGAGATGATTATAGAGTCCACCATTGGCACGGAGAATCAGCAGAAAGAAGTCTACGCACAGAAAGTAAATGTGGTGAGTTTCACAGTAAGTAACAACTAAAAACTTTTAACATAATGTCATTAATAAAATCAATTTCAGGAATAAGAGGCACTATAGGCGGGAACGTGGGTGACGGCCTAAGCCCTGTTGACATTGTAAAATTCACAGCAGCCTACTCCACCCTGATACGCAAGATATCAAAGAACGGCTCTAACACAATAGTTGTGGGACGTGACGCCCGTATGTCTGGCTCAATGGTGCAGAAACTTGTGGTTGGCACACTGCAGTCAATGGGTTTTGACGTAACAGACATAGGCCTGGCCACCACTCCAACCACTGAGTTGGCTGTTACCATGGAGGGTGCCGCCGGTGGCATTATCCTAACAGCAAGCCACAACCCTAAGCAGTGGAACGCCCTGAAGCTCCTTAATGAGAACGGTGAGTTCCTCAACAAAGCTGAAGGTGAGGAGGTACTCAGAATTGCAGAGGCTGAGGAGTTCACCTTTGCAGAGGTTACTGAGCTTGGCAAGGTTACAGAAAAAGACTATACAGACCGCCACATAGATAACGTGCTCTCTCTCAAACTTGTGGATGCAGAGGCTATCAAAAACGCAAACTTCAAGGTGGCTCTTGACACTGTGAACTCAGTGGGTGGCATTATCCTGCCTAAACTGCTTGAGCGTCTTGGTGTTAAGACAGTTAAGACTCTCTACGGCGAGCCTACTGGTGATTTCCAGCACAATCCTGAACCGCTTGAAAAGAACCTTGGTGATATTATGAACCTTATGAAAGGCGGCGGCTATGATGTAGCGTTTGTTGTTGACCCCGATGTTGACCGTCTTGCCATGATTTGTGAGGACGGACGCATGTACGGTGAGGAGTACACTCTTGTAACTGTGGCTGATTACGTATTGAGCCACACTCCTGGCAACACTGTCTCAAATCTTAGTTCCACACGCGCGCTGCGTGATGTCACACTTGCCCATGGCGGAGAGTACAATGCGGCTGCTGTTGGTGAGGTTAACGTGGTTACCAAGATGAAGGAGACTAACGCTGTTATAGGCGGCGAGGGCAACGGCGGTGTCATCTACCCTGAAAGCCACTACGGCCGTGACGCTCTTGTGGGCATAGCTCTCTTCCTGAGCCACCTGGCACACAAGAAGATGAAGGTATCTGAGCTACGCGCCACATATCCACCCTACTTCATTGCCAAGAACCGCGTGGATTTGCAGCCTGGCACTGATGTTGATGCTATCCTTGCAAAGGTGAAGGAGATTTACAAAAACGAGAATATCAACGATATTGACGGCGTTAAGATTGACTTTGCTGACGGCTGGGTTCATCTGCGTAAGTCAAACACTGAGCCTATCATCCGCATCTACTCTGAGGCCTCCACAATGGAGAAGGCAGAGGCGCTTGGGGCGGAAATAATTAAATTACTTAATTAAATGGAATATCTGTTACATCATAAGACTCAGCCCCTCTGTGAGGGGGCTTCGGCCCTCCCATACGGGTCTGTGACCCTATGGGTCCCTCCCGCTATACGTCTCCGCGGGTGGAGACGCTTATTTATGTAACAGATATTCCATTCAACTTACAAATTTTAACTAATACAATATGGCTTTAATTATTCCCAAAAATTACGATCCGATTCTGGATTTGAAGCAGACTGAGTTTGCTATTAAATATCTAAAGGATTTTTTCCAGCAGGACTTTGCATCGGAGCTTAGACTGCGCAGAGTAACCGCACCGCTGTTTGTATTAAAGGGCATGGGTATAAATGATGACCTTAACGGCATTGAGCGCCCTGTAACATTCCACATTAAGGATATGAACGAGGCGGAGGCGGAAGTGGTTCACTCTCTTGCCAAGTGGAAACGCATGATGCTTGCTGACTACAAGATTGAGCGCCACTACGGCCTTTACACTGATATGAACGCCATTCGCGCCGATGAGGAGCTTGACAACATACATTCTCTATACGTTGACCAGTGGGACTGGGAAATGGTTATAGATGAGAATGACTACAACATAGAGTTCCTTAAGAAGACCGTTCACTTTATCAGTTCACAGGAGCTGCTTGACCTCTACCCAGACAAAACCGTCAAGGAGCGTGAAAGCCTTATTGCCAAGAAATACGGAGCCGTATTCATTATGGGTATCGGCGGCGAGCTCTCTAATGGTGAGAAGCATGACGGCCGTGCTCCTGATTATGATGACTGGACCACGCCTAACTCTCTTGGGTTCAAGGGTCTCAACGGCGATATCATGGTTTGGAATCCTGTACTTAACCAGGCGCTCGAGCTCTCAAGCATGGGTATACGTGTAAACAAAGAGGCGCTGCTGCGCCAGCTCAAGCTCACCAACCAGGAGAGTCGTCTGGAGTTCTACTACCACAAGCGTCTTATGGACGGCACACTGCCACTGTCAATAGGCGGCGGTATTGGCCAGTCACGTCTCTGCATGTTCCTGCTCCACCGCGCTCACGTAGGAGAAATCCAGTCAAGCATCTGGAGTGAGGATATGCGGGCACGCTGCAAAGAGGCAGGGATTACTTTACTATAATGTTTAAATTCATTCATTGCCGTCAGGCAATATACATAAAAAAATCTGAGAACATATAGTTCTCAGATTTTTAAGGGCCTATAGTTCAATGGATAGAATAAAGGATTCCGGTTCCTTCGATTGGGGTTCGACCCCCCATAGGCTCACAATAAAAATATCACCCTTCACTACCAAGCTCCCAAGCCAGTGCGCTGGCGCCAAGAATGGCGGCATCTGACTCCTTGAGCTGAGAGAATAGAACCTTAATCTTATTTTTCCAGCGAGGCATTACATTCTTGTTCAAGCTCTCAACCACTGGTTTCATAAGCAAATCACCACTGCGGGTAAGACCGCCAAAGAGAACTATAGCCTCAGGTGATGAGAATACCACAAAGTCAGCAAGAGCAGCACCAAGCATATTGCCTGTGAACTCAAAAATATCTTTTGCAAGAGCGTCGCCCTCAACAGCAGCCTCAAACACATCCTTTGATGTGATGGTCTCTGGTGGCAGGTTACGCAGTACGCTCTTACGGTCAGTAGCCTCAAGCATTTCACGAGCTGTACGAGCCACACCAGTTGCAGAGCAGTATGCCTCCAGACAGCCAGCCTTGCCGCAACCGCAAAGACGTCCGTTCTGACGGACCATAGTTACGTGGCCAAGTTCACCAGCGTTTGAATCGTGACCGTAGAGAAGGTTACCGTTCACAATGATACCAGAACCAACACCGGTTCCAAGAGTAATCATTATAAAATCCTTCATACCACGAGCCACACCGTATGTCATCTCACCAAGAGCAGCAGCGTTAGCATCGTTGGTAAGTTTAACAGGCAGACCGATAGTCTTGCTCATATACTCAGAGAAAGGAATAACCTGGTTAGCGCCACCCCATGTAAGGTTTACAGCGCCCTCAATGGTTCCTTTATAGTAGTTTGCGTTAGGCGCGCCCACACCTATGCCCCTGATTTCACTAAGAGAATACTCCTTGCCAATAAGACGAATAACAGCGTCACACAGAGTTTTAATGAACGCCTTGTAATCTTCAGTGTCATTGCTCTTAATAGCAGTTTGAACAAGAACATTACCACGGGCATCTACAAGCCCGATTTTTGCGGTCTGGCCACCTATATCGATGCCCACTACATACGGCTTTTCCATAATGATTTTTTAATTTTGGGTTAATATTGAAATACAAATTTAACTCTTTTTCTGAGTTTTCCTATAAATTTTAAGGCTATATTTTCTCAAAAACTTGTTTTTAGGCCAAAAAAAGTTCCTGAGCTTCCAGTTCCATGAGCCATAGAATATCTGTTTTCCACCCCGATGCACAGATTTCACCACCGCCACCACACTTGTGTAAGGCACAACCTCCTTAGTGCCGAGGTTGCCATCGCCGTAGAGAACCATGTCCTGCTCATTCAGTTTAACGATACGATGCAGAATATACACGCCATCTGACGGCTCTACCAGAACCACCATGCCTGTGCGCAGACGGTGAGCCTTGCAGAGCGTGACCACATCGCCGGTGCGTATGAACGGGAGCATACTGTTGCCTTTGGCGGTAACCATTACCTCCTTGCCCGCTTTAATATACTCTCTTACGTTAGAGAATAGAATGTCATTGGGAACTATCATAATTTATTTCATAGTATTATAAGATAGAAGAGCCGCCGCGTCATCTGGCAGGCACTCCAGGTAATATACAGGCGCCACAGCCACAATCTTGCCAAGCGTGGAGCATACAGAGGCCATGCACTGCTCACTCCAAGGCAGCTTTGAACACGATGTGTAGACAAGAGCAAACGCCTTAGCACCGCTCCTGCGCTCCATTCTGTTATACGGAGCCTGCGCAAGCCTTACAATTCCACCCACCTCATACATATCATTCTTGAAAATCCTACCCTTGCCGCTCCATGCCGTGCCACACGCATAAGCCTTGCCATCCTTAAACTTCAGCACAGGGTTATCATCATTAAGATGCACCGCCCCCTCAATATTCTTCAGCCACAGCCCCGCATGAGTACTCTTGCCCGTGCCGCTCTTGCCTAGGAACATATAAGCTTTGTTCTCCACTACCACCACCGATGAGTGAATTAGCAGCGCCTCACTGCCACTTATAGCAAATGTGTAGGCAAGCATAAGCATATTGTCAAGCACAGGTGAAAGAGCGTCAGAGGGCATATTGCACCTGAAAGCCTTAAAATCTGAGCCAAACTCCATAATGTAGCGTGTTCCGCTCCCCATATCAATGAACTCAATGCTATAAAGTTCTCCTGCCCTGCCTATGGTAAAATCAAACTCATCAGACTGATATATCACAGTGCGGCTACCGCTCACCTCACTGTCAAGCGTCACTGTAAACAGCAGATTCCGCTCCTCCAATTCATCACACACAAACGGCGTAAGATTTTGAAGCACAGCCGTCACGTCTCTCTTAGAGCAAACCGCAAACGGGAATTCCGCTATTTTGAAGCACTGCATTATACAAAGATAGTTAGTTTTTAATGAAAACGCAAAGAAATCACAATCAAAAAAGGCGGTCTGTTTCCAGACCGCCTTGATTTTCTATAAAAATATATAATTAAAACTCCAACTTCTTCTCTGTTGTACCATCAGAGTAAACGAATATCTTAAGACCTGGGGTCTCAGCAGAAATTGGCTGGCCAATCAGGTTGAATACACCTACAACCTCAGGAGCATCTGCCTGAGCCTCATCTGCATTAGTCATAAGAGTAGCAATGGCATCGTAATCTTCTGTAGTAGGATTAAGGAAGTATTCAATCTTGTATGTACCAGGAGCCTCTATTTCAAGATCAGCATTGCCAGAAGGAATCTCCTTGATACTCCATGCATGGTTAGCCGCAAACTTATAATGATAGGTACCCGCCTCAGCAATAACCAAACCAGTCTTAGTAATTTGGTAAACTCCACCTACAAAAGAAAGGTCATTCTCAGTTGCAGAAGGATCCCATTCTATACCAGTAATAGCAGCTTCACCAGCAAGTGTCCAAGATGTGATAGTCAGCGGACCAAAAGGTTGTGTTGAGGTAACTGTAATCTCTTTTGCATTCTCATCAAAAGATACTGTAACAGTAGCAGCAACAGCAAGTGTAAACTGAACATTACCACCACCGCCATCTACGGTACCAGGTGTACTAGCAGTGCTTAAATTGTAAAAGCCCCAGTTATTAGTCCAGGTGCCATCAGTAACCTTAAAGTTAAATGTACCAGGCTGAAGGCTAAAAGACTTTGAATTGCCAGAACCATCAAGCAAGCAACCTGCCTCTTTCCAAGACAAACCGCAGCACCAACCGTTAGTATCACTACCATCACCGGCAATGTAGTACTGAGCAAACAGAGAACTTGTAAGCAACATACTTACGGCAAGAAGTAAAAGTTTTTTCATAAATAAAATAAGTTTTTAAAGGGTTAATATTATAGTTTTTAAGGTTTTACACATATTTACAACCACAAATGTAACAAAATTATTACAAAATAAAAAAAATATTGCCCGCTTTTTAACAAAACGGGCAATATTTTAACATTAAAAACGTTTGTGTAATTTTATCTCCAAGCCTTTATCTCATCATATTGAACTGAGAAGCCCTCAAATGTAGCACGGCGGTTCTTGCCTGGCTCTACAGCGCCCTTGTCATTCTTGTAGTAGTACTTATACTCTACAGTCTCAGAACCCTTGAGCATATTAGGAGATACATGGAATGTCCAAACATTGTTACCGGCATCTGTCATGCGGCTGAAGCCCCAGTTGTTGAATGTACCTGAAACAAACATCTCACGAGTGCCTTTTGGTACAGTAACTGTGAGTGTCATGTCACCCCAGTACTCTACAATGTCATTAACTCTATTTCTAGCACCAAGTGGACGGTGACCAAGACGGAACTCTGACTGGTCATTACGTGGACCCCATACATAGAGGTACTGAAGGTCAGCAGGAACACCACTTATAGTGCCCTCAAACTTGGTGTCAGAAATCTTCTTGAGCTGGTGCTTAGGATCACAGTGTTTCCAGTAGTCATCAGAGCCCTCAGGACCAAATGTACCAGTTACATAAACTGATGATGTACCAGCAGGAACTGTAACAGAGAATGTAACGGTGCCAGTGAACTTCTCAGACTTTGTCTTCTTAGTATAAAGTTTTACATATTTATCAGTTGTCTGGAATTCCTCATTCTTAAGGATAACAAACATACCTGTAACCATATCAAGCTCTGTATCGGAGATTTTGAAGTAGCTCTTAAGATCAGAGATTGAATATGTGAGTGTGCCGTTGTTCTGAGGCACCAATCTGTACATAGGCATATTACACTGTGAACATGGAGCCTTCTCTTTCTCACACTCACCATTATCGTTAAATTCAAGGCATACGTAAATGTATGTAGACTGTGTTTTCATCCAAGACTCACTTGGAAGGGGTGTGTACACAAGGGTGATTTCACCATTGGCAGATGCCTTCTCAGGATTAGTCACCAAATCACCAGGAGCGGCATAAGACAGGATTGGGAATGCCACCAACGCCATTAAAGCGTAAATAAGTTTCTTCATATTATGGTGTTTTTTAAGGTTTGTTTCGTCTGTTTGACTACAATGCAGCAATAAAGTTTAATACACATCGCATAAAATCAATACACTATTGCACAATAGACAGAACAAAGATAATAAAAAAAATATTGTGTACAAAATTTACAATCTTAAAAACTCTTAAAATTGCAATTTTGTACACAATATAATGCTCAGCATGACGTGCTATGCCTTAAAGTAGCTAGCCCAGTCTTTTATCTGGATATCCTCCTGCTTCATTGAGCAGAATGCGTGAATAAAGGCGCTTGCAAGGCGTGCATTGGTCATAAGAGGTATGTTGTGGTCTATTGCGCCACGACGTATCTTATAACCGTTTGTAAGCTCACGCTTAGTATGGTTCTTAGGTATGTTGATTACCAAATCAAAGCGCTTCTCTGCCATCATATCCATAATCTGGAGTTCTGAAGGCTCATCAGGCCAGCCTACAACAGTTGCCTTTACGCCGTTCTCCTCAAGGAACTTGCATGTGCCCTCTGTGGCGTAGATGTCATAACCGTTAGCCTGCAGTGTCTTGCATGGCTCAAGCAGCTCAACCTTGCTCTTAGCCTCACCTGAAGATACCATTATGCTCTTCTTAGGAATATTGAAGCCTACAGAGATAAGTGACTTGAGCAGAGCCTCATTGAAGTCATCACCTATACAGCCAACCTCACCTGTTGAAGCCATGTCAACACCAAGGATTGGGTCTGCGTTATGCAGACGAGCGAATGAGAACTGAGATGCCTTGACACCTATGTGCTCTATGTCAAATACTGATGAATCAGGTTTGGTGTAATCAGCACCTAACATTATGCGGGTGGCGGTCTCTATGAAGTTACGCTTGATAACCTTTGATACAAATGGGAATGAACGAGAAGCACGCAAGTTACACTCAATAACCTTGATATCGTTGTTCTTAGCAAGATACTGGATATTGAAAGGACCTGTGATATTGAGTTCCTTGGCTATCTTCTTTGAAACTTTCTTTATGCGGCGCATTGTCTCAAAGTAGATTTTCTGTGCAGGGAACACAAGGGTGGCATCGCCGGAGTGAACACCGGCAAACTCAACGTGCTCAGATATAGCGTATTCTACAATTTCACCATCCTTAGCCACAGCGTCAAACTCTATCTCCTTGGCGTTCTGGAGGAATGATGAAACCACTACCGGATGGTCTTTTGAAACCTTGGCGGCAAGTGTAAGGAACTGCTGAACCTGCTCCTTAGTGTAGCATACATTCATGGCAGCACCAGAGAGTACGTAAGAAGGACGAATCAGCACTGGGAAACCAACCTCTGCAATAAAGTCATCTATATCCTCAAAGCTGGTAAGCTCACGCCAGCGTGGCTGGTCAACTCCGAGCATATCAAGCATCTCAGAGAATTTATGACGGTCTTCTGCACGGTCAATGCTTACTGCAGATGTTCCAAGGATAGGAGCACCCTGACGGTAGAGTTTCATAGCCAGGTTATTAGGTATCTGGCCGCCCACTGAAACTATAACACCCTTTGGATTCTCTATTGAGAGCACGTCAAGTACGCGCTCAAATGAGAGCTCGTCAAAGTAGAGGCGGTCACACATATCGTAGTCTGTAGAGACTGTCTCTGGGTTGTAGTTAATCATAACTGACTGGTAGCCAAGTTTGCGGGCTGTTTGTACAGCGTTAACGCTACACCAGTCAAACTCTACTGATGAACCAATGCGGTATGCACCAGAACCAAGAACTACAACGCTCTCTGCGTCAGACTTTTTAGGAGTGTAGTTATCATCACTGCCGTAGGTCATATAGAGGTAGTTGGTCTTTTCTGGATCTTCAGAAGCCACAGTGTTGATTCTACGAACTGTAGGCTTGATATTCTGTGACAGACGGAGCTTGCGTACACGCAGCATCTCAGCCTCCATGTTGCCCTTAGGATTCTCAACATAACGTGCAATCTGGAAGTCAGAGAAGCCAAGACGTTTAGCCTCTTTCATTACATCAGCTGGAACATCCTCAATCTTGCTGTACTGCTTAAGAACCTTTGTGTAATTTACAATATTCTCAAGTTTGCCAAGGAACCAAGGGTCAATCTTGGTGAGCTTCTCAATCTGCTCTACTGTGTAGCCCTTTTCAAGAGCGTCAGCGATGGCAAATATACGGAGGTCAGTTGGGTGTGACAGAGCCTTGTCAAGGTCATCAAAGTGCATGTCCTGATTACCAACAAAACCGTGCATGCCCTGGCCTATCATACGAAGACCCTTCTGCATAATCTCCTCAAATGACTTACCAATAGCCATAATCTCACCCACAGACTTCATTGAAGAGCCAATCTCACGGCTTACACCAGTGAACTTAGTCAAATCCCAGCGTGGAATCTTGGCAATAATGTAATCAACTGAAGGAGCTACGTAAGCTGAGTTCTTAGTACCCATCTCACCTATCTGGTCAAGTGTGTAGCCAAGAGCAAGTTTTGCAGCCACAAATGCAAGAGGATAACCAGATGCCTTAGAAGCCAAAGCTGATGAACGGCTCAGACGAGCGTTAATCTCAATTATACGGTAGTCATTAGTCTCAGCGTTAAATGCATACTGAATATTGCACTCACCTACGATACCTATATGGCGTACAACCTTCTTTGCTATCTCCTCTAGCAGGTGAATCTGCTCTTGTGAGAGAGATATAATAGGTGCAACCACGATACTCTCACCTGTGTGAATACCAAGTGGGTCAACATTCTCCATTGGAACCACTGTGAAGCAGTGGTCATTAGCGTCACGGATAACCTCAAACTCTATCTCCTTCCAACCCTTCAAGCTCTCCTCCACCAATATCTGCTTTGAATATGAGAGTGCGCTCTCACAGAGGTCATGAAACTCTTTGTCATTGGCGCATACACCAGAACCAAGACCGCCAAGTGCGTAAGCTGAACGAACCATTACAGGGAATCCGAGTCTGTGAGCTACGGCAACTGCATCATCCATGCTCTCTACAGCCTGTGATACAGGAACCTTAACTGCTATCTCATTCAGCTTCTTCACAAACAGGTCACGGTCTTCAGTGATCATAATGGCCTCAACTGATGTTCCAAGCACCTGTACGCCGTACTTCTTAAGCACACCTGTCTGGTAAAGAGCAGTACCGCAGTTCAGCGCTGTCTGACCGCCAAAGGCAAGAAGGATTCCGTCTGGACGCTCCTTTTCAATGACTCTTTCAACGAAATAAGGCGTAACCGGAAGAAAATAGACTCTGTCCGCTACGCCTTGTGATGTCTGAATTGTTGCAATGTTTGGATTGATGAGAACTGTTTCAATACCTTCCTCTCTCATCGCCTTTAAGGCTTGTGATCCGGAATAGTCAAATTCTCCGGCTTGTCCAATCTTTAACGCTCCGGAACCAAGGAGCAGGACCTTTTTGCAATTGATCTTCATATTTTTTTCTTATAAAACATTTACCACGACAAAAACGCTCAAAAAAAATGCGTTGCTAAAAAAGCTAACGCATTTTAACGTCTTGTTGCCCCACTAGGATTCGAACCCAGACAAGCAGAACCAGAATCTGATGTGCTACCATTACACCATAGGGCAATATTTTAAGACGGTGCTTTAACACACCGTCTTAGGGAAATATTAGCCGTTAACTTTAGCCATGTGAGCGATAAGCTCAAGAACCTTGTTAGAGTAGCCTATCTCGTTGTCATACCAAGAAACCACCTTAACAAAAGTATCTGTAAGAGCTATACCAGCCTTAGCATCAAAGATAGATGTACGTGTGTCACCCAAGAAATCAGATGAAACAACTGCATCCTCTGTGTAACCAAGAACACCCTTAAGCTCACCCTCAGAAGCCTCTTTCATAGCTGCGCAAATCTCAGCGTATGTAGCTGGCTTAGCAAGGTTAACAGTAAGGTCAACAACTGATACGTCAAGAGTAGGAACACGCATTGACATACCTGTAAGTTTACCGTTAAGCTCAGGGATAACTTTACCTACAGCCTTAGCAGCACCTGTTGAAGATGGGATAATGTTGCCAGAAGCAGCACGACCACCACGCCAGTCCTTAAGTGATGGACCGTCAACAGTCTTCTGTGTAGCAGTTGTAGAGTGAACTGTTGTCATAAGACCGTCTGTGATACCGAACTTATCGTTAAGAACCTTAGCAATAGGAGCCAAGCAGTTTGTTGTGCAAGATGCGTTAGAAACAAACTGTGTACCCTTTACATATTTGTCAAAGTTAACACCGCATACAAACATTGGGGTGTCATCCTTTGAAGGAGCTGACATAACAACATATTTAGCACCAGCATTGATGTGAGCCTGTGCTTTCTCCTTTGTAAGGAAAAGACCTGTTGACTCAACAACATACTCAGCACCTACCTGATCCCAAGCGAGTTCGTTAGGATCCTTGCAAGCTGTAACACGGATAGCCTTGCCGTTTACTATAAGTTTGCTGTTCTCAACATCAGCCTCAATAGTACCCTCAAATGCACCGTGCATTGTATCATACTTCAGCATATAAGCCAAATAATCAACTGGGCAAAGGTCATTGATACCTACAATTTGAATGTCATTTCTGTTCTGAGCAGCGCGGAAAACGAAACGACCGATACGGCCAAAACCGTTAATACCAACTTTAATCATAGTTTTAAATATTTATAAGTTATTTTTGGAATATCTAATTCATTCCTGCTTACGAGTTGCAAAATTAAGTTATTTTAAGTGCACTTGCAACATTTTTTACAACTTTTTTCAAACAAATTTAACTTTGCTCAAAGATGTTACAAATTGGTTTCTACTTGCACGTCTGACGGGGCGCTTTGAGCGTAGCCACAGTTACATGATGACTGGCAGCTGTACAGGCCTAGCACTGAGAGTGCGATGATTAGTGCAACAATTAGTTTTTTCATATTATTAATGATTTATGGGGTACAAAGATAACAAATTTAGTTGAAAGTTGAAAGTTATTACTAACGTTTCTCCCTACTGTTCTCAGCAGGAACATAGAACTGCGCGTCCTTAAGCTCGTCTGGCAGGTATTGCTGCTCCACCCAGTGACCAGGGAAGTCATGCGGATACTTATACCCTTTGGCGTACTGCATGTCACGCATAAGCTGTGTAGGAGCATTTCTAAGATGCAGAGGCACAGGCAGATTGCCGCTCTTGCGAACCTCCGCTATGGCGTCATCAATGGCCAGATATGCAGAGTTGCTCTTAGGGCTTGTGGCCAGATATATGGTTGTTTCTGAGAGTATTATGCGGCTCTCAGGCCAGCCTATCTTACTTACGGCGTCAAAACAGGCGTTTGCCAGCAGGAGGGCGTTTGGATTGGCAAGCCCTACATCCTCCGATGCCAGGATAAGCAGCCTTCTTGCAATGAACTTAGGGTCTTCACCGCCCTCCACCATGCGTGCCAGCCAGTAGACCGCCGCATCGGGGTCTGAACCGCGAACGCTTTTAATGAAGGCGGAGATGATGTCATAGTGCATCTCTCCCTGCTTGTCATATATGGCGGGATTCTCCTGCAGGCGCTCAGCCACCATCTCATTAGTTATAATAATGTGGTCTGCGCTATCTACACCTATTATTAATTCAAGTGCGTTGAGCAGTTTGCGGGCATCGCCGCCGGAGTATTGGAGAAGAGCCTCCCACTCCTTGAACTCCACCTTTTTATCCTTTAGGACCGAGTCTGTCTTTAAGGCATAGCTGGCAAGTTCCATAAGGTCTTGCTTGTCAAGCGGTTTCAGCGTGTAGACGGCACATCTTGAAAGCAGAGGGGTTATCACCTCAAATGAGGGGTTCTCTGTGGTGGCGCCTATGAGCACCACTATACCCTTCTCCACTGCCGCTAAAAGGCTGTCTTGCTGTGACTTGCTAAAACGGTGGATCTCATCAATGAAGAGTACTGGTGAGGCCTCGTTAAAGAAGCGGCTCTTATCTGCACGCTCTATGACCTCACGCACATCCTTGACGCTTGATGACACGGCACTGAGGCTGTAGAAGCCACGGCCTGCGGCATCAGCCACTATCTTGGCGAGTGTGGTCTTGCCCACCCCGGGAGGGCCCCATAATATAAAGGAGTGAATGGAGCCGCTCTCAATCATTTTTCTGATTACGGCCCCCTTTCCCACAAGATGTCTCTGCCCGATGTAGTTATCGAGCGATGTAGGTCTTAGTCTCTCCGCCAGGGGTTGCATTATAGTTGAGAGTTTATGCTCCTTTAATCTCCAGACCCTCTACGGAATCTGCTTTCGCTATCTTCTTTACAAGTCCTTGAAGCACGCTGCCTGGACCCACCTCTGTGAATGATGTGGCGCCGTCTTTTATCATTGAGCGTACACACTGTGTCCATTTAACCGGCGATGTGAGCTGCTTAACCAGATTTGCCTTTATAGTGTCAGGATTTGTTTCTGCTATAGTGCTAACATTCTGATATATAGGGCATACTGGCTTAGAGAATGGAGCAGCCTCTATTGCTGCGGCAAGCTCCTGACGTGCAGGCTCCATGAGCGGAGAGTGGAAAGCACCGCCAACGGCAAGCTTAATGGCACGTTTTGCACCAGCCTCCTCCATCTTGGCAACAGCCTCATCTATAGCCTCTATGCTACCTGAAATTACAAGCTGACCTGGGCAGTTGTAGTTAGCTGGAACCACAACACCCTCTATTGTTGAACATATATCCTCTACTACATCATCTGCAAGACCAAGTACGGCTGCCATTGTTGATGGCTGAAGCTCACAGGCCTTCTGCATTGCCATGGCACGCTTGCTCACAAGTCTCAAACCATCCTCAAAGCTGAGGGCTCCGGCTGCCACAAGTGCAGAGAACTCACCAAGAGAGTGGCCGGCGGTCATATCGGGGTTTACACCAAGAACCTTGGCAAGAATTACTGAATGAAGGAACACGGCAGGCTGAGTTACCTTTGTCTGACGCAAATCCTCATCTGTTCCTGCAAACATAAGGTCTGTGATGCGGAAACCGAGGATGTCATTAGCCTTTTCAAACATCTCTTTTGCTACAGCGGAAGAATCATAAAGGTCCTTACCCATGCCCACAAACTGGGCGCCTTGTCCTGGAAATACGTACGCATTCATATTGTTAAAATTTAAATTTTGTACAAAGTTACGAATTTTTTACCTTTGCACAAAGTTATGGCACTAGTAAACGAGAACTATCTTAAACTTCCAGAGTATTACGTCTTTAATGAGATTGAGCAGAAGATTAACGCTCACAAGGTGATACATCCTGAGGCTGATGTCATCCGCCTGGGGCAGGGTGATGTTTCACGCCCCCTCCCCGATGCTGTCATCCGTGCCATGCAGAACGCTGTGGCTGAGCTGGCGGACGTTAAGACTTTCCGCGGATACGGCCCTGAGTGCGGCTACCGTTTCCTAATTGAAAAGATTTTGAAATATGAGTACCAGACTCGCGGCGTAAATCTCTCTGCTGATGAGATTTTCATTAGTGACGGATCCAAGAGTGACGTGGGTAACATAGGCCACATATTCGGACGTGACAATATCATTGCCATCACTGACCCTGTATACCCTGTGTATGAGAACGCCGCCATCATGGGCGGACGCTCCGGCTATCTCACCGATGATGACATCTGGAGCAACATTGTCTACATTCCATGCACTGAGGAGAACGGATTTGTGCCGCAGCTGCCGGCTGAGAAGGTTGACATTATATACCTCTGCTACCCTAACAACCCTACAGGCATTGCCCTGACCAAGGACCAGCTGAAGGTGTGGGTTGACTATGCGCTTGAAAACAAGGCTATTATAATTTATGACGGCGCATACTCAGCCTATATACGTGAGGATAACATCCCCCACTCCATTTATGAAATAAAGGGCGCCAAAAAGTGCGCCATAGAGATACGCAGCTACTCCAAGACTGCAGGTTTCACAGGGCTGAGATGCTCCTACACTGTGGTGCCTAAAGATATCATAGGCTACACAATGAATGGAGAGGTGCTACGTGTTAACGGACTGTGGAACAGGCGTATGACCACATACTACAACGGCACATCATACGTGGTGCAGAGAGGTGCCGAGGCCATGTACACCAAGGAGGGGCAAAAGCAGTACAAAGAGATTATTGACTACTACATGACTAACGCCGCCATAATACGTGAGGAGCTAACTTCACTTGGACTTGACGTGTACGGTGGCATAAACTCACCAAACATCTGGGTCAAGACCCCGTATAAAAAGGATTCATGGCGTTTCTTCCAGGAACTGCTCTATGATGCTGAGGTGGTTTGCATCCCTGGTGACGGATTTGGAAAACTTGGAGCCGGATACTTCCGTTTTACAGGCTTCAACAGCCGTGAGAACACGGAAGAAGCGATGAAGAGATTCAAGAAGTGGATGGGGTAAAAACAAAAAAAATTGAGAGTTGAAAGTTGAAAATTAAAACTCTCAATTCTCAACTCTCAACTCTCAATTGGATTTAGAATTAAAACTTCAGCGTTCCGTCAAAATAGAGGATTTCAAGCGCCAGATCAAGTATTCTTGTGTCATCAAGAGTAACAATACCGCCGTCAGGCCCCTGCTCTATATGAAAACCGCATGATTTACCCTCATCAAAGTTCTGCCCGCCAAAGTAGTTTCTCACTGTGTCAGGAGCTATGCCAAGCTCCTCTGCAATAACTTTCATACTACCATCAGGCAAATAGTCCTTAATTCTACGTAACTGATTAAATGTTAATTGCTTTACCATAACTTTATCTGATTTAGTGGTTAAATTGTAATGTTTCGTGCATCTAATTTACCACTTTTTTTTGAGGTGTGCAAATAAAAGCGCCCAAAAGTGGTAATTTTAACAGAAAAAGATGTTTTGCCCCGCAAAAACAGCAATAATGAAAAGTGATACTGCGTATGTCCAATAGAACGGCAGCATTGCTTCATCAGGGAAATCAACATTTGAGCGGCTGTTTGTACGGTGCTGCGTATAGCGGAACTGAGGCATCCATGAAAGCATCAAGCCGTGGAGCCAGTAGCACAACCAGCCAAACAGTGCGCCTACGATAGCTCCGCAGAGAATGTCTCCCATATAGTGAACACCCAAGTAGATTCTGGAGTAGCAGTTAAGAAAAGCCCACGTGAATATTGTGAAGCCGAACACCTTGTTTCTGAAGAGTAGCGTGAAGAACAAAGCAACGCCTACTGTATTAGCGGCATGTGATGAAATAAAGCCGTACAAGTCACACTTAAACCCGCATACGGTGTGAACAAGAGCACCTATCTGAGGGTCTTGTGCCGGACGGAAACGGTGAAACAGCGGCTTGCACAGCGATGATGAGAACTGATCACAGAACAGCACCGTGAGCACAACACCTAATACAATGAAAATGGTCTCAGTCCTTTTGTTCTTTATTATAATGTAGAGAATGGAGACATACAGAGGCACCCAAATCCACTTGTCTGAAATCCAAAACATAAAGGCGTCAAAAAAACCATTATGAGCGCCGTTTATACTTAAAAGTATTGATTTGTCAAACTGATCAAGCGTATCAAGTATTGAGCACCAAATCTGTAGAAACTGCTCCATATCAGATAATCTCTATTGCGTTAACATCTATCCAACCCTTGCTACCATCCTCGGTCATTATCTCTGCCCAAGAGCCCACATACTCAAGAATCTCAACCTTAGTACCCTCATGCAATATGAAGAGGTCTGTACCGCTGACATCTGGTGTGCTCTTAATGGTTACGGTAGGAGCAAATATAATGGCATGGGTGTTGTCTGCCTGAATGGCGTTCTGCTGATAGGCCAGCACCAGTGTGACAGCAGAGAAAAACAGCGCCACCACTGACACGGCAAATCCACACTTCCTCAGAGAGAGTCTTCTGGCAAATATGTAGCACAGCAGACCAATCACAAACAGAGAGAAAAGGGCAATGGATGAGAAAGACCAGACATCGGCGGAGGCCAGATTCCTGACATTACCCCACCAGCGAGAGATAAACATCTGCTCAGGCTCGTCTATCTTATCCACGGTACGCTCCTTGGCAAACTCAAGGTTATGGCGGGCGTCCTCATTTGTAGGGTCAACCTTTAGCGCACGCTCATAGTTAATTATGGCCTTTGATACTTTGCCAAGTCTGAAATATGAATTACCAAGGTTATAATATAGTGTAGAGCTCTCCAACCCCGATGCCAAAATAGACTCGTACTCCTCCACACTCTGCTCATAGTCACCCTGGCTGTAGTACTCGGCGGCCTTCTGCATATCACCGGCGTGGCAGCTCAACGCCACCACAGCCAAAGCAAGTGAAAATATACTCTTTAGTTTCATAGCTTATCCTCCAATTTTCCAATAAGATCTGAGGCTCTGTTATAGATGCTCTTCATAGAGAGGCTCTCATCAGCCACAGATGAGAAGCGGGCGAACTCACAATCCTGAAGAGTGCCAAGGAACTCCTTGACAGTCTCCTCATCCACGCCCTTGGCTGCGAGTTTCTCACTCACATTATCCTTAGTAAGCTCTGACTGGGCTATTGAGAGCTTATCTCCCAGGTAACCCCACAGGGCCTTCATTGTCTCCTCATAGAAGTGAGGCTTGTCATCAGCCTTCATAAACTTGGCGGCACTCTTGAGGCGCTTTGTGGCCACCTTGCTTGCACGCTTGGTGCGCTTGAGAGCTATGTTTGCATTCTCACGTGCCTGCTTACGCAGAATAATGAGCAGAAGCACAAACACCACGATAGGAATCAGGTATCCGGCCACAAATCCAAGTGTGCCGAAGAAACCGTCACCGGCAGGTTTCAGCTCAGAATCGGAGTGTATATGGCGGATGTCACTGCCTAAGTTACGCACACTCTCCTTCTGTGACGCTGTGCCAGTGGTGATAACCTGAGTCTGGTCAGCACTGCCGTCAACCTTTATATTATAGAACGGAGTCTTAAGGGTCTTGTACTGCTCTGCGGCAGGGTCAAACCATGAGAACTCTGTGCTCTCAATTACAAAATCACCGCCAAAACGTGGAATGGCAAGATACTCTATATGTCTTGTACCAGAAGCACCTGCAGGTGTGATTTTCACGTTGTTGTCCACCTTAGGGTCATATACGTCAAAGTCTGCAGGGAAGGTAATCTTTGGATTCTTGAGCAGTTTCAGGTTACCTGTACCGCTAATGTCAAGTGTAAGTGTCACAGCGTCATTAGCTTTAAGTTCCTGAGTGCTGATGTTGCTCTTAATATCAAACTTACCTACAGCTCCGTTAAAGCTCTTAGGCGCACCAGCTGGCAGAGGCTTGACATCGATGGTGGCAGACGGTATTTTGAGGCTCTTCTTTACATCTCTGTAGGAATCAAAGAAGCCGTCAAAAATACCCTGAGAGTGGTTAGAGACACGCTCCACTATCACAGCGTCAAGCTGTCCGCTCTCTATCTCTATCTTACCTGAATGCTGCGGATAGAGAAGCGCCTGCTTAAGAACTATAGTGTTATAATTGAGGCCGTTATAGTGCTCAGTTACAAACTGGCGGTTCACATCCAGGTCAATATCCTGAACGTAGAAGCCTTTGTACTCAGGGAACTTAACGTTGGCAATGTCACGTACATTGTATCTGGTGTAGAGCTTGTATGTTATAAGGAAGGCCTCCTGCTCATACACCTTGGTCTTGGACACAATCTGGCGCACAAACATCTGGTTTGTACCGCTTAGTGATGACTGTGAATCCTTATTGTTAAGCGAGCCGCCACCACCCTGCTGTGATGAGCTGCCGCCCTGGCTCTGCTGGAGTTTTGAGGCGTCATCAGCTGGCAATACGTTTATAGACAGGGCGTTGGATGTGTATCTGTCATTCTTTACATATACGGTGGCACCTGGTATTGTATATTTACCAGGTGTGTTTGCCATAAGCACAAACGTGAATGTAACTGTCATTGACTTGTTCACGCTGCCGTTTATGATGCTCACACTAGAGCTACGCGATGTTGACGGTCCCATAAGAATTTCAAAATCAGGCATTTCAGGAGCTCTAAAGTCCTTACATTCCTGATTGACCGTATAAGAAACGCTAAAGCGGTTTCCAACCACCACTGATGAAGGGGCCTGGGCGCTGAACTCAACATCAGCCGCCCAAGTGAGTGTGGCTGCCGTGAGCCACAATATTGCCATAAATATCCTTTTCATATCACCAATCTTTCTCCAAACTGCGCTGAGAAGGTTTCTGTTGTAATTTTTCCTGTGTGTCTTCCTCTTGCTCAGCAAAAGCGTTCAGTATCTGCTCGGCAGTCTCCTTGTCCATCTGGTCTTGGTTCTGCTCCTGCTGTTGCTGCTGTTGTTGCTGCTGCTGGTCTTCCTTCTGCTCCTGCTGCTGCTCTTGCTGCTGCTGTTGCTGGTCTTGGTTCTGATCCTGGTTCTGGTCCTGATTCTGCTGTTGTTGCTGCTGCTGTTGCAGTTTCTGCTGCGCTAAGGCCAGATTGAACCTTGTCTCCTCATCCTTAGGATTATTCTTCAGAGAGTTCTTATACGCCTCAATACTCTGTCCGTAATCCTCCGCCTTATAGTAGGAGTTACCCATGTTATGGTATATTGAAGCAAGTTTCTCCTTATCCTTGGTAAGCACCGATGCGTTCTTAAATGCGTCAGCCGCCTCCTTGTACTTGCCTTGACCGTAGAGGGCGTTACCTAAGTTATAGGAGCTCTCCACGCTCTTGTTATCCTTCTGCAAACCCTTACGGTACTCGGTCTCACTCTCCACAAACTTACCGTCACGGTACAGACGGTTTCCGCTACGGATGTCAGGATTGGCGTTTTCTGCCATGGATATTGCAGGCAAAATTAGTGCCACAGCAATTATAAAGCCCAATATTTTTTTCATGTCAGAATAGTTTTACATTTTTTAACAACGGATTCTGCTTGTCCATAATGCAAAGCTCAAGCAGGATAAGCATCAGAGCTATGAAAGCAAACGGAGCGTACTGCTGGCGGAAGTTTGAGAATACCTCTGTCTCCATGTCACTCTTTGACATTTTGTCAAGCTCCTTTGAGAGAGCACGCACGGCATTATTGGCGTTATCAGCTCTTACATACACGCCACCGCCTGCTGACGCTATGTCAGCGCACATCTGCTCATTAAGTTTTGTTATAATAACATTGCCCTGACGGTCTTTTCTAAAGCTGTTTGTGCCTTTGATAGGTATCGGTCCGCCCTGAGGTGTTCCAAGACCCATTACATTAACAGTCACATTATTCTGCTTAGCGTAATTTGCAGCGTCAACAGCCGCAGCCTCATGGTCTTCACCGTCAGTTATAATTATTATGGAGCGGCTCACGCCCTCTTTTTCAGAGAACATTCCAAGACTCATCCTTATGGCTGACGCAATGTCAGTACCCTGCAGTGAAACCATGCCTGGGTTAATTGAGTTAAGGAACATCTTGGCGCTGCCCACATCTGTGGTCATAGGCATCTGCACGTAACTGTCGCCGGCAAAGACTATGAGCCCCACCTTGTCATTCTCAAGTTTGTCTATAAGACGGCCAAGCACCTGTTTGGCTCTTGACATACGGTCAGGCTTGACATCGTCCGCGAGCATGGAGTTTGACACGTCTATGCAGACCATCATCTCCACTCCCTTCTTCTTTATTTTCTCCTTCTTGGTGCCGTACTGAGGACCTGCAGCCACAAATATGGCTAAGGCCATGGCGGCAATTGAAATATAGAACTTGACTCTGGGGCGCCAATGTGAAACCTCCGGCATAAGCCCTGTAAGCAGGCGCTTCTCACCTAACTTCTTGAGTCTTCTGCCCTTAACCACCACTCCGTAATAGAAGAGTGCAATTAGCACTGGTATAAGCAGCAGGGCATATAATATTTCTGGATGAGCGAACTTAAACATAATATCTGGTGAATTCTTATGGGATTGACCTCAGCACTGTGTTTTTAAGCACTACGCTGCACGCCATAAACAGTATGGCCGCGAGGGCGAACCAGTGGAACAACTCCTCTTTCTGGCTAAACTCCTTTACATTAATTATACTCTTTTCAAGAGTGTCAATATCATCATATATCTGCTCCAGTGACTTATTGTCTGTGGCGCGGAAATACTTGCCGCCTGTAACATTGGCAATCTGCTGCAAGGTTGGCTCGTCAATATCAACCTCAATATCCTGATACTGAATTCCGTACGGTGTGCGTACTGGATAAGGGGCCATGCCTTGCTTGCCCACACCTATGGTGTAGATGCGTATTGAGTCGCGAGCAGCAATTCTCACCTGCTGTGATAGGGGAAATCTCTCCACGGTTGTTTGAACCGTCAGTAAGCAGAATAATAACCTTTGACTTAGCCTGGCTGTCTTTCAGGCGGTTAACCGCTGTGGCAATACCAGAACCTATGGCAGTACCGTCCTCTATCATGCCGCTCTTAGCACCGCTGAGCAGATTTATGAGTTGGGCATGGTTAATGGTGAGCGGGCACTGTGTGAAGCTCTCTCCTGAGAAAAGCACTACGCCTATGTTGTCATTAGGTCTGCCGTTAATAAAGTGGGTTGCAACCTTTTTGGCCGCCTCAAGACGGTTAGGTTTCAAGTCCTCAGCAAGCATACTTGATGATATGTCAAGTGACATTATTATGTCAATACCCTCAGTGGTCTGGTTCTTCCAGCTGTCACTCATCTGCGGACGCGCAAGAGCGAACGTCATGGCTGTGTAGGCCAGCACTGACAGTATGAACGGCAGGTGACGTAGATAGACCACGGCCTGCTTAGGAGCCTTTTCAAAGGCCTCTGTTGATGATATTATTATGTTTGCCTTAAATGTGTTCTCCTTTAGCACATACCACACAATAAGCGGTATAAGGAGAATCAGCATAAGGAACCATAGCGGACTTGCGAATGTCATTTTTCACCCTCCTTTCCGTCTGTTCCAGCCTCAGCACCAGCTTTATCGGCCTCTGGCTCAGGCTGTGGCATTGTCTTTTCCACAAAGGCGAACGCATTGAGCATTGAGCGGTTATTCTCATCCTCAAGAGGCACAAACTTGGCAAACTTCACAAGGTCTGAAAGTTCAAGCACCTCTTTTAGTATCTGACGAACCTGCTCAAACTCAGGATTCTTCTTGGTTAGAGTCAGGATTTCATCAGTGGTGAGCTCCATAGCGTTAATGGAGAACTGCCCCATCATGTACTCACGCATAATATCGGTGACACGGGTGTAGAACGCCTTGATATCGCCGCCCTGCCATGCCTTCTCACTCTTAATCTCCTCAAGCTGCTGCAGCGCAATCTGATATGGCGGAATTGCAGGCTCCTCTCTGTGGAATACAAAATCCAGTTTCTTATTGAGTCTCTCTCTCATTATCATGTAAATAATAAGAGCCACGATAAGAAGCACCAGCACCACTATGCCGGCCCAGTAGAAGAACTCACTCCAAAGGAACGGCGGGTCCATAATATCCTTCACAGGATTTATCTCAGCCTGCTCGCCTGTCTCCACTGTGTCAACCAGAAGCCCGAGCGGCTTTGACTGCACGCTGTCATTTATAGAGACAAACTTCTGCGCAGGTATGAAGTAGAAGCCGCTGTCAAAGGCGGTGACCATGTAATTAAGGTTCACCTGTATTCTGCCGCCGCCAAGATCAATGGTGTCCGGCTTCAGCGTCTCTACAAGCTCCACGCCTTTGGTTATGGTATCAGAAAACACAGGGCAGCTAACCCTCTCTGATTTGTCTTGTGTAAGCTCGTATGAGAGCTTGGTCTGGTCACCAATCACAATCTTTGACGGATCCAGCTTGCCGTATACAGAAAAGCTCTGCGCCACTGTCGCCACTGTAACCGCCAGCAGACAAAACAATGTTTCTAACTTTTTCATTTACGTTTACAGATTTTTACTATCCTCTCATTCTGAACAGAGCAATGAGAGCCTTCACATAATCCTCTGATGTGGAGACGCTTACCATATCCACACCCGTTTTTGAGAAGCTTCTCTTAATGGTGCTCTGCCTCTGTTGCCACTTGTCACTGTAGAGTTTGCGCACACTGTCATTTGATGTGTCCACATACATCACACGGCCGCTCTCAGAATCCTGTACCTTGAGCAGACCTACATCAGGAAGGAAGGTATCCTTGGCGTCATAAACCTGAAGCGCCACCAAATCATGCTTCTTGGAGGCTATCATAAGCGCTTTTTCAAACTCAGGAGCTATAAAGTCTGATATGAGGAATGCGGTGCAACGTTTCTTAATAACATTTGTAAAATACTGCAGCACGCAGCCTACGTCAGTCTTGCTGCTCTCTGGCTTGAACTCAAGCAGCTCACGTATTATGTACAGGATATGCTTCTTACCCTTCTGCGGTGCTATGAACTTCTCTATCTTGTCTGAGAAGAATATAACACCTATCTTATCATTGTTCTGTATGGCGGAAAATGCAAGTGTAGCGGCTATCTCAGTGATAACCTGACGTTTGGTATTGCCTTCAGTACCAAAGACGCCACTGCCTGAAACATCAATCAAGAGCATCACCGTAAGTTCACGCTCCTCCTCAAATATCTTGATATAGGGGCGGTTGAAACGTGCGGTGACGTTCCAGTCAATGCTTCTGACATCATCGCCCGGCTGATACTCACGGACCTCTGAGAACGCCATACCACGCCCTTTGAAGGCAGTGTGGTACTGCCCTGCAAAGATATTCTGTGACAGGCCTCTGGTCTTAATCTCAACCTGACGAACTTTCTTTAGAATTTCACTTGTTTCCATTATTATGGAACTTCAACCTTGTTTAGTATCTCTGAAATAATCTCCTCTGATGTGAGGTTGTTAGCCTCAGCCTCATAGCTGATACCGATACGGTGACGCAGAACGTCATGACATACGGCACGCACATCTTCTGGAATTACATAGCCTCTATGCTTGATGAATGCGTATGCGCGGGCTGCAAGAGCCAGTGAAATAGAAGCACGTGGTGAAGCTCCGAATGAAATCATACCCTCAAGGTTCTCAAGACCGAAGTTCTTAGGCTCACGGGTTGCAAACACTATGTCAAGTATGTACTTCTCTATCTTCTCATCGAGGTAGATCATGCGAACCACCTCACGGGCGTCAAGAATCTCGCTTGGTTTGAGCACTGGAACTACAGGAGCTGGCTTCTTGCCAATGTTCTGGCGGATAATCAGACGCTCTTCCTCCTGCTTAGGATAGCTTACTATAACCTTAAGCATGAAACGGTCAACCTGCGCCTCTGGCAGAGGATATGTACCCTCCTGCTCTATAGGGTTCTGGGTTGCAAGCACAAGGAACGGGTCATCCAGTTTGTATGTGGTGTCAGCCAGTGTGACCTGACGCTCCTGCATTGCCTCAAGCAGCGCACTCTGCACCTTGGCAGGGGCACGGTTTATCTCATCGGCGAGGATGAAGTTGGCAAAAATAGGGCCTTTCTTCACTACAAACTCCTCAGTCTTCTGGCTGTAGATAAGAGTACCTAATACGTCAGCTGGCAGAAGGTCAGGAGTAAACTGAATACGGCTGTACTTGCTGTCAATAAGCTGAGCCAGTGTCTTGATGGCAAGGGTCTTAGCCAAACCAGGAACACCTTCAAGCAGAATGTGTCCGTCTGAAAGCAGACCTATGAGCAATGACTCAACCAAATGTTTCTGTCCTACAATAACTTTGTCCATTCCAAGGGTCAGGACATCAATGAACGCGCTCTTCTTCTCAATGAGGGCGTTCAGTTCTCTGATATCAACAGGTTCCATATTGTTAAAATATAAACTTTAATTTCCTTAATAACTTAACTCACTTGATTTTATTGTAACTAGTTTGAATATTTTTTAGCCAGTTCATGTGCTTTTGCAAGCGCCTCCTCACTTTTTGGGTCAACAAGTTCTGCCGGCAGGTCTGCAATCTTGAGACTCATGCCCTTGGCTATGCCTGACGGACGGCGCAGGACATCGCGGTTAGCGTCATAAACGTACACCCAGAAATCCTTATGGCCGTATGCACGGTAAGCCACCATGGTCAGACGGCTGCCATCAATAACTGTAACCACCTCACGCACAGGGGCGTTCATTGCCATTTTGTAATCATAATTATCAAATGTTATTGCAGGCTCCTTTGCTTTCTCTGGCTCTTTCGCAGGTTCAGTCTCTTTTACAGCCTCTTTAACGGGCTCTGATGTGTACTCATCAGCAATAGCGTTGCTTATTGAGTCCTGATATGAGAAGAGCATACTGTCTGCAATGGCAAGCAGTGAATCTGCGTAGGCCTGCTCCTTGGCAAGCTCCTCCTCTTCTGAAAGTGTGTCAACAATCACAGGATCTGTGTCATCTGAGCCAAACGCACCCATTATGGCAGGCTTCCAGTTTGGCATTGTGAAGTATAGTATCAAGAGCAAATCCAATAGCACAAATGAGCCTAACCACCACCATATTGAGTTTGAACCTTTGTTTTCATCTTCCTCATTATCAGACTTATATTCCGGCTTCTTCTCTGGCTCTGGTTTCTGTTTTGCAGGTTTCTCAGCCTTTGGCTTCTCAGGTTCCGGCTCAACTGTTTCAGGCTGCTCCGGCTCTACTGGGGCTGGCTCTACAGGCTCCTCAGTTTTTGGTTTTACAGGTTCTGGTTTTTCCGTTTTAGGTTTCTCCTGCTCCTTTGGCTTCTCAGGTTCTGCTGGTTTTGCATCGGCGTACCTTTCTGAAACAGGATTATCCAGAACTGTGGTCTCAAGATGTGAATACGGTTCATTGATAGTCTGTTTCACGGACTCCTCAGGAATGAACTGCACCTTACTGTGAGCTGGAAGCACAATCTCTCTTCCAGTTGTGACATCAACGCTCTTGCGCTCCTCCACGGTGATAACCTTGAAGGTTCCAAGCCCCTTTACCTTAACAATTCCGTCATTAACCAAATACTCCGATATCACGGAGACAAGCTCACGCAGGAACTGCTCTGAAAACTTTTTGGTCTGACCTGTCTGCTGGGCAATTATGTCAGTAAGTTCTTGAATTGAAATCTTATCCATATTTTATTTTAATTTCTCCTTGTAAGTGTCACTTGGTTTGAAAACGAGAGTAAGTTTTGGCGGAACTATCATTTGACGCCCCGATGCGGGGTTGAACAGTATGCGGTCCTGCTTGCGTCTGACTTCAAAAAGTCCGAAACCTTGAAGTGTTATACTCCTATCCTCATCCACAGTCTGCACAATGGACTGAGTGGTGGCAGCCAGCATCTTGGAAATCTCATTCTTGCTAACACCAAGTCTTTCAGACAGTTTTTCTATCAGTTCCTTATTATTCATTGGCCTAAACTAATTTTGCATAGAGGTCAAACTCCTCCGCTCCCGTTATCTCAACATTATAGAAACAGCCTCTTCTCAGCTTACGCTCAGCGGCTGGTATAAGTATCTCCAAATCCACCTCTGGTGAGTCATACTCACTGCGCGCCACATAGTATTCACCCTCCTCACGGTCAACAATCACTCTTAGCCTGCGTCCTATCATGCCGGCGTTAATCTCACTCTGAATCTCCTGCTGAATGGCCATAAGGCGGTCAAGCCTGCTCTGTTTCACCTCATCAGGGATGTCATCCGTGTAATTAAGAGCTGAATATGTACCCTCCTCCTCACTATATTTGAATGCGCCCATGCGCTCAAACCTAACCTTACGTACAAACTCACACAGCTCCTCAAAATCCTCATCGGTCTCACCCGGGTGCCCTACCATAAGCGTTGTACGCAGGCATATACCCGGCACACGGCTCCTTATCTCCTCTATTAGACGGTAGGTTTCATCCTTGGTTATGCCACGGCGCATCTTTTTCAGCATAGGGTCTGAGATGTGCTGGAACGCCAGATCCAGATATTTGCACACATTGCTGTTCTCACGTATAGCGTCAAGCATATCATACGGGAACTGTGTGGGATATGCGTAGTGCAGCCTCAGCCACTTTACTCCGTCAATCTTGGCCAAGCGGTTCACCAGCGATGCTATCTCCGGCTTGCCGTAGAGGTCTCTTCCATAGTATGTCAAATCTTGTGCCAAAACCTGAAACTCTTTCACCCCTATGGAAACCAAGTACTTAACCTCTGCCTCAATATCCTCTATTGGGCGGCTCTTGTACTTTCCGGTGATGATAGGTATGGCGCAATAGGAGCATGTGCGGTTGCAACCCTCGGCTATCTTCAGATAGGCGTAGTGCTTAGGCGTGGTCAGACAGCGCTCCAGGCGTATGTCACTCAGGAACCTTGAGCCAAGGTCTTTCACTATGCTCTTTATGTCAAATTTGCCATAGAAGCGGTCAACCTCTGGAATCTCCTTTCTAAGCTCCTTTTTGTAACGCTCTGAAAGGCAGCCCATAACATACAGCTGTTTCAGTTTGCCCTTCTTCTTGCGCTCCACCGCCTCCAGTATGGTGTTGATGCTCTGCTCCTTGGCGTCGCCTATGAAGCCGCAGGTGTTGATAATGGCAATATCGCCCGTGGGCTTCTCACGGTCATGGTACACCGTGTAGCCTGCCTCCACAAGCTGGCGGATGAGTAGCTCGCTGTCCACCAGGTTCTTGGAGCATCCAAGTGTTATGAGGTCTATTATCATTTAAGCAAAGTTTCTACAAAAGCGACTTTGTCAAATAGCTGCAAATCATTGATGCCTTCTCCAAGCCCGATGTACTTGACGGGGATTTGGAACTGGTCTGATATGCCTATAACCACGCCTCCCTTGGCTGTGCCGTCAAGTTTGGTGATGGCGAGTGCGTTTATCTGAGTGGCAGCCTGGAACTGACGTGCCTGCTCGTAAGCGTTCTGACCTGTGGAGCCGTCAAGCACAAGAAGAACCTCGTTTGGCGCATCAGGGCAAATCTTCTTCATCACATTCTTAATTTTGGTAAGCTCGTTCATGAGCCCTATCTTGTTATGCAGACGGCCTGCAGTGTCAATGATAACCACGTCAGCCTTCTGTGCCTTGGCGCTCTGGAGTGTGTCAAAGGCCACCGATGCTGGGTCTGCACCCATCTTCTGCTTTATCACAGGGCAACCTACACGCCTTCCCCACTCGTCTATCTGCTCCACTGCGGCGGCACGGAATGTGTCAGCGGCGCCGAGCACCACCTTCTTGCCGCTCTTCTTGAACTGATAGGCTAATTTACCAATGGTGGTGGTCTTACCCACACCGTTCACACCCACAACCATTATCACGTATGGGTTCTCTGATGTGTCAATTTCAACATCGGAGAAGTCAGGAGTGTCATTCTCCTTGAGCAGAGCCACAATCTCCTCCTTAAGAATCTTATTGAGCTCAGATGTGTTCAAATATTTGTCACGAGCCACACGCTGCTCTATCCTCTCTATGATTCTGAGGGTGGTCTCCACGCCTACGTCAGATGTCACCAGAGCCTCCTCCAAGTTGTCAAGAACCTCATCATCCACCTTGCTCTTACCCATCACAGCTCTTGATATTTTAGAGAACACGCTCTCTTTAGTCTTGGCCATGCCAGACTCTAAAGTCTGCTGCTCCTGCTGCTGTTGCTGTACATCTTTATCTTTCTTAAAGAAGCTAAAAAATCCCATAAGCCTTACCTGTATAATTAGAAACAATATGTATCAAAACTGCAAAATTAACAATTTAATTGCAATATACAATTGCAGATGCAATAAAAAAGCCTCCCAAAAATTGAGAGGCTTTAATATCTTATTGTGGAACGGTTACTTACTTAGCAAGGTAGTCTTTTACCTTCTCATTCTGAACCATCTCTTCCTCAAAAATATATGCACCGGTCTTTGGTGATTTTACCATCTTAATGACCTTAGCGAAGGCACGGCCTTCACCCTTTTGCAATGTTGCGACTGTTTTCTTTGCCATGTCTTAAATTATTTAATCTCCTTGTGAAGTGTCATCTTCTTGAGGATTGGGTTATACTTCATAAGTTCCAAACGCTCTGTTGTGTTCTTACGGTTCTTTGTGGTAATGTATCTTGATGTACCTGGCATACCACTATCCTTATGCTCTGTGCACTCAAGGATAACCTGTACTCTGTTGCCTTTTGCTTTCTTTGCCATAGTTTTAACCTCCTATTTATTATAGGTAACCTTTCTCAGCAGCACGCTTAATGGCTGCATCAAGACCCATTTTGTTTATTATACGTAGTCCGTTAGCTGAAACATTCAAGCTAATCCACTGATCCTGCTCTACCCAGTAGAACTTCTTTGTGAACAGGTTCACATCAAATTTACGCTTTGTTCTGCGCTTTGAGTGAGAAACATTATTGCCTATAACGGCCTTTTTCCCTGTGATTTGACAAATTTTTGACATCGCTGTATCTGTTTTTGTTTTATTGACCTTTATGCCTTAAGGGTACAATCCACACCTTAAAAGCGAGTGCAAAGGTAATACATATTTTGTAAACCCACAAACATTTTTTATTAAAAATTGAAAATTAAAAATTGACGTGTTGATGAACGAAGTGAATAAAGTTGAAAGTTATGACTTTACTGCTATCTCCCTCACGGCGTAAAGCACGTCCTCTATGCTGTGGCAGAGGTCATTTTTACGTTCATGGATTACACGCCACTCTGCTATATGGCGGTCTGGGGTGAGGCCGTCCTGCTCCACCGGCTTTACTTGTACTGTTACGGGCGATGCTGTGTCAAGCACGTAGCCTACACGCTGGAGCGCCTGGATGGTGTATTTTTTTGCCATGCCATCATCGCCGGTCACATTTATGCCTTTGGCACCGCGGTGACCCACCTTAAAGCTACCAGTCTCAAGGCTGAAAGTGAAGGCGTCTGAGCGGAATGTGGAGGCTATCTTGCCACTTATTATTAGATCTTCCGGAATACCGGAGATTATACTGCCTGAGTTCATTAGCCATATACGGTCAGAGGTCTGGAGCGCAATGTCAATATCGTGGGTGGAGAGGAGGATTGCCTTCTCTGATGTGTGCGCCAAAGTGCGCAGCAGCTCCATTATCTCTATCTTGTTACGCATATCAAGGAATGAGGTAGGCTCGTCAAGGAAGATAATAGGCGTGTCCTGAGCAAGAGCCTTGGCTATGAGGGTGCGCTGACGCTCGCCGTCTGAGAGCTCAAAGAGCAGGCTGTCACGTTTATGTTCTATCTTCACCTTCATCATAGACTGCTCCACCACCTCCCAGTCCTTACTGCTCAGGTGCCCTAAGAAGTTTGTGTGCGGGAAACGCCCCATTGCCACCATGTTACGCACAGTTATGGAGCGCAGGTAGTCACTGTCTGTGAGCACATGGCTTATAAGCCTCGCCTTTTTGTATGCTGTAAGAGAGTCAAGTTTCTGGCCAAGCACGCTGATGTCACCACTCACTGGAGACTGCAAGCCGCTCAGAGTACGTATCAGGGTGGATTTTCCGCATCCGTTTGTGCCGATGAGCGACGTAAGCGTACCCCTCTCAAGCCCAAGGTTGAGCTTTGATGTGAGCGCCACAGACTTGTAGCCGGCCTCAAGCTTTTTGGTAGTAAGTATGTTGTATTTGTCGTTTTTCATCAGTACTGCAGATGTTTGTTTTTAATTATAACCCAGAGAATTATAGGCGCACCTATCAAGGCGCAGACAGAGTTTATAGGCAGTGTATATATGGTGCCAGGCAGCTGTGAGATTATGTCGCACACTATTAGCAGGGCTGAGCCTGCAAGCACCGATGCGGGAATTACCACCTTGTGGTCAGATGTCTTGTACAATCCTCTTACTATATGAGGCACCGCCACACCTATAAAGGCTATAGGGCCGGTGAACGCCGTGCTTGCGCCTGCAAGCAGACATGTTATCACTATTATGGCAAACCTTGTGGCAAATACGCTCACGCCCAAACCTTTAGCATAGTTCTCACCAAGCAGCAGAGCGTTAAGTTTCTTGGGCATAAAGAGCGTAACCACAATAGCGGCTATAATAAGCGGAGCCATTACAGTCATATACTCCCAAGTTACTGAGCTAAGGCTGCCCATGGTCCAGACCACATATATCTTTAGTGAATCTGGATTACTAATGCTCTGAAGCACATTAACAGCTGCTCCGGCAATACTGCCAAACATCATACCCACGATGAGCAGACTCACCGTATCATTTATTTTAGTGGAGGTTAGCAGCACGAGCATCATAACAAACGCTGCGCCTATGATAGCCGCCAGAGTCTGTCCCCAGCCGCCTGTGGTGAATACTGCAGGCAGAGCCACAAACTGTGTGGCAAGCACTATCACCGCCACACCAAGCCCTGCGCCTGAGCTTATACCAAGCACATACGGACCAGCCAGCGGATTACGGAAGAGTGTTTGCATCAACAAGCCAGACACTGATAGCGCGGCTCCGCAGAGCAAGGCTGTGAGAGCCTTAGGCAGGCGGTACTGCCACACAATGTTTCCAACGGCAGAGCCCACCTCTCCCTTGCCAGTAATGAGCGCCCAAATCTGCTCAGGGCTGATATCCACATTGCCAAACATAATGTCAGCGGCAAATGCCAGAATCAGCACAATGCTAAGGGTCAATGATATGATTAGGTTTCTGCTCATATAACTTCTTTATAAAATAAGTCTCCTCCCCCGCCATAAGTTCAGGGTGGAAGGCTATTATAAGGTCTTTAAGAATCCACTCAGGGTGTACAAAGCCGTTCTCCCAGAAGTCATTGCCTCCTGTGGCGTTCTTGCGCTTGTTATTATTAAAGGCGTTACGGTCCTTATACGCCTTGAACTCTGTGAGGCGTGAGTCAGCGGCGGCAAGCTCAGCGTAGGTGTCAAGGTCAAGCCCAACCCACACATCGCAGTCTTTAAAGTTACTCATCACAAACTCAAAACTGAGTGGAAAACTGCCCTCTGTGGTGTCATTCTTGAAATAGTAGTCTGCACCGGCGTAGTCAAAGAGGCGGTTCATGTAACTCTTGCCTGCCGGCATATACCATGTGCCTTTGAAAGTGAGCCCTGGCAGCACTGTGGGGCGATGCTCCACCCCTGCCGTAATGGCGCGCAGGCTGTCAAAATCTGTGCATATACGTCTGAAAATGGAGTCAGCCATGCTCTCCTTGTCATAAAACGCAGCCACAAACTTAAGCCACTCTGAACGGCCCAGTATGTCAGGCTCCATCCACTCCACAGTGTTAACCGTCTTTATGCCAGCCTCACGTATGCGGTTCATGTAAGGGTCTATCTGGTTAAATGACGTGGCAAAAATGGCATCGGGGGCAACCATAAGAGTAGGCTCAAAGTTTATGGAGAAACTGTCACCAAGGTCTGTACACTCTCCCATCTCCACCATTCTGCGCATTTCAGGGTTGTAGATGAGCATTGGAGAGCATACGCCCGCCACAGTTTTCAGAAGATTGAGGTTATCAATGAACGCCACATGGCAGCAGCTGCCGGCTGCGACCTTCTTGAAAGGGATGCGCACTTTAACGCCGTCAGCAGGTGTGCTCACGCTGTCATCACGCACCAAATAATATACATTCAGCACCTCGCCCTTCTGCCAAGGGTTCATAACCACCGCCTTTTTGTAGTCTTTGTGATACTCCACAGAAAAGAGTTCTGCATGGGTGGTTGCCATAAGGCTGTCAGCATCGGCGGCGGTATCTGTGTAAGAGCCTCCGCTCTTTGGCGTACATGATGTGCAGAGCACTGCCGTAAGCGCAACTATAGCCCAGCTGATTTTTTGAAATAAAACGGATTTCATTTATCTTTGTAGCATAAAACAACTCACAAAGTTAGTAAATTTTTATGAAAATCACGCTTCTTGGTCCAGCATATCCTTACAGAGGTGGCATCGCGGCTTTCTATGACCGCCTTGCAATTGAACTAATGAATGAGGGGCACTCTGTCACCATTGAAAACTTCTCTCTGCAATACCCTGAGTTTCTGTTCCCTGGCAAGACCCAGTATAACACCTCATCCGCGCCGTCTGACGTAAACATGCGCCGCAGCGTGAACTCTGTGAATCCTTTTAACTGGATTAGCGTTGGGCGCAGGATTGCAAAAGAGGCGCCAGACCTGCTACTGGTAAGGTACTGGATGCCCTTTATGGCGCCATGCCTTGGGACTATTGCTCGCATAGTAAGGGGCAATGGCAAGACTCGTGTAGTGGCGCTTGTGGATAACATAATTCCGCATGAGAGGCATTTTTATGACAGCATACTGTCAAAATACTTTATTGGCGGCATTGACCAGTTTATCGTATTGAGCGCCTCTGTGCGTGATGAACTGAAGCAGTTCACAAACAAGCCCTGCATTGTAACCCAGCATCCGCTCTATGACACCTACGGCAGCAAGGTTACCAAAGCGGAGGCGGCTGCAAAGCTCGGCCTTGACCCTGACGGCCGCTACGCCATGTTCTTTGGCTTTATACGTGATTACAAGGGGCTTGACCTTCTGCTTGAGGCGTACGCTCAGGGCAAGTTCTTAGAGCGTGGCATAAGGCTGATTGTGGCTGGCGAGTTCTACGGCAACCAGGAGAAATATATGAGCCTTGCCTCCAAACTTGGCATTAAGGAGCAGATTATCTGGCATAATGACTTCATTGATGATGACAACATAAAGTACTGGTTCTCTGTGGCTGACATTGTGGTGCAACCGTACAAGACCGCCACTCAGAGCGGTATTACGCAGATTTGCTACCAGATGGAGAAGCCTATGATTGTGACTAATGTGGGCGGGCTGCCTGAGATTGTGCCGCACGGTGAGGCTGGATATGTTGTCAACCCCGATGCCACCTCCATAGCGTCTGCCATGGATGATTTCTTCACAAATCACAAACCGGAAGACTTCCTACTGGGACTACTTGCTCAGAAGAAAAAGTACAGCTGGGAAACATTTGCTAAGAAACTCAATGGCGAGGCGTGACGCTTCCTGGATGTTTTCTGTGCGTGTGCCGCTGAGTTCAAGCATGGTGGAATAGACTTCTGTGCGGCTGCAAACAGCCACCCATACTGTGCCAGCCTTGACGCCGTCTGCATCGCCGGGGCCGGCAACGCCTGTAGTTGAGATGGCGTAATCTGTATCCATAAGGCAGCGGACTCCATTAGCCATGGACTCCGCCACCTGTGAACTTACCACTCCGTACTTTTTCACAAGTTCCGCCGGCACTCCAAGCACCTTTACCTTAACCTCAGTGGCATAACTCACCACTGAGCCCTTAAAGTAGTTTGAACTGCCAGGCACCTCTGTTATCAGGTGGGCTATATTACCTCCCGTGCAACTTTCTGCTGTAGATACTGTAAACATAGAATGACTACACAACGACGAGAGTCTTGATTTTATCAATGAGAGCCTTTGTTTTATCAACAAATGGCAAAATCTCCGCCTGTGTGGTTTCAATATGACAATTATAATCTCCCTCCTCACGCAACTGCTGCAATCTAGACACTGTGTGAGCCTCATCTACAGTCAACACACCCTTTATAACAAACTCCTTACCTAACATCACGACCATGCCTTTATGAGTACCTACTTGTATTTTGTTTCTAATAAACAAAGCAGACACAGCATGAAACAATGAATAATACAACCTGTTAGCAAGCATATCCCACATTTGGTTTTCAACACACATTGACGCCTGACTAAAGGTTTTTTCAGCCTTTTCAATCTCTAAAGAGACCAAAACATCTCTTTCTTCATCACTTAAACTCATATTAAAACAATCTTATCTCGTTCAACATTCTTTTCAAATGGGGTGAAAGAGTAGTCTTTCCACTGCTTATATGTATACAAGTGTGGCATAACGGCTTCTCCGTACATTATCCCCAAATCAATAAACGGCATTGTATATTCCATAAAATCTGAGTTCTCACGTTTGTCTTTATCAATAAGCACAAGCAAATCCCAGTCTGAATCTTTCCGCGCAGTGCCCCTCGCCCTACTGCCATACAGCCACAGCGATGCACCCTTGGGTAGAATTTTTCTGCCCAACTCCGTAAGATACTCTATTTTAAGTTTATCTTCCATTTATTGCAAAATTACAAAAAAGGATGACATAAACAAATAATAATAGCAAATTAATGTGAGAACAACAAGTTCAAATCCAGTGACAAGAACTCCTCAAAGGATAGGCCACCCGAGCCAATGACCAATGATTTATGGGGATTGTATAACTTTGCAAAAGTGGCAAGACCACTATTGTACGTTCTTTTACCGCTTTTAACCTCCAGAGCAACCTTCTTGCCGCCTCTAAGCAGTACAAAATCAACTTCATCATTTTTTTCTCTCCAATAGAACAGTTTATAGTCATATATTTTTGCCTGACTTGCCAAATACGCACCAACAGCAGATTCAGCGTAACGACCCCATAGTTTGGGGTTCTCTATCACATCAGTAAAACTGTCATACATATAAACATTCCTGAGAGCACTATTATACACTTGGAACTTTGGTATTGAGTTATATTTGCGTGCTTCATCTTCTGCATACTTCTGCAGACCGCCAAGTAACTCACATTCATCAAGCAGATGCAAATATCCTGCAAGAGTGGTCACATTACCTGCATCTTGTAACTGAGCTGCTATCTTGGTCAACGATATTATTTCACCACTGTAACTGCATCCCAATTCAAAGAGCTGGCGTAGCAATTGAGGTTTTGTTATCTTTGTATCAAGCAAAACATCTTTAGATATGGACGGTTCTATAAGAGAGTCCTTTACATAGTTTCTCCATCGATGCTCATTGTGTATATATTGAGCCGCCCCTGGGTAACCTCCATAGTAAATATACTGCTGAACGTTCCACCCAAAACAATCCCTCATTTCTGGATATGTCCAATGAGTAAGGCGTATTAATTCAAACCTGCCAGCAAGAGACTCCTTTAACCCTTTTTCAAGGAGCATTCTTGATGAACCAAGCAGAACAACTATCAAATTTCTTTTCTCACGTGTATCCTTATCCCATTCCGCTTTAACCACCTCACTCCATTGCTTAATTTTCTGCACCTCATCTATTACAAGTAATCTTTTGGCTTCATTCTTTGAAACCATCTTCATTCTCTGCACCTCCCATTTCTCTACTATCCACTGGGATGTTGCGTTTATATCATCATCCGCCGAATAGCTGTCATACGGGATACGACACTCTTCAAGCACCTGCCCTATAAGCGTTGACTTTCCAACTTGTCTTGGGCCTATTATAACTTGAATTTTTCCTCTCGGCTCATCTATACGGCTCAAAATCTCAGAAAACTGCGCCCTTTTGTATTCCATAGAAATAACAATTAAAATAAAATGTTCAGTACATTGAGTAAAAATGTTCAGCGCATTGAACAAAAATGTTCAATACACTGCAAAAATAGGAATGTTTTATAAAAAAAACAAATATCAATTCAGATTTTTCGATTTAAAATAAGCAATCGGGACCCGTATGAGTCCCGATTTGAATTATTTAGTTAAGAGCGATTAGTTCTTAACACAGCGGACGCTGTAAAATCCGTCTTTACCTTGTGAATATATATCATAAAGTGCAGATTTTATATATAATGCCTTAGCACTATTTGCACTGCCAGCAGACGCAGACCAGAAGTAACAATATTTTGTATTGGAAGAATAATCTCGTTTATCAGGACTGTAAGTACAGGTAGGCAGAGCATAGAATCCATATTTATCATTTCCATACCAGCTGTCGGCTGCCAGATCATCATATGACGTCACATAATTTTTAAGTGTTGTCAGCTCTGCTACTGTAGGCAAGTGCCAACCATCAGGGCAGATACCTTGACGTCTTTTACTAAAGTCTGTTGTCTGTGCTTTGGCATCACTCTCAGAGTCAAAACCAACTGCTGCGGCCCAGTTGTAAAGTAAACCTGCTTTTTCTTTGTCTTTACTTGACCAGCTATTCCAAAAAGAAGACGAAGAATATAAGTAGTAATACGGAGGATAACTGTTAGTGCTATGTGATGATATAAAGTTTTTTATACTTCCGGAGGCCTCGCTATTGGTGGAATACATTGTGCATTTCAAATTCTCCGCCATCCACCATTGATTGCCAATCTTTACAGTTTGATAAGTATTATTTTGACAGTCAGTTACTGTACCATTATTCTCCACTATACTAATGTCAATCTGGCCTGAAGCATTTGAAGAAGAGGCTGTTACAATTATATGTCCAACTTGCGTAGGATTAACAGATGCAGAACGACCGTCTTTTGATGGGGTTATGGTCGCAGCACCAACGCCTGAGAATTTGGAGTTCACCTCCCATTTAATATCCTCATTTGCGTTAGAAGGTGTGACCGTGGCAGAAACTGTGAACTTTCCATCGGATAGTGACCTTACAGTTGAAGTACTCGATAAACTTATTCCAGTTATAGGAATTAATGGCAGTTCAACCTCACAGTCTGCGTATACTCCAGACCAATCATCCATACAGCGTATTGTCTCTTTGCCAGGTGAGTTGCATGTTATAGAGACCCTAGTTAGTTTAGTAGATAATATTTGCGCCTGACCGTTTATTGAACATACCTTTGTATCTCCTCTCATTGTATACCACTGGTACACATCTTCAAGAGTTCGCTCGGCTGGCTCCACTCTCCAAATATAGAGATCAAATGATTCACCTACTTCCGTGAATGTATAGTTTACTGCGTTTAGAAGTATTTTAGTGGCTTGCTGTGGCCAAAGCGTAACATAACAATAAGCCTTTACATTGTCAGCTTTAGCAATGATGACTATAGGTGGATTATCATCTTTAGGATATTTCTTTGCAGTAAGTAAACCTTTATCGTCAACACTTACTATATCAGGGTTGCTGCTTGTCCATGTTACCTCCGGGAATGATGCGTCGTCAGGCTCCACTATGGCAGTAAGCTGAAGTGTCTCTCCAATTTTGTAGAATCGTGCTTCTGTTTGTGAAAGTTTTACATCAGTTACAACTTTCTTTTTAACTGTAAGATCACATATTCTACTCTTGCCGTCAGCAGTGGCGGTAACAGTGACGGTCCCCTCTTTGAGTCCTGTAACAACACCGCTTTGGTCTATAGTGGCATAAGATTCGTCACTCACCTTCCATGTAAAACGTTCATGGCTTATACCATTTGGCTCAGTGGTGAGGAGAACTTTTGCAGTGCCATATAATTGTACAGAGAAATCCTCCAAAGAGAAATCCTCAATAGGCACAGCTGTAATCTTAACATCGCAAGTTGCGCTTTTACCTTGAATAGTTGCTGTAACGGTGATATCACCGTCACGCTTTGGTTCAAGGTAACTGCTGTTCATTGTAGCCACACTTTCATCGCTGATAACATATTTGATTTTAGCAGTGTCTTTTACGCCTGCAGGTACTGTTTCAAGCTCTTTTCTCAGATTAAAATCAAGATAGTTTTCCGCTATGGTGTAACTTGCCTGCTTAAATTTAATGCTTTCAAGCTGACCTGGCTTAGCCTCTTTCTTGCACCCCGATGCCATAATTAGTGCAAGGGATGCAATAATCATAATTAAAGATTTAACTTTCATAGTATTACGTTATTAAAATTATCACTTTACGCAACGAACTGCAAGCAGACTGTGTTTACCACTATCTCTGTCAACAGAATAGCCATAACCCCAACAGAACTCTTCATAGGTTGCATATTGAGTATTATAAACATTAACGGAAGAAGTCCAAAATCTAGCATATTCACCAATATCATGTATTTTACCACTAGATCCACCTCCGGAAGGTAGTATACTAAAGAAGAACTCATCAGTACCATTGCTGTTAAATGAACTACTTGTGGTGTACCACCCGGATGTTGTCTTCAATTTTGTACCAGCAACCTCCTCTCCACCCACGTTTGAGATAAGGGTATTCCATTCGGCAAGGGTAGGTATATGCCAACCATTAGGACAGATACCCTGGCGACCTGTAAGGCTTGTACTTTCTCTGGCTTCTGAGCCAGTTCTAAAACCTACAGCTGCTGCCCAGTTATACATGTATCCCAGTTTCTTTTTCTGAGCGGCACTTAAGTAACCTGCATGAGTTGCATCTTCCCAATTAGATGTTATACGTGTATCCAAATAGAATGGATCATCACCATCTGCAGTAGGCGAACTACTTATACCTGCATTGGGTCGCTCGCTATTAGTGTCATATCTTCCACATCTAAGATTCTCAGCAAACCACCACTGATTACCTATTTTTACAGTAAGATATGAGTTATTTTCACGGTCTAATATATAAGCACCTGGTCTGACTGTGATTTCACATGTGGCAGACTTTCCATCAGCAGTGGCTGTAATGGTTGTTGTACCAGCCCCGTATGCAATCACTACGCCATATCCATCTACTGAGGCAACTGATGTATTTGAAGATTTCCATGTTAATGTAGGATATGTTGCATTAGATGGTTTTACCGTTGCATCAAGAGATAGTATGCCTATACCTTCTCCACCTGCCGTTGCCACAGAAAGAAGATTGGCACTGGTTTGTGACATAGTTACTGATTGTACTTTTATAACAGGTTGTGTAAAGTGAGCAGTACATGTACCACTCACGCCGTCACATGTAGCTGTAATGGTAGCATCTCCCACGCCCTTGCAAGTAACAAGGCCTGTACTACTTACAGTGGCAACAGATGTGTTAGAAGATTTCAATGAAATTGTCTTTTCTGAAGCATTTGACGGCTGAATTATAACAGTAAGCTGCTTGGTGGAACCAACATTGCCTTCCATAGTGAAAACAGATGGATTTACTATTACAGAGGTCACCTTGATCTTATTGTAAGTTACCTTGCATGTGCCGCTCTTGCCGTCACATGTAGCAGAAATGGTAGCCGTTCCCACGCCCTTGCAGGTTACGGTTCCGTCATGGCTTACTTCAGCCACGCTATTATTAGATGATGCCCAAACAACAGTCTGTTCTGTTGCATTAGTTGGGAAAATATTAGCCTTGAGTTTCTTAGTTGAGCCCACAATTGCATCGCCAGTAAATGATGCTGGATCAACGCTAACTGAGGTTACTGGAACTTTTTTGAAAGTAACCTTGCAAGTTCCACTCTTACCATCACATGAAGCTGTGATGGTAGCCTCACCAACTCCCTTACAAGTAACGGTTCCGTCAGAAGCTACTGAGGCAATACTATTATTAGATGATGTCCAAGTCACAGTCTTTTCTGTAGCATTATCAGGCAGCACTGTAGCAGTAAGTTTCTTAGTAAGCCCTATAGTTACATTGGTTGTCCATGTGGATGGGGTTACTGTCACTGATGTTACATGCACAATAGACTCGGTATAAGTAACCTGACAAGTTCCCTCCTTACCGTCTACAGTGGCGGTGATGGTACAGCTACCCTTTCCCTTGCAGGTAACGGTTCCATCTTCACTTACCGTGGCTACTGAACTGTTTGAAGTTCTCCAGATAACTTTATCATATTGAGCGTCTACAGGATCCACCTCAATTTCAAGTTTCTTAGTGGCTCCTACTATAACATCGTCTGCAAAACTTGCAGGTAAAACCTTTACACTTTTAACAGGTATCACACCCTTGCCCACCTTCACATTGCATGTAGCCTGAACGGTACCGCATTTGGCGGTAATTGTGGTCTCACCATCTTTTACACCAATAACGGCATTGCTTTCACTTATTTTGGCAACATTAACATCGGCGCTTGTAAGTGTAAGGCGATCAACCGGCACCATAGCAGGCTCTGTAGTGTATACCAGGGCAGTTTCTGCACCTACTGCAACTTCCAAGTCCTCTAATATAATTTTTGTTACCACTACCTCTTTAACTGTGAATTTGCACTGAGCTGATTTGTTTTGAACGGTGGCAGTTACCAAGGTCTCACCTACTTTATTAGGTGTAATAACACCGTCTTTGCTGATGGAGGCGACATCTGTATTTGTGAGCGCCCATGTCACCTTGCAGGTGTCCGCCATGGCAGCTGGAGCTATTGTCAGCTCTTCTCTGAGGTTTATACCCTCCGCCTGATATTCAAATACAGAGTAGTTTTCTTGTTTGAAACTGATGCTTTCAATTTTTGCACCTTGAGGTTCGTCCTTCTTGTCTTTGTTACAAGCGAACAATGAGGCGAGCAATAGAAGTGCTACCCCCCCCCATTAAAATTTGTAAAGAATTGATTTTCATAATATTAATATGGTTAATTATAATCATTACGAGATGCTTATTATTCCCTGACTGTCATCAATTCGTCGGGACAAGCCCTCATCAACTCGTCACTTCGCTCAGCATGACGGTATGAGAATGCTCAAAATGACGGTATGTGTGCATAATGATACAGTTCATTATGCAAACGTAATAAAAATAATAATACCAGCAAAATAATTTAACTTTATTTAATAATTACCTTGCGTTAGTAATAAATTTTAAGCCTTTAGCTTGATAATCCTTTGCAGGAGTGTTGGGTGGGAGAAGTGTACAAACACAAGCGCTGGGTGCGGCTGCAGGTTGCTGAGGGACTCTGATGAGAGCTTCTTAAGCGCTGATATGAGCTGAGGAGCCATGCCGTTGCACTTGGCAAAATCATCCGCCTGATACTCATACTTGCGTGAGAGTACATTTGAGAATATGCCTATGGCTGTGGATATAGGTGTGTAGAGGATACCTATAGCCATAAGTCCGAGGTGGAATGCCGGCACTGTGCCGCCCATAGCCTCTGATAGCTCCGGCGATGATATGGCCAAGCCCAGGATGTAGAACATCAGCAGATTTGACGCCATTGACATAAAGAGCTGACGCAGAGTGTGTTTCCTTTTATAGTGGCCTATTTCATGTGCAAGCACAGCCACTATCTCATCTGGTGTGAGCTGGCTTATTAGTGTATCATAAAGGACTATACGCTTATGGCTGCCTAAGCCTGTGAAGTAGGCGTTAGCGTGGGTTGAGCGTTTAGATGAGTCCATTACGTAGATATTGTCAAGTTTGAAATCCACCTTGGTGGCAAACGCCTCTATCTTGCTTCTGAGCTCACCCTCCTCAAGCGGGGTCTGTTTATTGAAGAGCGGAACTATGATATTGCTGTAGAATGTCATAATGAAAACCTGGAATATTGTGAGCACGCCCCAAGCCATTATCCAGAACCAATCCGGCATGACTGCATATATCCATGAAACAATGGATAGTATCAGAATCAAAATAATTGCAGATAGAAGCAGGCTTTTAAGCTGATCTATCCAGAATAGTTTTTTTGTGCTCTTATTAAAACCAAAACGCTCCTCTATGCCAAACCGGCTGTAGTATGATAGGGGGATGTCTATAACATGGTTCACAACCATCACCACCAAGAAGAACAGAACGCTGAGTAATATTATTTGCAGGACTGGATTGTCTGTCCATGACATAACAGGCTCTCGCAGCACTCCGTCAAGCCACCCGAAAAGCCCGAAACCAAACGCCACAAGCTCTATAACAAGTGACACCACTGATGTCACGATACCAACCTTGTACTTAGACATGGAGTACGCCTGCTGCTTCTGATATTTCTGTTCATCATAAATACCCTCAAGTTCAGCTGGTATAGGCTTGCCAAAATTACGGGCGTTAAGACCATAGAGCACACGTTCAAGCACAAAATCACAGATGATAAAAGCTATGATTACAATCAGAAGTATAGTAGACGTTGACATGATTATTCTTTAAGATGAGCGCAAAGTTAATAAAAATTTTCAATTAGAAATCCATCCTTAATTTAAAGTTAAACTGACGGCCTGTGAGGTAGTTAGGAACGCCGTATTGGTTATTGTAGATATCTGTCACCCAATAGTAAGAGTTCACATTATTGAAGCCGAAAAGGTTCAGACACTCCAAGGTTATTATTATCCTCTGGAAGGGTTTGAAGAAGCCCTTGCCCATCCATGCATCCTTACCCTTCTCACACACGCGGGAGAAGCCTAAATCCACACGCCTGTATGTAGGAGCACGGAAGCGTGAGGCCTCATATCTGGTGCCACGGGATGGTCCTGTGGGGAAGCCTTGGGCAAAACTCATAAGCAGGTGTATTCTGTACTGTGGCAGACGTGGTATGTAATCTTGGAAGAATATGGAGATATTGAAGAGCTGGTCTGTGGGGCGTGGTATGTAGCCGTGACCGTCACCATCCACATCTTCCATGGCACGCATCATGGAGAATGATATCCAAGAATCCGCACCAGGTACAAACTCACCAAACAGTTTCACGTCAAAACCTGCCACGTAGCCGTGGGCATTATTCTTACCAGTGTACCTTACACTCACATTATCAAGGTTATAGGTGATTATATTGGTCAGGTTCTTATAGTACGCCTCAAACGTGAGTTTGAAGGGATGGCGCATGAAATGGTAGAAGTAGTCCATACCAAACACCACCTGAATGGAGCGCTGTGACCTTATATCATGGTTAAGGTAGTACTGCAGGTTACCGTTAACACTAACAGTATCTTTTATCTCCTTGTAAGAAGGCTGCTGATAGTACATTCCAGATGCAAGACGGAAACGTATATCTGGTTTTATATCAGGAAAATATGCGAGGCTTACGCGCGGGCTTGCCGTGAACTCATTATTAAAGCCCCAGTAGTTCGCCCTTACACCGGCTGTGAGGGCAAGCACACCACCCTTTTGGAAATCCCAGCGGTGCGAGTCCTGAATGTAGGCGTAGGTTCTTGTGGCGTTAAGTTCATTGTTTGAGGTGAGGCTGTAGTAGAGGTTTGTCTCCTTGGGCGTATATGGTATGGAGTAGCCGCTGGAGTCACGCATCTCCCACTCCTTTGTTTTTTCATTCACAAACTCCGATGCAGCCCCAAAGCCCCATGTAAGTGTGTTCTCTGGTGTTATTTTGAAGGCTCCGTCATGCTGCGCCCTTATTACTAGCGATGACATACGGTTACGCGCATGCTCATAATAGTTTCCTACGCCGGTGACATCGCCGGTGGTGCCGCTGTTATCTACCACATCGCTGAGCCAGTACTCTCCTTCAATATCGTATGTAACGTGCTCCTCTGTGTTGAAGACTGACACAGTCCAGTTAAGGTCTGTTCTCTTGGTTGGGGAGTATTTTACACTGAAGGCACCAAATATGGTCCTGAACAAATCCTGCTCCTGCCCTGAGAAGTATACCGTGAAGTTTTTCATCATGCCTAAAGGGCCGAATGTGGTGCTACGTGTCTGCGGCTTGAAATTGTATATGTTCTGTGAGAAGTTTCCGAGGAAGGAGATTTCAACAGGCTCTATGGGTCTGTATGTGATATATGTCTGGTAGTCAATGAAGTTTGGGTTATACTCTGCCTGCGTAGGCATGGTCTTGAGCATAAGGGCGTTATTCTTGTAGCGTATGCCGTGCAGCTGACTGAACTTGCTGGTGCTCTGGCCTATGTAGCCTGTGGCTCCGTAGAGGTTTCCCATAACGCCTGCCTCAAATTTCTTAGGCTTGCGATATTTAATGTCAAGCACTGATGAGAGCTTATCGCCGTAGCGGGCGTCAAAGCCTCCGGCTGAGAAGTTCACCTCCCCCACCAAATCCGGGTTCACAAAACTAAGACCTTCCTGCTCGCCTGTGCGCACCAGATAGGGGCGGTACACCTCTATACCGTTCACGTACACGCTGTTTTCATCATAACTGCCACCTCGCACACTGTACTGTGATGAGAGCTCGTTTGTGGAACTTACACCCTGGAATGTCTTTACAAGCCCCTCAATACCGCCTCCCGCCGCACTTGGCGTAACGTTTAAGGTGCTAATATTAACCCTTTCCGCTGTAGTGTACTGCACCACTGAGCCAAGCACTGTGACATCTTCAATCTCTGTTATCTCTGGTTCAAACATTACGTCATGGCGGACTGTAAGCTTAACATTTGCGTAACGTCTGAAGTGGTTTGAGTAGGTCTGAAAGCCCACATAGGAGTAGACTATGGTGACAGAGTCACGGGGGATGATAAGTTTGTAACGCCCCTGCTCATCTGACATGGTTTGGTAAAGTTTGTCTGAAGAGTAGACATCGGCGTGAGGGAGCAGATTGCCCTCATTGTCTCTTACAAAGCCCCAGATGATATAGTCTGCCTTGCCATTGCCTGCCGCCATAAGCGTGGCGGATGGAATGAGCACTAACATTGCAAATATAAGAGTACGGAGCTTCACAAAACTATAACTGAAAAATTAGCCTATTATTGTGATTTTAGCGTATTTAAGTAGTAAAACCTTGCGCCCCACATATTCAAAATCTATAGTGACTCTTGTGTCTGTACCTGTGCCGCTCACCTCCGCCACACGGCCCGTTCCAAACTTCTCATGCTGTATCTTAACGCCTGGACGGAGTGCTCCTGATGAGACATTTGACTGCGGCGGCGTGTTACTGGCCACGATATGTGTTAGCCTGGTCAGCCCGCTTAACGGAGTGCTGGTTGAAGTTGCCGCAGGTCTGGGCGCTGAGAACGGCCTTGACTGCTGCTGTGAAGGCTGGCGGAACCGAGAGAAGAACGATTCATCCTGCTTTGAGAAATCAAAAGAGCGTCCAAAGCCTGAAGATTTAATATTCAGATACTTATGGTCAATATCATTTATGAAGCGGCTCTTGGAGAAATACTCCATCTTGCCATTATGGAAACGACTGCCGGCATAGCTGAGCACACAGTAACGCATGGCTCTGGTTATGGCCACATAGAGCAGGCGGCGCTCCTCCTCCAGTTCTGTATTATCTGTCATGGCGGCCGAACCTGGGAACAACCCCTCTTCAAGACCAACCACAAACACATTCTTGAACTCAAGACCCTTGGCGGCGTGTATGGTCATAAGGCGCACGCGTGAAGCGTCATCAGTGCCGTCTGCATCAGCGTCTGTAAGAAGGGCGATATTGTTAAGGTAGTCAAGCAGGTCAGCATTCTCCCTGCCCTCTTCACGCTCCTCCTCCACAAACTGCTTTACACCATTTAGGAGCTCAAATACGTTCTCTTTCTTGCTCTCTAACTCCTCCTTGCTGTCTGCGTCAAGTGCGGCAAGTATGCCGCTCTGCTTAACCACATAATCAGCGGTCTCATACGCATCTTTTTCACGCCTTACAGCCTGGAACTCACGTATCATCTGGGCAAACGCTGTGAGTTTCTTTGCCGTGCCGGAGTTCACATCGAGGTTATACTGGAGAGGAGACTCCACTACACTGAACATAGGCACATCAAGCGCATGGGCACGCTCCGCCACACGGGCTACGGTAGTACCTCCAATGCCACGTGCAGGCTTGTTTATCACTCTGGTTAAAGATATCTCATCCGCCTCATTTACAATAAGTTTCAGATAGGCCACCACATCCTTGATCTCAGCCCTCTGGTAGAAAGAGTGGCCGCCGTAAATAACATACGGAATGTTGCTCTTGAGCATGGCCTCCTCTATAACACGTGACTGTGAGTTCACACGATAAAGCACCGCACTGTCATTCCAGTCACCACCTATGCGGTTTTTGAGCATCTTGAGTTTGGAGCATACCATTGACGCCTCCTCACGGTCACTGGATGTCTCCACTACCTCCACCTTCTCTCCCACTTCATTCTCTGAGAACACGGTCTTTTTTATCTGATGCAGGTTTTTGTCAATCAAAGAGTTAGCCGCCGATACTATGTTCTGTGTGGAACGGTAGTTCTGCTCCAGTTTGAAGACTTTAGCCTCAGGATAGTTACGGGTGAACTGCAGAATGTTTTCAATGTTAGCCCCGCGGAAGGCGTAGATACTCTGGGCGTCATCACCCACCACGCAAACTCGGTGGTGTTTCTCCGCCAGTTGCTTTATAATTACATACTGCGCAAAGTTTGTATCCTGATACTCGTCAACCAAAATAAACTGAAAGCGGTTCTGATACTTTTCAAGCACTTCAGGGTGGGAAGCAAAGAGCCTCTGGGTATTAAGAAGCATATCATCAAAATCTATGGAGTTTGATGATTTGAGGCGGCGTGTATACTCCTCGTATATTCTGTAAACCTCAGGCATACGGGAGGCCACGTCATTGTTCCTCATCTTTGACGACGCATACTCTGCTGCAGTTACAAGAGCGTTCTTGGCCTTGGAAATACGGCCCGCCACTGTGGCTGCCTTGTAGGTCTTATCATCAAGTTTCATCTCCTTGACAATATCCTTTATTATTTTCTTGGAGTCATCAGCGTCAACAATGGTGAAATCTTTATTAAGACCAGCAGCCTCAGCCTCTGTTCTAAGTATACGCATAAATATGGAGTGGAAAGTTCCCATGCTCAGGCGGCGCGCGGTATCCTCATCTATCATTGAGGCAATACGCTCCTTCATCTCCCTGGCAGCCTTATTTGTAAAGGTTATGGCAAGGATGTTATAGGGTTTCAAGCCGAGCGATATGAGGTACGCCACCTTGTAGGTAAGCACACGGGTCTTGCCAGACCCTGCACCAGCCACCACGAGTGACGGCCCTTCATTGTACATCACCGCACTCTTCTGACTTTCATTTAGAGACTCCATAAGTAAATATTATAATTCATAAAAAAAGGATGATTAAAGAGAGGGACTCCTTAATCACCCTTTTATTAAGGGGAATATTATCTATTAATAGAATGTAATTCTGTTATCCTTTATATTAGCACCCTCTTCAAGGCTCTTGTAAACCATGAATCTGTATGGGCGGCGGTTCTCAAGATTCTTAATTTCAGAGTCAGCGTCAAATGTTCCCTCTGGAGAAACTGAGTTAACCTTAACTGCATATACACTGTTAGAGCCCTTAACCACTGCAGGCTTGCTCTCTGGTGTCATGGCGGCAACAGTTGCAAAGAGTGCAGGCTCCACACCTATACCATTTACATACTGTGAATTCTGTGATACACCTTCAGCACCGTTAATAGTACCTGTAGAGGCCAGGTCACCAGACTGGAGTTTGTTATTAAGGTCAGCCATTATAATCTCAGCCTTCTTCTCTTTCTTCACCTCTGAAGTAATCTGGTCTGAAATCTCAGAAAGCTCAGGATAACCCTCCTCTGCAACGCTCTTGAGAGCAGCTACTACAAATTTGTCACCACACTCAAACACCTTGTCAGCAACATCACCACTCTTGTTATCAAACGCCCAGCGTACAATCTGTCTTGAATCCTTAAGGTCTGCAATTCTGCTGTCTGCAATAGATACGGTGTAAGAACGCAGGAACTGGCCCTTTGAAGCGTCAGCGTTTGCCTCAAACTTGTCAAGGGTATTATTCTGTGCCATATACTGGCCAGCCTCATTAAATACTGCTGCGAATGTTTGAGAGCTTGCGTTAACCTCACGCTTCAGCACGCAGAGTTTAACCTTAGCCACTGGCTTTGTCTTCTCTGTAACCTCAATAATCTGAATGGCGCTACCCATAGGGAGTTTGAATGGCTTGCCAACTGTAGCGTTGATGCAAGCAGAAGAGAACTCCTTGTCATAGTCACCATCCTTCAGCCAGCCAAGCTCACCGCCTGCGGCTGCAGTACCGGCCTTAGAAACAGACTTGGCAACAGCATCAAATTCAGCCCCAGAGGCGAGAACCTTCAAAACGCTGTCAGCAACCTGCTCAGTCTTCTCAGCAGAAGACTCCATAACAAGTATGTGGCGAACTTTAGCAGAGTCAGAAGCCATAATGCCAGTCTCAACTATTCTTGCCATCTTGTATGTATTGCCAAAGAGCTGTGGGCCAAAGGTGTCATCCTTCTTGCCGCTGAATGCAAAGTCTGCAAGGTCAGCATCTGTGGCAGCCTTGCTTGTAGCAACGTCAGAGTAAGACTCATCTGAATTCTGGTTGCATACAGCAATAAAGTCACTGCTGGTGAAGAACTCATTCTTGAGGTCCTCAATCCAAGCCTTTACATCATCATAGTCATTCTGTGAAGGTACTATGTTAAATGCAATGTAATCAATAGTGCGAGTCTCCTTATCTCTAAGGTAGCTATTCTTGTGCTCCTTATAGTATGCCTTCTGGTCTTTGGTAGAAACTGTGACAGTGGAGTCAGCAATTGTAGAGAAAGGTGTGTTTGTGAAAGATATGTCAGCCTTTCTTGAAGCGTCAAATGAGTATTTGGCGTCAATGTTGTTCATATTGAAAGAGGCGCCGATAAGAGCATTGTACTTCTCCTCAAGAAGCTGCTCACGCACTGAACGCTGTACAAATGACCAATACTTGGCAATATCACTGTCAGGGTCATCATTTACTGCGTCAAGCATCTGATAGAGGACAGCCTTGTCAAAACCACCCTTCTCAGAGTTATAGAACATACGCAACTGGCTCATCATAGGATGAGGGTTGTTTCCTGTAAGGTTGTCAGCCACCTCCTGGTCTGTTACCACGATGCCAAGTTTCTCACACTGCTCACCAAGGATGCGCTCCTTAAGGAATGATGTCCATACAGACTGTCTGATCTGCTCTACATACTGGTCTGGCAGGCTGTTCTGGCCCATCTCAAACTTGTAGAATGCAGTCATCTCATCAATACGTTTTTCAAATTCAGCTATGTTGATCTCCTTACCGTCAACCTCAGCCACGTTCTGACGTGATGCGCCAAAGATGGAGTTGAAATCAACCATACCCACAATAAACAAAAGCATAGCCACGCCAATCACTATTGACAGCAGCAAACCTTTTTGTCTGATTCTCTCTAAAGTTGCCATATATTATCTTTTTATTTGGTTTTTCAATATAGGGTGCGAAGATACAAAAAAATTCAATATAATATCTCCTTAAATTTAAAAGTTTTTACATCACAGTGAGTTTGATAAGCTCAAGTTTGTTCTGAGTGGCCTTAACTATCTTGAGAATGTACCCAGGCAGGGTTATCTCCTCCCCTTCCGCAGGTATACCCTGATATGTGTAGAGCACAAGTCCGGCCAGTGTCTGATACTCATCACTGAGCGGCAGCTTCCAGTCATACTTTTCATTGAGGACATCAACCTCAAGCCTGCCAGAGAGCAGATACTCACGCTCGGAAAGCTTTTTATCCACGTAATCCTGTGTGTCATGCTCATCCTCTATCTCTCCAAAAATCTCCTCTACAATATCCTCAAGAGTTACTATACCCGATGTCCCGCCAAACTCGTCAACCACCACAGCCATGCTCTTCTTCTTGAGCAGCATAAGGTTCATAAGGCGGTTGGCAGCCATGGTCTCAGGCACAATAGGGGCAAGGATTATACGGTCCTGCCACTTCTGCGGGCGTTTGAACATCTCTATGGTATGGACATACCCTATTATATTGTCAATGCTCTCTTTATAGACCATCACCTTGGAACGGCCTGACTCACAGAAAACCTTGGTAAGCTCATCTATGTCATCATCAAACGCCACAGCCTCTATCTCTGTACGCGGCACCATGCAGTCACGCAGCTTAACCTTTGAGAAGTCAAGAGCGTTTTGGAATATCTGAACCTCCTTGTCCACCTTCTCATCGGCGCCGGCAGCCTCTGATGACTCCTGAATAAAGTAGTCAAGGTCAACACGGCCCAGCATTGTGGCCTCTTCACTCTTTATCTTTACGCCAAAAAGCCTCATTATTGATTTAGAGAGCCACGACATGAACATTGATATAGGGTAAAGAAGTATGTAGAAGAAGAAGAGCGGCACAGACATGGTGTTCATCCAGAAGTTTGGCATGCTCTTAAAGAGCATCTTAGGCACAAACTCCCCCGCCACCAATATTATGAGGGTGGATATAAGGGTCTGAATCAGCAGTGTAACTCCCTCACTAAAATGCGGAGCCAGGTAAGGGTCCAGCAGATTTGCAAAGAGAATACCATAGACTACAAGCGCTATGTTATTTCCCACAAGGATGGTGGAGATGTACCTATCGGGGTGGGAATAGTATATGTCAATAATAGGCGCCACAAACTCATGATTCTGACGGTCAATCTCCAGACGGAGCTTGCTGGCGGAAAGGAAAGCTATCTCCATGCCTGAAAAGAAGGCGGAGAAGATAATTGCTATTAATATGAAAACTGTGGCCGTTGTCATTCTTGCTCCTCTTCATCAATAGGTATGATACCTGTAGGGTTAAGAATCGTGTACTTGGAAAGGCGCTGGTTTGACTCAAAGCCCACACCGTTTATTATCTTGTCACTCTGGGTTATCTTCATCTTGTGGTCAGTGTATATACGGTCCGCCTTACGGTCCACATAAAGCAGGTCTGTTTCAAAACGCTCCCCGTCAAGATTCATGGACTTTACATTACCAATAAGCACCCAGAACTCCTTTTGGTTGTAGTAGAAGGCTGAGTCTGCGTCAACACTTGCAAAGACATCAAGATTCTCATCAAAACGGTCAAAGTGAAGCCCTTTGGGGAAGTGCCAGTATGGGTCCGCTGGCTTGTCATAGATAACCCACTCAGGGGTGTTGAGGCGGAAACGGGTTATGCCGGAGTCTGAGATGACTGTTGACACATCCCAAGCATGAAGACCAGGGATGGAGTCTCTTGACTGCACCAGTGATTCATTTGACGCCACCTTGCCTTTACAGGAGACAAAACAAAGCATAACAACCGCAAGGATAGCGGCTGTTATGCAAGTAAAGTTATATTTCTGTATTCTATACAAATCTTATTAGTCGCGGCAGCGAACTGTCTCATTAATCCATCCGCCTATGTGGAATGACTCACCCACCTTAAGCTCTGGCTTGAAGAACACATCCTCCTTAGAAGGATAGTATTTTCTGTACTGGTTAATAAGAGACTGAGCCATCTCTGTCAGGTCAGGATCAATAGCCTTGGCTCTTTCAAGTTTATCAACTGCAGCCCAATAAACGGTCTTGGCAAGAATCTTGTCATCCTTGTATGGGTTAGCACTTGGGTCTGTGTACATACGTGCAAGCGCCATGTAAGGCTCACCCTGGGTAGGATCATACTGTATAGCCTTAAGAGCTGCAGCCTTAGCCTCAGAGTACTTACGCTGTGTCATAAGCACACCTGTTATAATGTACTGATATTCATACTTTATAGAGTCTGCGTTCTCACCTGGCTCTACAAGAGCGATAGCCTCATTGAAGTAGTCAAGAGCCTTGTTGTAGTCCTCCTTCTTAATAGCCTGGTAACCACAACCTGCAGCAGTCTCAGATGTTGGGTTAAGCTGGTGAGCTGCGGCTGAAGCGGCGAAGTAAACATCACTCTCAGTACATTTTGCACTACGATAGAGTTTAATAATAGTTGTAAGGTCAATTACATTATCCTTTGCCTCATCAACCTTCTTTGCAAACACACCGTCAAGAGTGCTGCAGTCTGCTGCACCTGAAGCTATGAATGTAGCGTTAACATTGTTACGGGTCTGTTTGTATGCGTCACGGTTCTTCTCATTAGTGGCAATGCTGCCTGCAAGCAGTTTGTCCATCTTGAGATAGTTGTTAATGTAGCTCTCTTTGTATTTTTCAGGGTCATTCTTGTACTGGAATGTGAGGATACGGAAGTAGTAGTCAACAACACCAGGCTCTGATGCAGAACCACGCTCAGCAACAGACTTCTCAAGCCAAGGCATAACCTTTTCTGCAAAGTTCTTATCGCCGGAAAGCTCTATATAGTCAATAGCCTGACGTCCGCGGATGTAAGACTCCGGATACTTAGGATCTTTCCCAAAGTACACGATACGCTTCTCATAGCAGTCCATAAGCAGGTCAAACCACTCTTTCTTCTTGGCAGCGTCCTTCTCATTGTTCAGCTTGTACTTGATAAGGGTTACACCGTTATTGTACAAAGTTCTGCCGGCAGCCTGAGGGCACTCATCAAATACAATCTTGAAGCTGTTGTAAGCTTCTTCGTATGATTTGATTTTAAAATAACTATTCAGAAGGCTGACATTCTCCATACAACGGATGCTATCCTCTCCCGAACCAAACTTAGTGCCGTTGTCAATAGCTTTGACAGCGTATGACGAGGTTGCAGCCGCAAGCAGCAAACCTGTCAGAATAAGAGACTTAAATGACTTCATAACATTTATATTTAGGGTTTATATTAATTTAATCTTCTCTTCACAAACCAACGCTCGTTAAGGGCTATGTCAAGACCAAAGGTGAAATAATCCTCTACAAGACCTACTGTTTTCAAACCGCCTCTGTGACCGTACTCCACAAATACGTTTATGGTGGTCAGGTTATTAAAGAGCGGAAGACCAACACCCGCAGTGATAGCGAACTCCATGTAGCGGTTGTCGTTTATCTTCACGTATGACGGTGAGAAATTGGCGCCAATGCGGTAGCGGATGTTATCTGCATACTTCTTGGAGCCTGGCTTGTAAACATACTCAGCACCCAAGGCAATCTTGTATGTGGTCAGCAGCGTATCTGTGACTCCGTAATAGCGTGCGTTTGAAAAATCACGCCACTCAAAATCAACTCCAGCCAGAAGCGTTTCACCCATTCTGTAAGAGAGCCCCACACCCACGCTCTGAGGATAGTCAAAATCATACTTGGTGTTATCAACATCCTCTTTGTTTGTGTATGTGGTTATTTGACTCTTAATGTTCATTGGAAGTTTAAATGAGTACGCACCACCTATCACAAGAGTGTTTTTTCCGCCAAGAGGCTGGGTGTACTGAACACCCACATCACAAAGCCACGATGTGGAGTACATGTAGTGTGTTTGTAGCGTTCCCACGTGGAATGACTCATTAGGGAACTCCACCCATCTGCTGTGTGTCACCTTACCAAACATGAAACGTGCGTTGGCACCAACAGCCACACGGTCAAGTATGTTGAAGGAGAGGCCTGCGTACGCCTGTGTGAAGCCACCAGTGCCCTCGTATGTCTGCTTTACATTTATTGTTCCTTCTGATTTAGAGTAATCCTTCAAATCATACGTGGATGCATATTTATATCCCACGCTTGAGAAAGGAATCACACCTATGCTGAAGGCAATAAACTTGTAGATTGGTATCTGAATGGCCACATAATCAACCCTGCCACGGAACTGATTGTAAATCTCACTGCCGCTGCTCACTCCGTTAACAGTACCAGAACCTGCAAAGTTAAGCATAAAGGTGAGCGAGTCAATTGATGAGTATGACGCAGGGTTCATTGGGTTAATAATCCTGTGGTCACGTATACCGTACCCTATTCCGCCCATAGCACGTGCAGCGCCCACGCCCATAGACTGCAGTTCACCATATCCGTAACGTGAATACGGTGATGCCGTGGTCACATTCTGAGCCATAAGCACCAGCGGCAGAAGCGCTGAAAGAAGAAATATGTAAATCCTTTTCAATTCAGATTATAGTTTAAAATTGCGTTCAAACCAATAGCTGTCAGGTTTGAAACTACAAAGATGCTACTTTTTATGTATTTTTCAAAGAAAAATGCGTCTCCACCTGTAAAAAATATTTCGAGCCCCTCTTCCCTCTCCTTCAGATATGATATGTAACCTTCTATCTCATAGGCCATTCCGCACACTACACCATGCCAAATGGCATCTGCTGTATTATTGCCTAAAACTGCGCCGGAAGGCTCATGTCCAAGGTCTATGAGAGGCAGACGGCTTGTATGCTCATTGAGGGAGCGGAAGCGCAGTGACGCCCCGGGCGCTATGTTGCCGCCCTTGTACACTCCGTCAGAGGTTACAAAGTCATAAGTAACGGCTGTGCCTGCATCTACCACAAGCAGAGGCCTGCCTGGTTTGAGGCTGGCTGCCCCAACCACTGCCGCCAGACGGTCCATACCCAATGTTTCAGGGCTGCCGTAGCCGTTTCTGACAGGGGTTTTCACCGTGCTGTCAAAAATAATGGTTGGCTTAACATTACGCTTGAGCCACTCTACAAAACCATAGTCATAACCTGTAACTGAGCATATTATTGCGGCTGTAACGCTGTATTTTTCAACAATATGCGCCATATAGTCATCAGTGACGGTATCCTTAACATCGGAGTATATGACGTTATCTCCCTCAAACACTGAGAGTTTCACTCTGCTATTGCCTATATCTACAGTAAGGTTTCTCATCTCTTGGCGGGGGCGGCTATCTTCCAGTCCCAGAGTATCCAGATAAGGAATATTATGCCGTAATAGAGATATTTTGAAGTCTCATGAAGGGAGTCAAAACGTGCGATGTCAGCATCGCAGAAGTAAATTATACCCGTGATTCTCAGAATGTTCACGGCAAATAGCACTGCTATTCCGGCTGGTATGAACCACAGTTTGTGCCATGTATGGCGCGGATAGCATAGTATGAGCAGGCAGAAAAAGCCTATCTGCTTCACGCCTGTGCAGTTCCAGACTATCTTGATTGGCGTATCCTGGCTTACCAGATACACGGCGCTTCTTCTTAGCTCCGCCTCCACCGATGTGCAGGTGTCAAGCACTCCGTAGACGGCCTGCGTGAGCCAGCCGCTTATGACGGCAAAGAATGACGTTACGTCTCTGCCGTAGAATGTAACGAGCTCATTACCTGAGAGGTCATGCCCCTCATTGAAACCTGCCCGCCACACAAAATGCACTATCAGCAGCACTGCTATGAAGTAGGCTGTGGAGGCTAATGATTTGATTATATCTTTCATAAACTAAACAATTGTTCTCGAGTACGGAACTGAATCTATGGTATCAAACTCCCCATCCATGAATTTGAACATGCCAGCCACGGCTATCATGGCGGCGTTGTCTGTGGTGTATGAGAACTTAGGCAGGTATATATCCCAGCCGTAACGCTGTGCCGCATCCTGGTATGCGCCGCGCAGCCCGCTATTGGCTGACACACCGCCTGCCACAGCCACACGCTTAATGCCTGTGTCCTTGACCGCACGTTTTAGCTTATCCATAAGTGTCTCAATCACAGCACGCTGGAATGAGGCGCAAAGGTCAGCACGGTTCTTCTCTATAAATTCAGGATCCTCTTTCAGGTAATCCCTTACCAGATAGAGGAATGAGGTTTTTAGTCCACTGAAACTGTAGTCATAGCCTGGGATATGGGGCTTGGCAAAATTAAACGCCTTAGGATTGCCCTCCTTAGCCAGTTTGTCCACGTAAGGGCCGCCCGGATAGGGGCCGCCTATAACCTTGGCGCACTTGTCAAACGCCTCACCTGCCGCATCATCTATGGTCTGCCCTATTATCTTCATATCAGAGGGTGACTTTACAAGAACTATCTGTGAATTACCGCCTGAAACAAGCAGGCAGAGGAACGGGAACTCAGGGATGTGTGGCTCCACGCCCTCCTCTCTAATGAAATGGGCTAATATATGGCCTTGAAGGTGGTTCACCTCCACAAGAGGCACGCCAAGTGACAGAGACAAGCCCTTGGCAAATGATGTGCCCACAAGCAGTGAGCCAATTAGTCCAGGTCCGCGGGTGTAGGCTATGGCGCTGATATCACTTTTGTCAATGCCGGCGGTCTTAATTGCCTGATGCACTGTAGGTATTATATTCTGCTCATGCGCTCTTGACGCCAGTTCAGGCACCACTCCGCCGTAGGCGCTGTGCACAGCCTGTGAGGAAATCACATTTGAGAGCAGGTAGCCGTCACGTATTATGGCGGCTGATGTATCATCACAAGAGGACTCTATACCTAAGATTAAAATATGATTATTTTTTTGCCCCATATAGGTGCTTATAATGTATTTATTATTACTTTTGTAAGATATTTACTTATATAGGACGCAAAGTTATAAAAAAATTCCTTACCATAATAACAGTATTGGCGTTTATTGTGCTTTCAATACCGCTGATAATTACGCTTCTGCTCTCAAACAGAAGCATACAGAATTATGTGGTTGACAAAGCCGCCACTGCAGCAGGTGATTTTTTAGGCACAGAGGTCTCCATAGGGAATATAGAGTACCAGATGCCGGCGTCCATAGCACTTAATGATGTCTATCTGGCAGACCTTGAGGCTGACACACTGGCGTATGTAGGTTCACTGTCGGCACGCCTCAGCATCTCAGCCCTTGCACATAAACGCATATCAATACGCAATGTGGAGATTGACAGGGCCAAGTTCTACCTGAAGACAGACACCACAGGCCTCACTAACCTGCAGTTTATTATTGACGCACTGCAAGACACCACCCAGACTGAGGCCCCGCTGCTTACTTTTGACGCTCCTGGCGTAAAGCTAAAGAACAGCCGTGTGCGCATTGACAACATTTCAATGCCTAAACGCACAGACAACCTTTTTGACGCCATGCACATTGATTTGAGTGACATAAACATGGTTGTGTCACTTAACCATGCAGCCCAGGACTCTGTAAATGTGGAGGTTGACAGATTCTCATTCCGTGAGAAGAGTGGTATGCGAGTGTCACAGATGGAGTTCAAAACCATCATGGGCAACAACCGCATAGCACTTGAGGATTTCAAGCTGCGGCTTATTGAGAGTGAGATTAACATCCCTGTGGCGGAGGTTCTGCTTGACAGCCTGTCACAACTGGCAAGCCCGTCACTGCTGGCCGCTAACGCAAAGGCGCGCTTCTCCATACAGCGCACTCACCTCAGCGGAAAGGATTTTGCAGCGTTTATCCCTGAGATGAACCGTCTGAGGCATGATCTGGACATAAGAACGTTCATGGAGTATGACCGTGGAAACCTTGACATCCGCCTTATAGACCTTAGCTACGGCACAAACACAAACCTGAACATGCGCGCCAAGATTCTAAAACTGGCTGACGCGCTTAAGATTAAAGACGGATATAAGAATATCTCGATATTTGCCTACGTGAACAATGTGGGTACTGACCGCGCCGATATTGAGAACACAGTGTCAGACATACAAGGCAAACCGTTCAAGCTGCCAAAGGAGATGGATGGCTTCACAAAGATAAACTTCAGGGGTTCCATTATAGGCAAGCTGCCTGACGCTAAATACGCCGGTGTTATCACAACCAATGCCGGAAACATTATGACCAACGCCAGGGGTGGCTACAACTCCGCCATCGACGCAATAACCATAAATGGTAACGTGGGGCTTGATGATTTTGACTTTGCCAAGATTTTTGGTGATGAGATGAAGATTGGTAAACTCACCTTCAACCTTAACGCTGACGGCGTCTACTACATAGGCAAGAACCGTTTTGCCACAAACGCATCTGGCAGAATCAAATCTTTTGAGTATAACAACTACACTTTCAAGGATTTCCAGATTGACGGTATTTTCAACTCAGACAAGGCTGTGGCAAATGTCTCATTCAATGATGAGAACGGCAACGGAACCCTCTATGCAGACTTCTTTTTTGACGGCACCACCACTGACAAGCTAGCCACACTCAAGCTGCGCTCTGACACCATGAAGTTAGGTAACATGGGGCTCACTCCTGAATACCCTGACCTTACAATATCAGCTGACATTGACGCACGTGCCGAGTTCACCAGCATAGATGACATATCGGGGTATGTGCTTATTGACTCAGTAGGCATTGGCAACATGGGCGTAAACTATGTGATTGACAGTCTTGACATAAACATATTCAAGCACAATGACGTGCAGCACATAACAGTGCGCTCCCCTCTTGTGGAGGCGAATATTGATGGTGAATACAAGTTCTCCACACTCTTCAACAACCTGCAATACCAGGTGGCACGCGAGCTCACAAATCTTAAGCCTATTGAAACCAAGAAGATGGAGAGTTCAAACCGCCTTGACTTTAACGTGAAGATAGCTCCGCTCTCTGACATTGCGTACATGTTCAACTCCAAGAACAGCATTGAAGACACCACGTACGTAATAGGCTCATTCTCAGACTATGATGACTATTTTGACCTGAACCTATCCACAAATGACATTATACTTGACAAAAACAGCATAGACTCTGTGAAAGTTTTTGTGAACTCACACGGCGGAAGGCTTAGCACTGAGGTGAGCGGCATCTATCAGACATTCCTTGACACCACATATCTGAAGGCGAATGTGGGCGTTGAAAATAACGTGGCAGACCTGGACTTTGGTTTTATGAACACTGTGGAGAAGGATTTCAGCGGCAATATAAAACTCTCCACTGAGTTCTTCAAGCCCCAGCACAGTGACGCCATGTTGGAGGTGCTCTGCACGCTGCAGGAGTCAGAAATTATAATGGGAGACTCCCTCTGGACCATAAACAAGGGCACGATATTCTATGATGAGCACAAACTGCTTGTAAAGGATATTGCGTTTGAGAGCACAGACCAGTATCTGAGGCTTAAGGGCGGCATGAACCGCGATATCAAAGGCAGCTTCATAGATGTAGACCTCAAAGGCGTGGACCTTTCATACATAAGTGAGGTGGCATACATGCCTGATATCAAGCTGCTTGGTATTGCAACAGGTAAGGTTGTAATAGGCGGAGCCCTCAATAAAGACCCAATTATTAACGCCGATGTGATGGTTAAGCAGTTTGGTCTGAACCGCCACCCTATTGCTGACGTATGGGCCAAGGCCAACTTTAACAAAGAGACCAAGCGAATTGAGCTTGCCGGCACAGTGGTGAACTCCACGCAAGACACATCATACGTGACCGGATATGTGGCGCCGCTTGAGGAGAGCATGCATCTTGACTGCAAAATTAACGAACTGCCTCTTGGCTTTATAGAGCCCTATCTTGTTACATTCTCACATGAGATGGACGGTATAGCAAATGGCAACCTCTCTGTGGGCGGCAGATTTGACGCCATAGAGATTTGGGGCGACGCCTACGTGCATGACGCCAAGTTAGGAATTGACTACCTTGGCTCCACATTCCACTTTTCAGACTCAGTACACATTAAGCGTGACCGCTTCATATTCAAAAACATAGACATATATGATGACCAAGGCAACCACGGTGTTATTGACGGACTTGTAACTCACCACCTGTTCCAGAAGTTCAAATTCCAGATAGGGTTTAAGATTGACAACACCCGTGTGCTCAACACCACGGCCGCAGACTTCCCTGATTTCTACGGCACTGTGTTTGCATCAGGTGCAGCTATAATTGAAGGAGATGAAAGCAGAGTGGACATACACGTAAATGCAAAGCCTGAGGCTAACAGTTACTTTGCCGTGCCGCTTGACAGTTACCGCACCGCCACTGACAACCAGTTCATAACATTTGTGAAGCGTGACACCATCAGACGTGATCCAACCGCCCTGGAAAGGCGTAGGAAGCGTTTTGCGGAAGTGGCTCCAAACTCCATTCTTAACGTAGACCTCACCATAGAGGCAACACCAAACGTGGAGGCACAGATTATACTTGACAGCCACAGCGGTGACGTTATACGAGCCCGAGGCAGCGGTAATGTGAAGGTGACTGTGGACCAGAACGCCGATGTCAAGCTCTATGGCAAGTATGACATTACAGAGGGAGAGTATAACTTCTCTCTGCAGGGCACCATACGTAAGAAGTTTGAGGTGGGTGAAAACAGCAGCATATCATTTGACGGTGACCCTATGAACGGTATCCTTAACATAACCGCCAAGTACCAGACCACGGCGTCACTCTCTGACCTGCTGGAGGAGAGTATGCTGCAAGACATCAAGAGCAACTCTGTAAAGGTGAACTGCATAGCCCGCATAACCGGCAACCTGCAGGAGCCTCAGATTAAGTTTGACATTGAGTTGCCAGGCGCCGATGATGAGGTAGTGCGCCGTGTAAAGGCCACAGTGAACACTGATGACATGATGGTTCAGCAGATGGTGTTCCTGCTTGTGTTCGGCAAGTTCTACAACCCGCAGCTCGCCTCCACAAACACGGGCTCCATTGCCACATCGTTTGCCACATCCACCATATCAAGCCAGCTTAACTACTGGATGTCACAGATAAGCAAGGATGTGAACTTTGGTGTGAACTATAATGACGCTAACAAGGACGCCACTAACAACTACTCTGTGGCTGTGAATGTATCCACAAACCTATTCAATAACCGCCTTATCATTAACAGTAATGTGGGATATCGCCGCCAGTACGGTCAGGAGAACTTTATTGGAGACTTTGATGTGGAGTACAAACTCACACCGTCCGGCCGTTTCCGTCTTAAAGCCTACAACAAGACCAATGATATGCTCTACTCCACCGCCCTCTACACTCAAGGTCTAGGTGTGATGTACAAGGAGACCTTTGACACTTGGGAGAACCTTAGCAAGACCTACAAGGAGCTGACGCGCAAAAAGACTCCTGAAGAGAAGGCCGCCGCCAAGGAAAAGAAGGAGAAAGAGAAGGCTCAGAAGGCAAAAATCAAAGCCGCCAAAAAGGCTCTGCGTGAAGACCGCCGTCGCCGTCACAAAGAGTACGTTGCTAACCAGAAGGCCGAGAAGGCCCGCCAGAAAGAGGAAAAGCAACGCCTCAAGGAGGAGCAGAAACTCCAGAAAGAGGCAGAAAAAGAAAAGCGTTAAACCGCAAGGTCTAACGCTTTTTTGTTTGTTATTACACCGCAATTTACTGCAAACTTGCACTAAGTTGCGGTGTGGAAATATAAGTTATCCGCATTTTACTGCAAGTTTGCACCTTTTTGCGGATAAAATTAGCGGTTTTGTCAAAAAAATAGCGTACCTTTACAGGCAACAAATTATATTTGCTATGGAGTACGTCAAAAGAGAAACTTATCTGCAAAAGCTGATTGACCGCATGGACAATAATGAGGTTAAGATAATTACCGGTCCAAGACGGTCGGGCAAGTCATGGCTACTTAGCCATATCTTTTATGACTACCTTTTGACGCAGGACGTACCTGAGCAGAATATTATCCACATATCGTTCGATATGGATGATGAAACAAACCAGACGGAGCTTCTCAACGCCAAGGCTCTTAAAGATTATCTGTATGGTCGCATAACCAGTACTGAAGAGCATTATTATGTTATGCTTGATGAGGTGCAGGATGTTGAGGGGTTTGAACGTATTGTGAACGGTCTTAACAACAAGCCAAACGTCGATGTCTATATTACTGGCAGTAACAGTCACTTTCTTAGCAGTGACATTAACACAATATTCCGTGGCAGGGGGGATGAAGTTCATGTGTATCCATTTTCATTTAACGAATTTTGCAGCGGCAGGACAGAGCCTGTGAATGAGCTGTGGAAGGAGTATTACACATACGGCGGACTGCCTGGACTCAAGAATCATCGCACCCCAGAGCAGAAGACCGCCTATTTGCAAAGATTGTGGAACAAAACTTATCTGAGCGATATAATTGACCGTCACAAAATAAGGAATACAGAGGCTCTTAATGCCTTGACGGACGCTATGTGCTCTTCTGTAGGTAGCGTGAGCAATCCAAGCAAACTGAGCAACACAATACAGTCTGTAATGCACATAAAGACAGACCGAGAGACTGTTACAACCTATATGGGTTATTTGAAGGAAGCCTATCTTTTTGAGGAAGCCTCAAGGTATGATATTAAGGGCAAACGCTATTTTGAATCTGTTAGGAAATGGTACGCTACAGACATAGGTCTGCGTAACGCCCGCCTGAACTTCCGTCAGCAAGAGATTACTCACATTATGGAGAACATAATTTACAACCATCTGCGTATTTGGGGGTATCTGGTAGATGTAGGAGTGGTTAATGCTCGTGTGATGAATTCCGGCAAACAGGAGAGCCGTCAGTATGAGGTTGACTTTATAGCCACTAACGGTCAGGAGAAGTACTATATCCAGTCTGCCTTCAGTTTGGCGGATGACTCCAAGCGTGAACAGGAGCTGCAGTCTCTCCGCCATATTGATGACAGTTTCCGCAAGATAGTTGTTCAAGGTGATGACATAGCCCAATACACTGACAACAACGGCTTCACCTTTATAGGTTTGTTTGATTTCTTAAAGCATGGGCTAAAGTAATACACCTTCTCCGCATTAGTTCTTCACACAACGAACGCTGTAAGCCCTTTTAAACAGATCTTTGTCACCGTGATAGCAGGACAGATAGTCAGAATCGCTAATTAAGGAGCAGTAGTATGACTTGTAATTGTAATCGCTTGGAGTAGCCGACCATAAATAGGTGGTGAGTCCCAGAAAGCACACTACACTTCCTTTTGCATAGCCAGCTGGCAGGGCCGAAAAGTAGTAGTAGTCAGTACCTCTGTCAGTTTTCCCCCAGCCAGATTTAGTTTTCAGTATTTTACCAACATTAGGATAACCTTCATTCTCGTTTTTTACTCCGCCTAACGCCTCAGCAAGGGCGTCCCAATCCGCATTAGTGGGCACATGCCAACCGTTAGGACATATACCCTGGCGTCTGCCCTCAAAAGGGGGCTTCAAAGCCTCAGCTTCAGTGGCAGTAATACCTACGGCAGCAGACCAATTATATAAGTAGCCTAAATTCGCAATCTGTTCTGACGAAAGGGATCCTGCATATTTATCGTCCTCCCAAAGCTCCTTTTCTGAAGCATCAACGCAATATGGGTTGTACGTTTCTGTTCCTGGATTTTCAGATGTGTACATAGTGATATTGGAACCAGTTTTTCCACTCGATGTGTCATACTTGTGACAGCGCATATTCTCCGACATCCAATACTGATTTCCAATCTTAACATAGTTGTACCTATTACCACAAATATCATTAACAAATAATACTTCAACAGTAATCTCACATGTAGCAACATTATCACCAACAATCGCCATTATTGTTGTTATACCCTTCCCAACACTGGTAACAAGACCATTGTCATCCACAGTCGCCGCCTCTGTCTTAGATGATTTCCACGTAATTTTTGGATTTGTGGCGTCAGCAGGAAGCACTGTAGCCTCGAGTTGGAATGTCTTGCCTAAACTATAAAAAGCATACTCTGAAACTGACAGCGTTACAGACTGCACAGGTACTACAGCTGCAGGCTCATTCTTCTTCTCATTGCACCCTGATAGAACCAGCAGTGCAAATGACATAATAAAAACTAGTGTAATAGATTTCTTCATACCAAAATTTCATATAAAGGTTTATCGATTGCAAATCTACACACAAAATCACGGAAACGCAAATATATTTTGCAGTTATAGCTCAAATTACTATTTTTGCATAAATGTGAATTGATATTATGAAAACCGTATTTATAACAGGAGCTTCATCAGGGATTGGTGAGGCTACAGCTGAAAAGTTTGCACAGAACGGCTACCGCCTTATTCTTAATGCACGCAATGTAGAGAAACTTACTGCTCTCAAAGAGCATTTTAAGCGTGATTATAACAGCGATGTCCTGCTGCTGCCGTTTGATGTGAGAGACCGTGAAAAGGCCACAGAGGCAATATCCAACCTGCCTTCTGAGTTCAAACACATTGATGTGCTTGTTAATAATGCAGGATTGGTGCTCGGCGTTGACAAGGAGCATGAGGGCTCTCTTGATGAGTACTCCGTAATGCTTGATACAAACATTAAAGGGTTGCTTACAATCACTAGGCTTGTGGTTCCAATTATGGTGGAGCAAGGCTACGGACATGTGATAAACATAGGCTCAGTGGCTGGCAATGCGGCATATCCGGGCGGCAGCGTATATTGCGCCACGAAAGCCGCTGTAAAAGCACTTTCAGACGGACTTAGAATGGACCTTTATAACACTCCAATTCGTGTTACTACGGTAAAGCCAGGCTTGGTTGAGACTAACTTCTCAAACATCCGATTTCGTGGGGACAAAGTCAGGGCAAAGCAGGTTTATGCAGGCTTTAAACCTCTCACCGGTGCTGACATCGCGGAGTCAATATACTTTGTGGCTTCCGCTCCTGCCCACGTTCAAATCACAGAGATTGAAATATTAGCCACTCACCAAGCCTCCGCACAGATGGTGTTCAGGCAGTAAACAAAAAAGCGTTAGACCGTAAGGTTTAACGCTTTTTTATTTCTCCTTTCCCCTCGATTTTATCAAGATACACCCGATTATTCCTCTCGATTTTATCACAAATCATTTGGTTATTCCTCTCGATTTTATCAATATTTTTTATAATTGTTTGTAAATAAGGGTGGTTTGGCGGAAATGGTTCTTGGCTGGGAAATGGTAAAATATAATAATCCACGTTCAACACATAATCTGTATTATTGGGAAAATACAGCTGACGGAGCAAATTCTGAGGTTGATTATATTACAGTTAAGGATCTAAAGATACTTCCAATAGAGTGCAAATCTGGGGTAAGCGGTAAGATGAAAAGTCTGCATTTGTTTATGAAAAATAAAAAAATAAATGATGCCATACGCTGCTCACTTGAAAACTTCTCAATAATAGAATCTGTTGATAGTCAGGAACCACAAATTACACGCCGAATCCAGATAATACCGCTATACGCGATATCAAACCTATATCCAACTGAAGAGCCAACAAACATTCAACCATAATAACACAAGCGTATTTGAAGACAATACTGAGCCATAACCACAAAATAAATTTGCACATCAGTGATTTTGTGTGTAGATTTGCAATCGATAAACCTTTATATGAAATTTTGGTATGAAGAAATCTATTACACTAGTTTTTATCATGTCATTTGCACTGCTGATGCTATCAGGGTGCAAAGAGAAAAAGAATGAGCCTGTAGCAGAGGTCCCTGTGCAGTCTGTAACGCTGTCAAAAACATCATACGTTTTTACCGATTTAGGTGAGACTTTGCAGCTTAAGGCCACAGTGCTTCCTGAGGATGCTACAAATCCCAAAATTACGTGGAATTCTTCTAAATCATCAGTTGCAACTGTTAGTGACAACGGTCTTGTCACCAGTGTTGGGTATGGCATAACAACAATAATAGCAACCGCAGATGGTAAAATTGCCACATGTGAAATTACAGTTGAAGGGATACGTGTCAAGGATATTTGTAAGAATACTTACAATTGTGTGAAGATAGGCAAGCAAGTGTGGATGGCGGAGAATATGCGCTGTAATAAATATGATACTGACAGTGAAAGAAAAGGTGCTGAAATAACATTGTATGCGCATGAGAATCCTGAAATTCAAACATATAATCCATATTGCATAGATGCCTCAGAAAAGGAACTTTGGTATGATTCTGAATATGCAGGTTCCCTTTCGTCAGAGCAGATAGAAAAATTAGGATATTTTTATAACTGGGCTGCGGCCGTAGGTCTTAAGGATGAAAGTGCCGCAAAGGAGCAGACTGCACCTTTTGATGGCAACCGACAAGGTATATGCCCAAACGGCTGGCATGTGCCAACAGCAGATGAGTGGGACACTCTTTGCGAGGCGATAGGCGGAACAAAAAATAATATTGGCGAGTTCCCTGAAGTTGGCAAAAAGCTGAAGACCACATCTGGCTGGTATAAAGAGGGTAACGGCACAGACGAATACTCCTTTGCTGCTCTGCCGGCTGGCTACTATGATATTGATTTGTGTTATGTGGGCTATAGCGCTAGTTTCTGGACGGCTACTCGATACAGCAGTGAAAAAGCTTACCACATATACCTGAGTCACAATCACAACTATCTGCAATTTCGCGAAAGAAATAAGTACTACGCTTTCAGCGTCCGCTGCGTGAAGAACTAATACACTCCGCATTAATATACAAAAAAGCGTTAGACCCTTCGGTTTAACGCTTTTTCTATTTCGTTTTGCAGTTCATAAATTCAAATTAAACGAGGCATTACAAGGCTTGCGATGGTTTGTAAACCGGAGCATACTGGCGTATGTGAGGATTTACAAAGCGAGCGTAACGCAGTAAGGGCCGTTTAATTTGGATTTATTTAACCTCCCAAGTATCATTAGTCAGAAGAAGCTCCTTCAAACTATGATAAGGCTTCTTGGCTGAGATTTCATCAATCTGCTCGTTTACAGCATCGTTGTAGGTTGGAGCCTCAACATCACGGATTACACCAAGTGCGATTGGGAAATCAGGGCCCTCCATAAGGGCGAGCTTGAGCTGCAGGGTGTTATCCTGACAGTGAGCGTCATGAACAAGGATATCCTTTTCTGTAATGCCGTTCTCTCCAAGTTTCACAACCTTGAGGCCAAAACCCTCCTGCATAAGACCAAACTCCTTGTTAGGGCCAAAGAGCATTGGTTTGCCATGCTCCAGATAGATGGCGTTCTTTGCCCTACCCTCACTTGTGGCTATGGCGTCATGTGTTCCGTTATTGAATATAACGCAGTTCTGCAGAACCTCAACCACACTTGCGCCTTTATGTTTGGCTGCTGCTACAAGAACAGGAACTGTACCTGCTGCGTCAACAGCTGCACAACGAGCAAAGAAACGGCCTCTTGCGCCAAAGCAGAGCTCTGCAGGGCGGAACGGATCTTCCACTGTGCCGTATGGTGATGACTTGCTCACAAAACCACGGGCGCTTGTAGGTGAATACTGACCCTTTGTAAGACCGTATATGCGGTTGTTAAGCAGAATCATGTTAAGGTCTATGTTACGGCGTACTGCATGAATAAAGTGGTTACCACCTATTGCAAGACCGTCACCGTCACCAGATATTTGCCATATAGTGATATCAGGATTGGCAACCTTAGCGCCAGTTGCTATAGCGGCGGCACGGCCGTGGATAGTGTGCATACCGTATGTGTTCATATAGTATGGCAGACGGCTTGAGCAACCTATACCTGAAATAACAGCTATATTATGAGGAGCTACATTTAGCTCTGCCATTGCCTTGTGCAGCGATGCAAGAAATGCGTGGTCACCGCAACCCGGGCACCAACGTGGCTGCCCCGACTTGTAATCTTTTGCTGTATATACTGTATCTGCCATCTCTTAGTCCTCCATAATTTTAGTGAAAGCCTCTACAAGTTTGCTTGTTACAAACGGCTGACCCTTAACCTCATTGAACTGGTAAAGTTTCAAGCCCTCAAACTTGCTTCTCAGGTATGCGGCAAACTGCCCCATATTCTGCTCAGCCACAACAACTTTCTTATACTTTTTCAAAATTTCCTCTGTGTTCTTAGGCAGAGGGTTAATAAACTCAAAGTGAGCGTGAGCCACCTTCTTGCCATCTGCAATCATCTGGCTGACAGCGTCACTGAGGTGACCGTATGTACCGCCAAAGCCTACAACAAGCAGGTCTGCGTCATCCTTGCAGCCCTCAACCTCCTGTAGAGGAATAAAGTCTGCTATCTTGGCAACCTTCTCAGCACGGAGCTTTGTCATAAGGTTATGGTTCTCAGGCTCTGTTGAGATTGCGCCTGTCTCATTGCTTTTCTCCAAACCGCCAATACGGTGCATAAAGCCCTCCATACCAGGCAGAGCCCAGTAACGCACGCCTGTCTCTGGGTTACGCTGGAACGGTGTCCAGTTACCAGCCATCTCAGGTTTTACGTATGGTGGAACTATTGCAGGATATTTGTCAAGGTCTGGCAGTTTCCATGCTGCGGAGCCGTTAGCTATAAACGCATCGCTGAGCAATACCACTGGGGTCATGTGCTCCACGGCAATCTTGCAAGCGTCAAATGCAGCGTCAAAGCAGTGAGTTGGAGACTTAGCGGCAACAACTGGCATTGGGCTTTCACCGTTACGTCCGTAGAGTGCCTGCAGAAGGTCTGTCTGCTCAGACTTGGTAGGAAGACCTGTAGAAGGGCCGCCACGCTGAACATCAAGAACCACAAGCGGAAGCTCTGTAATAACGGCAAGGTTCATAGCCTCACTCTTAAGGCATATACCAGGACCTGATGTTGATGTAACACCAAGAGCGCCGGCAAATGATGCGCCCACAGCCGATGCGCAGCCTGCAATCTCATCTTCAGCCTGTACGGTGATGACGCCAAGGGATTTGTGCTTGGCCAGCTCATGCAGGACATCGGTGGCTGGGGTGATAGGATAAGAGCCAAGGTAGAGCTTCAAGCCTGCCTTCTCAGCACCTGCTATAAGGCCGTATGCTGTAGCCTTGTTACCGTTGATATCCATATACAGACCCTTCTCCTTGCTACCCTCAGCGCTCTCCACACGATATGTGGTGGTAACGCTTGAATGGGTGTTATGTCCGTAGTTGTAACCGTCATTGAGAACCTTTATGTTAGCGGCGGCTATCTCAGGCTTCTTGGCAAACTTCTCACGGAGCATATCCTCTGCAAGTGACAGTTTGCGGTCAAAAAGCCAGCAGACAAGACCAAGAGCAAACATATTCTTGCACCTCATGGCAGCCTTGAAATCAAGGCCGGAGTCTTTCAGGCTCTCCTTGCACATGCTGGAGATAGGGGCTGAAATAACCTCATTATTTATATTAAGTTCAGCGAAAGGATTGTCTGTGGCAAACATGGCCTTCTTCAAATCATTCTCGCCAAAACTGTCTGAATCCACTATAATTACAGATTGTGGAGTGCAGAACTTGTACTGTGTCTTTAGGGCGGCAGGGTTCATGGCCACCAGAACGTCACACTTATCACCTGGGGTGAGTACTCTGTCTGCTCCTATATGCACCTGAAAACCAGACACACCTGTTAGCGAGCCCTGCGGGGCGCGTATGTCTGCAGGATAGTCAGGGAACGTACAAATGTCATTACCTACAGTTGCGGAAATAGTGGAAAAAATATTTCCCGCAAGCTGCATTCCATCGCCTGAGTCGCCTGAAAAGCGAACTGCAACCTGTTTTAATGTCTTTACTTTTTCACTCATAGCTATATATCTTTTTCCGAGCGCAAAATTAACAAAAAAATGCGCACGAAATAATTATTTTTGAATAAAAATTAAATAAACCGTAAGATTTATGTATATTTATGCAGTATTATTACACAAAGCCTACAATTCCACCACATCTATGGGTTTGGTACGGGGCAGAATAATGAAATTAGGGCGCTGCTCCTGCGGCACACAGCACTCATCATACATTCTGCCAACCATATACTCCACTCTCTCAGGGGTGTTGTTCTTGTTGCTCAGATGGCAGAAGAATATGTTTTTCCAGTGGCTCTGATTATTCTCTGCAAGGAAACGCGCTGTTACATGATTTGCAAGATGGCCGCTCTGGCTGAGTATGCGCTGTTTCAAAAATAGCGGATACGGGCCCTGAAGCAGCATCTCCTCATCGTAGTTTGACTCAATAACCAGATTATTAGCTTGAATAAGGAACGGAATGGCTTCACTATTTATGTGGCCAAGGTCTGTGGCTATGGTTATATTGTGCTCTGGTGCGCCCTCCTGCTCTATGTGGTAGCCTACGCAGTCTGTAGAGTCATGGTAAACCTGGAATGAGGTTATGCGCAAATCACCTATGCTCACAGTCTCGCCCTTTTCAAAATGATGGCGGCTGCCGTAGAGTTTCTCAGTAACCTTGTAGCAGCGGTTCACACCGTCAAGTATCTGCTTAGTGGAATAGACTGGTATATGATAAACCTCTCCAAGCGTCCCCACTGACGCAATATGGTCATAGTGGTCATGGGTCACAAATATGGCGTATATCTTCTTTAGAGGGTAGCTTATGCGTTCAAGGTCCTTCTTTATGGTCTTGACGCTTATACCCGCGTCAACAAGAATTCCGCAGGTGTCTGTAGAAATAAGGTAACAGTTGCCGTCACTACCACTTGAAAAACTGCAGAATTTCATTTTATCCAGGTCAAAGTTTTTATCGGCGGCAAATGTACAAAAAAAGATTTATTTCAAGCTATTTATGTCAACCAGTTTATTGACAATAGCATAAATAGTGAGTCCCGCCGTGGAATGTATGTTAAGTTTGCTTGTTATGTGCTTACGATGTGAAATCACAGTGTGCATTGATATACAGAGCACATCTGCAATCTCTTTATTGCTAAGACCGCGCACCACCTGAATAAGCACGTCCTTCTCACGCTCACTAAGCTCCTCCATGGCCTGCTCCTCCTTGTGCGGCTTGTTGTGAGGGCGGATATGGGTGAGCGCAGGGCGCAGAATATCATCCTCAATGGCGCAGTGGTCTGCAAAATCCTGCTCAGTGTGCCACAAATCACTCATGACACTTATAAGGGTGTATGTAACCGTACCCTCCACCGATGTTGGCTTGGTTGGGTAATACTTGATTATCAAGTTCTTGATTTCTGTGAGTTTATCTGTTATGCGCTGGTCATCATGTTCATGCTCATCAAACAACCCCTCATTCTCATGCTCTATGTGGGTGCGTATCTCTGCCACAAACTCATCATAGCAGCGCAGTATAAGCCCAGGTATCTTTGTGGTGGGGTCTGCGGGTATTATGGCCTCAATGAGCGAGCGGCGCAGACGCGGCAGACGGAAGTCCAAGAAATAGGTGTGAGCATTACGCAAGTAACGCTGAAGCGTAGGAATATCAATATCGGTGGAGACAGCACGCTGCTTGAACACCTTGTAGTTAACAATGGCAAGAAACGTAGGCGTGTGAACTCCGTGGGATTCACACACATCAGCGATGGTCTGCTCCCCCACTCCCATCTCCAAACCAAAACGGCTTATTATCTGAATAGCATCCTCTTCATGTGACATCAGGTCACACATTTTATCAGTAAATTTGTACATAGGCACTAATTATTGGGTGCAAATTTGCTAAAAAACTCTTGTTTTAACAATAGTTAACCCGTAAAATCCCAACATTTTGGGATTGGGTATGTGGTGATGTTGCAGTAATATTGCATTGCAAAATCCCGCACAGCCAATGAAGCGACTCTTTATTCTTCTAATCTGCATATCCGCCCTTTTCCACTGTCAAGCTGATGACAGCGAAAATACGGGCACACCTGCAGGTTACGCTGAAATGTCAGGGAGTCTTAATGAGGTGGTGGTTACAGCCTCAGAGCTAAAGAGCCTCAGTTCCACTTCTGTTATTGGCAGGGATGCCATGCAGCACCTTCAGCCTACAAATGTGGGGGATCTTATGGAACTTCTGCCAGGAGGTATTGCAAAGGACCCCGCCCTCACCGATGTAAACACCGCATCGCTGCGTGAAACAGGCACAATAGGAGCCACAGGCAACGCCACCGTAAACACAAACTACATGACAAACGCCTTGGGAACCCTTTTCTTAGTAGATGGCGCACCCATAAACACCGATGCAGACATGCAGTACACAAACGGAGCGGCAGCCACAGCATCCACTGGTGTGAAAGGAATTGCCAACTCTGGTGTGGATATGCGCACCATAAGCACTGACGACATTGAGAGTGTGGAGGTGATAAGAGGAATACCGTCAGTAGAGTACGGCAACCTTACAAGCGGCGTAATGAACATAAAGAAGATACGCCGCCCCACCAGACTCAAGGCTCGTTTCAAAGCTGATGACAAAAGCCAGCTCGTATCACTGGGCAAAGGTTTTGCGCTTGACTCCGCCCAAAATTACGTAATGAACATTGACGGCGGTTTTCTTAACGCCTACTCTGACATAACCAATCCGCTCGACAACTACAAGCGTGCAAACGCATCTGTACGCCTTACCGCCCAAGCATCCACGGAACATACAGACTGGACATTCACCCCTGCAGTTGACTATACAGGTTCATTTGACAATAGCAAGGTTGACCCTGACCTAAGCTACGGGGGTATCAACACATTCCGTTCAGACTACCACAGGCTAAGCGCCGCTATGGGAGCGCAAGTGCAATGTTACGGTATAAAGTTCTTTAAGGGGGCAAGTTTGAACGCAGGCCTGACACAGGAGTTTGACTATTTAGAGCGTCAGCTGTTAGTGTCACCAACAAGGGCAGGCATAGCGCCAAGCACCACTGAGCCTGGTGAATATGACGCCTACCTGCTGTTCAAACCGTATGTGGCAAACTACGCTGTGGACGGCAAACCCTTCACCGCCTTTGCAAAAGCCTCAGCTGATTTTGAGTTTAACTCACGTGCCGTGCGTAACCATGTAAAGGCTGGCTTAGAGTGGGACATGTCAAAGAACTTTGGCAAGGGACCGCTCTATGATATGTCTCATCCACTCTCAGCATCAGGCTGGGGTGCAAGGCCAAGGGCGTACAACACTATTCCTGCGCTGAACAGTCTGGCGTTCTACCTGCAGGACCAGTTTACAGCACGTGTGAACGGCCACACTATTGATGTGAGGGCCGGAGTGAGAGCCACAGGGCTGTTAGGGCTTGACAGAGAGTACGCCATGGCTGGAAAGCTATACTGGGACCCACGCCTTAATGCTCAGTGGACATCGCCGTACTTTGGTAGAAAAGAAAATTTCAGCGTATCCCTCTCTGCCGGAATAGGCACCACCACCCGTATGCCTACTGTGAGCCAGCTCTACCCTGACCCTGTTTATATTGATATTATTCAGCTTGGCTATTACAGCCAGTCTCACCCTGAGGAGTACAGCCGCTATAACATTATAAGCTACTGCCAGAACGTTACTAACTATAACCTATCCCCTGCCCGAAACCTGAAATGGGAGGTGAGAGCAGACTTTGAACTTGCGGGCAACCGCCTGTGGCTCAGCTTCTTTAATGAAAAGATGACATCGGGGTTCAGACAGTCAAACAACTATGGCGTGTATGAGTACAAGAAGTATGACGCATCTGTGATTGAGGACTCCAAGCTGACGGACAAGCCAGACCTTACAAAGATTCCATATACCGTGGTGCGGAAACTTGACGGCTACAGTTATGTGACAAACGGAAGTGAGCAGGACAAGATGGGAGTGGAGTTTGAGTTTACATCAGTGCGCATAAAGCCGCTATGCACGTCTATAAAGTTCAGCGGGGCATGGTTCAGAAGCACATACCGTAATAGTCAGCCTATGTACTACCCTGTCTCTGCTGTGATTGACAACACTCCGCTCAGCGATATGTATGTGGGGCTCTATGTAACGGACGATGGGCGCATTAACGAGCAGTTATCCACTAACCTGCTGTTTGACACGCAGATACCAAAATGGGGGCTAATTTTCACAACATCGATGCAGGCTATGTGGTATGTGTCAACCCAGCGTCTGTTCCAAGACGGAAGGCCCACGCACTACCTGAGCTACAAAGACGGCTCGCTTCATGAGTTCACTGACAAGGACATTGAGGACAACCCCGTGCTCAAGCAGCTTGTACGCAATATAAACCCTGCATCATTTGAACGTTACACTGTGCCGCCAGCCGTGTACTTTAACTTCAAGGTTACAAAAAACATAGGCAAGTGGTTTGTTATATCCATGTTTGTAAACAAGATTATCAACATAACACCAGATTTTGAGAGAAACGGAATTTTGATACGTCGCAGCGTATCACCATATTTTGGGATGGAGATGACGGTGAAAATATAGTGTAAAACCGGTGAATCGTGGAATCGGTGAATCGTGGAATCGGTGAATCGAAATTTAATTGAAAATTGACGTATTGATGAACGTTAGTGAATAATTGAAAGTTGAAATTTACATATTAATCATTTTGGTAGCCTTGGCGAGCGTATGCCATGCCGCAGACAGCACGGCGGTTCTGCAGCGCATTGCCACTAATGAGTGTGCGGACAGGGAGCGTCTGTTCTGTGCGGTCTATGATAACACCTCCCATAGAGGCTACCGCTACAGCCACAGCCTTACAAATGTAGGTATGGATTTTCTATACAACACACAAAAAGTGGCAGTGATTCCACAGGAGGGTTCCGGTTATGTAGGCGGCGATGTGGCGGTCAGCTCTTTCCAGCTGTTTAACAAGGGGGCTGTATGGGGAGGCGCATCATACACCGGAGGCAAGATTTACAATATGCAGTTCAATGAGACCTCAGACTATATGCGTCTGGCACCATACGTCATGGCGGACAGCGTGGGCGGAGACCTCTCAACCCAAAGTTACAAGATAAGCGGAGGCTTTAACGTCCGTCTGCCGCACAAATTTGACATCGCCGCCGAAGCAGCCTACAGAGCCACCATAGAGGCACGCCGTGTAGATCCACGTCCCAAGAACATAGTCTCTGACCTTAACGTAAAAGTGGCTACATCATACGGCATAAATGATTCCATGCGCATTGGCGTGCATGTAGGCGCAGACATATATAACCAAAGCAACATTCTGAAGTTCTATAGTGAAAAGGGCACGCCAAACGTGGTACACCTTACAGGGCTTGGCAACAGGTATGTGCGTTTTGACGGCAGCAACACCTCAACCGTCTATAATGGGTACAGCGCAGAAGCCGGCGCAGCACTGCTCAGCCTCAGCGCAGGATGGAACTCCGCCGTAAACTACAGATACTCATCTTATACCAATATAATTTCCACGCTAAATAACCTGCCCATGTCAGAGAGCCGTGAACATGCTGCTTACGCTGACCTTTCATATCACTTTATTATGGGAAGCCGTTTCAGCTCTGTGGGGCTGCAAGGCGGATATGTAAACAGAGCCGGAGTTGAAAATATTTTTGGTGATGCGGCGGACAATATCTACCCTATTATAGGCTCCATCCGCCAGTACAGGATGCAGCAGGCGAATGGCTGCTTGGCGGCAAACTACGGTTTTGCAATAGGAATAAACCGCTTTACGCTAACATATAAGATTGGGTATAGATTCTTTACGGAGTCATACTTCCATCCCTCATACCTTCTGGAGCTAAACCATCTGACAAATAACATAGAAGCCACATATATGGCGGTGCTACCAAAGTGGATTATTGAGACCGCCGTTCAAGCATCATACAATGCGGCACTTCACAGCTATATGAACATAGGCGAGCCCACACTTTGGAACCAGCCGGTGCGCCAGACCTTCAACCAGCTCTCACACAGCCACGGCGATGCCGGCCTCTCCCTAAGCCTCACCTACGCCCCCAAGCCCCACTGGGCGCTCACCCTCAAAGCCGCCTACACCGCCGCCTTCCTCCACCAAAACCTCACGCATACTGCCGCGGTGTATTTTGGGGTTAGATTTTGAAACAGTTTCTAGTCATTTTTAGTCTTTTCTAGTCTTTTTTAGTCATTTTCTAGTCTTTTTTCATCCATATTCTGTTTTGAAACTATTCGGAGCTGTAATTTGGAGTGCGGCTTTAATGTGTGAGTTACATACACAATGTACAAAATTAAGAATGATTTATTTACTCAAAAACTTACAAAACTCCACCAAACTTCTTTGGATAACACTACCAACCTGCAGTTGTTCTTTATAGAGAGCCACCATCGTTGGCGACATGCTACGGTTCAATGCATAGCGTACCACTTCCATATCAGCATCCTTACAGAGTAGAATACCGATGCTTGGGTTCTCATTTGAGCGTCGTTCTTCCTGATCTAGAGTTTCCAGATAAAATTCCAATTGTCCCAAGTCCTTAGGATGAAATTCTGTTGTCTTCAATTCAATGGCAACCATACATTGTAGCAATCTGTGATAAAACAACAAATCCACCTTGAATATCTTACCGCCAACCGTCACACGATGTTCGTCATCAATAAATAAGAAATCCTTGCCCATTTCCAATATAAAGTCTTTCATGTGGGAGATTATCCCCTTCCTCAGTTTAGACTCCTTATATTCCAAAGGAAGCCCCAGCATTTCAAGATACACTCTATCCTTAAAAAGAAGCGTTGAGGCCGGATATACTTTTGTCATCACATCTGATTGGACTTCTTTTCCTCCAAGCAACGAACTCATCGTATTAGTTTTTATTGCTCGCATAAGTTCTTTGTTTTCCAGACGTTCCCGCCCCGCATAAAGCATATAAAACAGCCTTTCCGTATCAGTTTTACACCTATTTAGTATAATCTGGTGATTTGTCCAGCCAGTTGCAAATAACACACTTGGAATTTGTGCCATTTCGAATGGCACAATTACAGGATCTTCAATTTGTACCATTTCAAATGGCAAAATATCGCCACCTTTCGTCATGCCAGTTTCTGACATCAAAGCAGAAAATGTCACTGTTGTATATGTATCGTACAATTGCACCATTTTATATAGTGTACGATAACTCCAGCCTCTTGCCGTAGGATCTATTGTTCGTATATAATCAGATAGTTGTCTGACAGTTCCTTCTCCCCAAGCAGAAGTCTTCAGTTTATTCGAAATATATCCTCCAACTTTCCATACCATTAACAACGACTCGTTGTTAACAACACGTATAACCCTCTTCCGATGAGTTGCAATGATGCTGCAAACAGTTTCAAACTCTTCCTTATATTTCATGAGGCTTGTTGCCTTTTCTGTCTGTTCTACTTTCTTCATATTCCGCCTGCAAAGTTAATCAATTATTTCGGACTTCTGTTCTGACATTGATTACGCTTGTCACTCAGTTTCTTCTGTTCCCGTTCAAATTGTTCTATGAAATGTATCTCAACAGGTGTCAGCTCGTTCTTTGTCCGCTCTTTGAACTTGTCATATTCAGAATCAGCCTTTGCCTTGGCGAGCTGTGCGGAAATTCGTCCGGCATGTGTCAGGATGTCCTTGCGAGATATACGCAGAAAATCATCAAGAATCGCAATCCAGTCTTTCATATACATAGGTCGGTGCTCCTCTGCCTGAAGTTCTGCAAAGTCGAGATAGAGGCTGACAATACGGTTAAGTGTCGATATTTCCTCTTGAGAGAGATAGTTTTTGGCAATCTCTGCGTCTGCCTTCTTGGGTAATGCACCAGTCCAAGTAGTCAGGCCCATGAAATCTTTCTGAGCATCAGCACGGTCAAAGATGATTTCAGCCGCTGTATGTCCATGTACAGCAAAGTGCATCTTGTTCTGCACCGTCTTGAAGAACTCCTGTGTCATCTCAACTCTTGGGTCGTAGTCGATGCTAAGCGCATATATTTCCAGTACCTTGCGATAGAAAACTTTCTCGGATGATCGGATGTCACGGATGCGGGCCAACAGTTCATC
>ONBO01000029.1 GCA_900316125.1 uncultured Bacteroidales bacterium | reverse complement strand
AGTGTCTTCATACCTTATTGTTTTTTAGAGGCACGTTGACGATGTTTCAGTGCAAGATCCTGTAAGGCCCATCCCATTTCATCGTTCTTCGCCAACAACAGGATGTCATCATCCAGCTGTAGTGCATAGAGCACACGGAGATAGATACCAATCGCTACTGTCGGAGTTCCTTTTTCTATCCTCGAAACGGTCAGAGGAGAACAGGTAGCCCGTTCTGCCACCTGTACTACACTAAGATTACGACGCAGACGAGCCAATTTGATTTGCTCACCTACGGTCTGCATCTTCTGTTCCAGTTTTCGGGGCAGCTTATTGCCCATTGTTGTCTTGCTCATATTGATACTCAACTTATATTTACGAGCGCAAAGATACAATAATTTCTTTATTTTATGATATGTTATAACAATAAATATAGCTATTCAAGGCTTGCTTGTATGATTACGGAGCCGTAGGCGACAAGCAGGCTTCTGCCTGCCGTGCGAAGCACGAAAAAGGCTTTGCCTTACAGCAAAGCCTATAAAACTAGGAAATAAAACATTTTTGCAGATTATCTGCAAAAATGTTTTTGATGGCAGAAGCTATACCCAATCATAATCTCATGCGTTCCGTAGTTCTGAGTAACCAGGTTATTCAGGTCAAGAGAGAAGGCGTAGCCAATGTTGAAGCCCTTGATATTGAAACTGGCGATAGGCATGAGCACCATACCCTGAATATTGTTCTTGTTCCAGCTGTGGCGGTATGAGAGCTGAACCCAGTAGCCCCAAGTGGTGTTAACCACCTGACCAAACTTGAGGTTGAGGTCCATGTTAACTTCAAGATACTGATTCATCTTGAGCATAACCATAGGCTCCAGGTATTTGTCACGGTTACGGCCCAGGTCAAATGTGTAACCACCAAAGAGGAAACCGGTGAGAGGGGCAGGAAGCTCCTTATCGCCGTAGATATCAGAGGTTACAGGAACAAGGTTTGTAAGAGATAAGCCTACAAAGCCACCGTATGATTTGAAATAAACACCCACGTTAGCGTTAAGACCTATACCGCTTGTATTGGCAAATGCGTTATCATTCTGAGCGTTAGGATCATCAGCATAGAGGCGGTTAGTGTTTATGTAGAAATAGTTAACTTTGATTGACGCACCAAAAGAGAGCTGGCGGTCATAAGATGCTTTCTTGGAATATTGGCGGCCCTTGGATAGCGGAATATGGTAGGCGAATGTTGCCTGACCGCCTGCACGGCCAGAGTAACCGTTACGGTCATTGTAGATGTAAGCACCTATACCCACATTTTTCCATACACGGGTCTTGTAAGTAAGCACCTGTGTCATTGGGAAATCCTTCATACCAGTCCACTGCATCTTGTTTGTAGCCATAATATGGTGGCATGGCTCAGCACCTGCAAGAGCAGGGTTAACCAGATAGTAATTCCAATGGTACTGGTTATAGATTAACTCCTCCTGAGCATGAAGGAATCCAAATGAAACTGCCGCTAACGCAATTGCCAATAGATATCTTTTCATAATCAAAATATGATGTTTCTTTATTATGTTTTTAGGTTTATCTCTTTAATGTAAAGTGTCCGTTATACTGCTTACGTATCTCCTCCACGGTAATCAGGTACCAATAGTCTGTTGATGGCATCTGGTGGCCGTTATAGTAACCGTCCCAGCCAACAAAATCCTCTGTTACGCTACCGCCTGAGAAACTGCCCTTCTTATAGATGTAGAGCCGTTTGCCGTAACGGTCAAATATCTCCACTATATAACCCTCATAGCAATTCAGGTTCTCCACAGTCCACAGCTCATTAACTCCGTCATCATTTGGAGTAAAGAAGCGGTCAGGGTTAATTGGATAAGGGTCAAAGTGAACAGTGGTGTCACTCTGGCACTTGTTATCATCTCTGATATAGAACTTAGTGTATCCGCTTGGCAGACCGTAGAACTCAGTCTCAGAGACAAACTCCACACCGTCATCAGAGAAGAGGTAAGGCGGAACACCGCTCTTGCCGGCAACCTCCACACCACGGGATGTGCAAGTCTCAGACTTGAGCTCCTTAACATATTCAAACCTTGGCAGCGGAGATACTGTAACAGTAACCTCCTTGCTGTCATCACAAACTCCGTTACTTACGGTAGCCTTATAAGTGGTGGTCCTGTCAGGCGATGCCTCCACAGTAGCCTTTGTTGGATTATCCAAACCTGCTGCAGGTGTCCATGTAACCTTGGTTACGCCAACGCCAGTAATAGTAAGAGAAGTCTTGCCGCCCTCACAAATGGTTGCATCATCACTAATATCAGGATCAATAGGAGGCAGAACAGTTATGGTCAAATCCTTGCTTGCCTCACAAACCTTAGTCACAGTAGCGGTATAAACACTGGTTTCTGTTGGAGTCACCACAGCAGTGGCATCAGTTGATAAGACCACACCAGTAGCCTTTTCTGTCCACTTCAAGTCTGCACCGCTTGGGTAGCCGCTCATCCTGATGGTAACCTCCTCACCCACGCAAATCTTCTTGTCAATAGGCTCCAATGTGAACTCAATGGCAGGCTGAACTTCCACCAATACATCATTACTCTTATTCTTGCAGGCACCGTTAACAGACTCCTTGTAATATGTGGCAGTCTCAGTAGGCGTGTAATTCATAATATCTTTGCCAGTCTGGTCTGTCATCAACGTACCGTTCTTGTACCAGATGTACTTTTTAGCAGGGTTGGTGTCACTATCGGTTATGTTAATCTTAGTGCCTGCGCACACAACTGTTTTGTCAGCCGATATGGCAGGATGTGCAGGCTCATCCACAGTGATAGTCAATGAACCGCCGCCCTCACACTGTCCGCCAATGAGTGTCACAGTATATTCTGTTTTGGCAACAGGTGACTGAGCCTCAAGTTTGGTGCCAGATACACCAGAAACCACCGCACCATCAACACTCCATTCCAGGCTCTCGCTAGTACCCAATGTGTATGATGCGTTAATGTCAAATGTTTGTCCAAGACAGATGTTATTGTCAACCACAGGAGCTGTAGGTACAAGTGGAATATCTATCTTATCGCCCACCTCTATTTTGAACTCCTTCTCTGCGCTGCAACCTAAAGAGTTCTCCACGCTGAACTTATAAGTTATAGTCCCCGCCGATGTGGCAACGCTGCTGTCAGTTATAGGAACCACGGTCTGACTAAGCGACATATCATCCTCAGCCACCACCTCTGTACCATTCTTCACCAATTTATAGTGTCCGCTACCCTTTGTAAAAGTAACAGTTATAGTTGCTGTGGGATTTGACAGACAAACTAATTTAGGGGCGTCAATTGTGAACTCTTGTTTAGGTGACAGGGAGTATTTCACATCCACCGATGCGTCACAAACATTGCCAGTAGGGTCTGAGCCTACCACATTAATGGTACCACTCTGCTCCTTTTTCTCAAGAGTGTAGGTTACACCAGTAGCTGAAATGTCAGTGCCAGTCCAAGTATAACTATATGTAGGCACAGAAGCAGTGTAGGTAAGGTCAGAGGCAGGAGTTTCATCATTGTAGCAAAGCTCTATCTTCTCTGGCGACACCGTAAACACAGCGGCATCCTTAACTTTAATTCGTACCGGCGCACGTTCACTCTCACAATACTCCAACTGCCCCACTGTGTTCTTCTGGTCTGTCAGGTAATAGGTAGTCTCACCCACCGTTTTGGCGTCAAACTCAAAGTTCTCACCTAAATCCGTTTCACTTGTCGCTGATTCGTACACCCTCAGCTTATCATACGCCGATGTCACCAAACTCTTAATAGGCACAGTACCGCTACCAGTGGTGACAGGGCACGCTGCATAGTTCTTAACGGTAGGAGCCGGTGTAGGAGAACATTTGCACTTGTATTGTATTATAATAGGGTCAGAAACAGCGGTGAGTTTACCACAACCCGTCTCAGAGTGACCTGCGGCGGCATTCTCCACAGCAGTCTTGTCACCACCAACCCATACACGGTAGTATAGTCCGTCCTCATACAGAGGATTTTTCTCCACTGTTATACTGATTGTGGGCGAAGTAGTGGCTCCCGAGCCTGCATTTGTCCAGTTAACCCTATCTGTAGATGTCTGGAACAGATAATATGGGATTTTGAAGAATGTAGTGAGGTCATAAACCGCATGAGCCTCAAGTGTGAGATTCACAGGATTACCATCGTCACAAACTAAAGTGTCCTGGTGAATGTATTTAGGGTCTGTGTAAATCTTGATTTCAGGGGTACAGGTAGAGAAAGTGATGTCATCAATACCTATATCATTACCAATAACAGTTGGTTTTATGGATGTGCTCTTATGATTGTTTTTTATAATAAGTTTAAACTTGGTGTACTCTTTTGAGTTGAAGCTCTCGCCCTTCTCCACCCACTGGCCTGAGTAAGGCAAATCGCCCGTCTCAGTGTCCACAAGCAGTTCTCCTTGTGTGGAGCCGTTCATACCATAAACCAGAAATCCAGCATTTACGGGCTCCTCACCCGCCACCGGATCAATATTAGCTATAAACGCGGAAAAATCATACACTGTGTTTTGGCAAAGCTGACCTGTTTCAATTATATATTCAAACATATTCTTGGCCTCTTTACCACAATTCACAAGCAAAAAGCCATTGTTTTTGTTTGTTCCGCCCTCTGTATGATCCACTATATCTGACCTAGTCCAGTATCCTCCGTCAGATGCCTTGTTAACTATATTGTACTGATTCTCATTTACATCGCTTGAACTGCTCCAAGTGTAACTTGACTGTATCTGACGTGATTGGGGGTCATCAAGATCTATAAAGTTAACCCTTTTGGTAATCCCCATCTTAGCACTCTTAAAATCCACCTTCAACTGTTCCTCTCTCTTACCAGCCACAGAGCAGCAGACCACAGGACGTATCAGTTCAGAAACAAGAGTGACGCCTCCTGCAGTGCAGCGGTAATAGCTCTCATCAGTAACCTGTACCGTAATGGTGGATTCTGTGCCTGGCAGTGTGGTCCATGTGGCTTTACCGTCAGTTGAAATCTCCCATTTATAAGTAGTGGCAAAAAGTCCTTTGGCAATTATCATATTCTCCTCGCCTGCACATACTTTAGCGCCATTTTCAGAGACTATCTTCTGATCTGTGCAGCCAGTAACTTGTATAGATTTGACAGTCACTATGGCACAATCACTTGAATAATCCGTGTTAACCGCTACACTTGTCTTTGACGTGGAGGCTGTGAAGGTCTTAGTATAAGTATATGATTTAGGAGTTGTGGAAAAGTCATTGTTCTCCCATGATTTCTCATCCCTGTTTCCATCTCCAACTATAAAAAAGAGTTTGCATCTATGTCCGTCAGATGTAGCTGAGCAACCTGATTTCTTTTGCACTGTCAATTCAATTGTAATCTTGTACTGATTCCTGCCTGCACTTGTCACAAGGTCATTGAGCGAATAGGAGAAAACCGAACCATTACCATTATTGAGTTGGAACTGCGCTCCGCCTGTGGAAACTGTGTAAGAACCTTTGTTTAAGTTTCCTGTACTTGAGAAAGAGTATCCCGTTGTCATAGATTCTGACGAAGGGTCAGCAAACTTCACATGGTCAAGCTTGTAGTATGTGTCAGTTATGCCGGATTTAGGCTGGAATGTAGTACCTGAATACTGTGTAGTACATGACTGGGCATACCCCACGGCAGCGCCGCAGATAGTCGCAAAAGCAGTCAGAAAATATTTCAAGACGGATTTTTTCTGCATAATAGTATCGGTTACTTGAAACCAGAGAACACGATCGCACTTTAGTTTCAATTTACAAAATTACAAAAAGTTTGTTAAATCATCAAGGAAATCAATAAAAATTCGTCATACTGAGATGTTCAGGATGACAATAAAACTTTACTTTTTGAAGCAGTCTATCCTCTTCATTGCCATAAACACCACCCAGTCTGGCAAGTGCTCTATCATAGGCACAAACAAATGGTTCAATACTCCTGGCATAGCCTTCTTCTTACCCTTGAACATGGCTTTGAGAGCTTTCCTAACCAGTTTTGCAGGTGGCATTGAAACGTGAAGAGCCACAGCAAGTTTGCGCAAGTTAGGAGCCAGACCGTAAAGCCCTGTGTCTATGGCGCCAGGGGTTATGGCGGTAACGGTCACGCCAAAAGGCTTAAGCTCGTACCACATTGATTTACTGAAGTTAAGTATAAACGCTTTGGATGCGTTATAGCACTGGATGCCAGGCATGGCCATCCAAGCGCTCATGGAGCTCATGTTTAGAATACGCCCGTGTCCGCGCTCCTTCATGGCACCGCCAAAGAGGCGGGTCATATTAACCACGGTGCACACATGCAGGTGAAGCATGAGGTTCACACGCTTTTCTGCTGTGTTCACAAGGTCATTGAAGAAGAATACTCCGGCGTTGTTTATTAGCACCTCTATCTCATAACCGTTATCCTTGCAGAAATCAAACAGTTTCTGAGGCGCATCTTCAGCAGCCAAATCCATATATAGCGGCACTGCCTTTACGCCGTACTTGGCTGTAATATCATCAGCCGTTTCCTTAATCTCTTTTTCCTGGTTGCTTACTAAAACCAAGTCATACTTGTAGTGCTCTGCAAGACGATGTGCATACTGTAGACCAATTCCCGAGCTTGCGCCCGTTACTAATGCGTACATATATTTTTTATCTCGTTAAGTTTATTTAACGCTTCAAGCGGTGTGAGGGAGTTAATATCGAGATCAAGTATCTGCTTACGCACCTGGCTCAGCACGGGGTCGTCAAGTTGGAACATACTCAGCTGCATACCTTCACGGCTACTGGCCGCCTCTTTAAGGCTCTTAGTGTGTGAAAGTCCGTTTGCCACTCCCTTAGAGTTGTCGTTCTCAAGCTGTTTCAAAACCTGTTTGGCACGTTTCACTATGCTCTTAGGCATTCCAGCTATCTCAGCCACGTTTATACCAAAGCTGTGCTCGCTCCCCCCTCTCACAAGGCGACGCAAAAATATAACTTTATTTTCAATTTCCCTAACAGAAACGTTAAAATTTTTAACCCTTGAAAAATTCCGCTCCATCTCATTAAGCTCATGGTAGTGGGTTGCAAAGAGGGTTCTTGCCTTGGCTTTAGGGTTCTCATGTATGTACTCCACTATAGCCCACGCTATGGAGATGCCATCGTAGGTGCTGGTGCCACGTCCAAGCTCATCAAAGAGAACCAGAGAGCGCTCACTCATATTGTTCAGTATGCTGGCAGCCTCATTCATCTCCACCATGAAGGTGCTCTCTCCCATTGAAATATTGTCTGACGCACCTACACGGGTGAAAATCTTATCCACATACCCCACTCTCGCCTCCGATGCAGGAACATAGCCTCCCATCTGAGCCATCAGCGTAATAAGGGCGGTCTGGCGCAGCAATGCAGACTTACCCGCCATATTGGGGCCTGTGATTATTATTATCTGCTGACCCACGTTGTCAAGATAGACATCGTTGGGGACATATTGCTCACCCACAGGCATTTGGGTTTCAATTACAGGGTGACGCCCATTCTTTATGTCAAGCACAAGAGAGTCATCTATCTGAGGCTTGCAGTAGCCGTTTCGGTGCGCCACAGTGCTAAGAGATAGTAGCGCGTCAAGGTTAGCCACGATGTGAGCAAGCCTCTGTAGCTGAACAGTTTTAGCCGCCACCTGACCCATCACATCTGAGAGTATCTGCTGCTCTATGGCATCAATCTTATCCTGCGCTCCAAGAATCTTCTCCTCATACTCCTTCAGTTCCTGAGTAATGTACCTCTCAGCGTTTACAAGGGTCTGCTTGCGTATCCAACCGGCAGGAACTTTGTCTTTTTGCGAATTTCTGACCTCTATGTAGTAGCCAAAAACGTTATTGTAGCTGATTTTCAGGGTTGATATGCCAGTGGCATCAATCTCTCGCTGCTGTATCTGCAAAAGGTAATCCTTGCCGCTGTAAGCCATCTTACGGTAATCATCAAGCTCACTGCTCACGCCCTCCTTAATCACCTCACCTTTGCCAACCGCCATAGGGGGCTCGTCCATAATGTATGTATCTACCAGTTGTGCTATCTCAGTGCAAAGCTCCGCACCCTCAAACAAATCACTCTGCCTCTCCGCTATTTCAGCCACCGCCTGCAGAGCCACCTTTAGCTGCACAAGTGTTCGAGGCGTACCTCTGCCCACAGCCACCTTGCTCACCACACGCTCCATATCGCCCACAAGAGGCAGGCGGCTACGCAGCCAATCCGCAGTTTCAGTATCATTATAGTAACGCTCCACATAGCTCTGGCGACGCTCTATCTTTTCACGCTCTTTCAGCGGGAAGGCTATCCAGCGGCGCAACATACGGCTTCCCATAGGGGTCTCTGTGCAATCAAGAACATCTGCAAGGCTCTTACCCTCAGGACTTGTGGTCTGGAAGAGTTCCAGATTACGTATGGTGAACTTATCCATCCATACGTACCGCTCGTTCTCAATGCGGCTGATATGTGTAATATGCTGTGTATGAGTGTGCTGAGTGGAATCTAGATAGTAAAGTATGGCTCCTGCCGATGTCACCGCACTGCTCATATCCTCCACCCCGTAGCCTTTAAGTGACGCCACGCTGAACTGCTTCAGCAGCCTCTCAGAAGCGCTCTGCTCTGTAAAACACCAGTCATCAAGAGCAAAGGTGAAGGTCTTGGGTATGTTAAGCGTCAGGAATTTATCTTTAGCCGCACTGTTATAGAGCAGTTCCTTAGGGGCAAAGTTCCCAATAAGTTTCTCCACATACTGCTTGTCACCCTCAGCCACAAGGAACTCACCTGTGGAGATGTCAAGCAGAGCCAGACCGTAACTCTTGACGCCAAAATGTACCGCAGCCACAAAGTTGTTCCCCTTGCTGTCAAGAGTGCCTTCATTGTAGCTTACGCCCGGAGTCACAATCTCAGTAATGCCACGCTTTACAAGCGTTTTGGTGAGCTTTGGGTCCTCAAGCTGGTCACACACCGCTACACGGTAGCCGGCGCGCACCAGTTTAGGCAGATAATTGTCAAGAGCATGATAAGGAACTCCCGCCATCTCAAGCGGCTCCGCAGCATTCTTAGAGCGGCAGGTAAGCGTAATGCCCAGCACCTTTGACGCAGTAACAGCATCCTTGGAGTAGGTTTCATAAAAATCACCCACCCTAAACAGAAGTATAGCGTCAGGGTACTGACGCTTCACTTCAAAATACTGTTTCATCAACGGCGTTTCCATTTATTCAGTTGACTAAAAACATTCTGCTACTCTTGTCGTGCTCTAACTTCATTTTCTTTCTGTTGAGTTTGAGCAGGTAATCCCGTACCCTGTCAAGATAGTTCTTATCATCACGGTAAATCACCTTGCCGTTCTTAAAGCTCTCCAAAAAATCCCCTCCTGTGGCAAGATAATAGATTGTGAGTATGTAATAGTTTTTCTTCTCTTTTATAGGTTTGCCGTTTAATGTGGCTTTTATAATGTTAAAGTCAGCGTCATACTCCACATGGAACCCACGGCTCAAGCCGTCGCCGCCTCTTAGAGCCATAACTTTTAGCGCCTCTTTCAAATCCTTGCCGCTAATCTTGATAACCTCAAAATTATTATAGAATGGCAGAAGCCCCTTTAGGAAGCCCTCCGATATTGCTCCCTCTGGTATTGGGTGACGTATTCCGCCCTTATTTATCACAGCGCCGTCAAGTTTGCCCGTGTAAAAATCTGAACGCATATCCATCATTGCATCGGCGAGCCACGCAGGAGCCTCATTGGGCTCACGGTTCATAAGTTTCTGCGCCGAGTAACATATAATGCGGCTGTTATCTTCATCTATCACCTTGCGGAAACCGTTTATCCACTCCGCCATAGCCTTATATTCAGCGGCACGCTGGTCAAGACGGCTGTCTATCCATACAAGTTTATGGGACACCTCGCCCGTTTCAAGGTCAAGGTCTATTATGGTCATGCGCTTGCCGTAGATGCCAGTCTGGGTTATCAGCACATCTTTGCCGTTCTTGTTTTTCACTACCGACGGTGCATCGGCGCTGCCGTTATTTGGCTTGATAACCGTATGCGAATGTCCTCCCACCACTATGTCAATATATTCGCTCTCCTTTACCACATCCAAGTCAGCCTCCTGACCCGGATCCTCCTGACGGTAGCCTATGTGCGACACCATAACCACATAGTCTGCCTTCTTCTCCTCTTTCAGCTCACGGGCAAGCTCATTTGCAGCCTTAACAGCGCTTGTATAGGTCAGACCCTTGATATTATCGGCGTTCAGAAGCCCCTCTGGATTCACGTTTATACCCATAAATGCCACTCTTTTTCCACCGATGCTAACAATGTCGTATGGCTTGAAAAGCTGCTGCATTCTTGGGTCAGAGAACTTATAGTTAGCGCAAAGCTTGGGAGCCTTTACACGGCTGTAGTACTTGTAGAGTTCCAGAATACCATTGTCAAACTCATGGTTTCCAAGAATTATATAATCAAAGCCAAGTGAGTCAAGGCTCTGGTACTCAACCTCTCCGCCAAAATAGTTGAAGAACGGAGTACCCTGCACCGCATCGCCGGAGTGAACAGCAATCACATTCTTATCCGCCGCCCTCACGCTGTCAATCAAGGCACGCTGGCGCAGAAATCCGCCCTTGCCGTCTGTATCTGGCAGCACCATGCTGTGAGTGTCATTGATGCCTACAATGGTCAAATGCTCTGCTGAAACTGTTGAGCATAGCAGCAAAAGCGACATACTCGTCATCCTGAGGAGCAATGCTCCGAAGGATCTCGCAAAGATTATGAGATTTTTCACTTCGTTCAAAATGACGTAATTTTATCAGTATTCAATCTTAGTAGGATAATCCAAAGTGTAGTGCAAGCCCCTGCTCTCCTTACGCTCCATAGCCATCTTTATTACAAGGTAGCCGGCGGTTATGATGTTACGGAGTTCGCAAATCTCCTTAGTAACCACAGAGCGGTCAAACAGGTCCTCAGTCTCCTTGTAGATAATGTCAAGGCGGTCAGAGGCACGTTTCAGACGCAGGTTAGAACGCACGATGCCCACATAGTTGCTCATAATCTGCCCAACCTCCTTCTCACTCTGGGTTATAAGCACCATCTCCTCATTGAGGCTGGTACCCTCATCATTCCAGAGAGGTATCCTATCGTTGATTTTAATTGTGTCTATTATAGAGAGTGCGTGTTTGGCTGCTTTGTCAGCATATACAATGGCCTCAAGCAGAGAGTTGGAAGCCAGACGGTTGGCGCCGTGGAGTCCAGTGCAAGAGCACTCACCTGCAGCATAGAGGTACTTGATAGTGGTGCGGGCGTTCATATCCACCATAATACCACCGCACAGATAGTGGGCGGCAGGCACCACAGGTATGTAATCCTTAGTAATATCAATACCTATGCTCAGGCACTTTTCATATATCATTGGGAAGTGCTCCTTAGTCTCCTCAGCAGGCTTGTGGGTGACATCGAGGTAGACATAGTCACAACCGGCAATCTTCATCTCAGTATCAATGCTGCGCGCCACTATGTCACGTGGAGCAAGAGAGCCGCGCTTGTCATACTTGTACATGAACTCCACACCTTTCTGGTTACGCAGAACGGCTCCGTAGCCACGCATAGCCTCAGTAATAAGGAATGACGGATTGTCAGCCGGATTGTAGAGGCTGGTTGGGTGGAACTGCACAAACTCCATATCCTTGACCAGACCCTTGGCACGGTAGACCATAGAGATACCGTCACCAGTGGCGATAGGCGGGTTGGTTGTGGTCTGATATATGTGACCAATACCGCCAGTGGCCATCATAGTCACCTTTGAAAGGAACGTATGAACGCGGCGGGTCTTAGGGTTAAGCACATACGCCCCGTAGCACTCAATGTTAGGAGTGGTGTGCCTTACAATCTGCCCCAAGTGGTGCTGGGTTATGATATCAATGGCAAAATGGTTCTCAAATACCTCGATGTTAGAATGCTGCTTAATCTTCTTTATGAGTGAGTTCTGCACCTCAGCACCAGAGCTGTCCTTATGGTGAAGGATACGGAAGTCTGAGTGACCGCCCTCCTTATGCAGGTCAAAGTTGCCGTTCTCATCCTTGTCAAAGTCCACACCCCACTCCACAAGCTGCTTAATCTGCTCTGGGGCGTTCTCCACCACCATGCGCACAACTTCCTCATCACAAGCGCCGTCGCCCGCAATCAGGGTGTCCTTTATGTGGTTCTCAAACTTATCGGTAGCCTTGGTCACCGACGCTATACCTCCCTGAGCCAAGGCCGTGTTGGCCTCCTCAAGCTGTGTTTTACACAAGATGGCCACCTTACCTTTGTCAGCCACCTTAAGAGCAAAGCTCATACCGGCAATACCGCTGCCGATAACAAGAAAATCAAATTTTCTAACCATAGCATCATTGGTTAATCGGTTAATCGGTTAATCGTGGAATCGGCCAATCGTTTTTCGATTCACCGGTTCACCGCATCACCGATTCACCAGTACAACACGCAAAGATACAAAACAAAAACATTAAACCACTTTGTTTTTCAAAAAAAAGGTGTATATTTGCATTTGTTAACCCCATCAAAAATCAGTAAAACTATGAGCAACGTTTACAAAGCGGCGTTTTTAGCGCTAATGGGCCTGGCCGCAACTTCATGCACAAAATCAGTGGAGCAACCTATTCCCGCCACTGAGAAACCCGAGTGGACACGCAATGCAGTAATCTATGAAGTTAACCTGCGTCAATTCACTGATGACGGCAAGATAACAACATTCGCCACCCACCTGCCATACCTTAAAGAGTTAGGCGCTGACATTCTCTGGTTCATGCCTATCCACCCTATCTCAGAGGTTAACCGCAAGGGAGAGCTTGGCAGCTACTACTCAATAAAGGACTACAAGGCCGTAAACCCGGAGTTTGGTACACTGGCAGATTTCAAAGACATGGTTAACCAGGCGCACGAGCTTGGCATGAAAGTTATTATAGACTGGGTGGCAAACCACTCTGGCTGTGACAACGTATGGCTTGAGCAGCACCCAGACTGGTACGTTTATGATGAGAACGGCAAACTGGTTCAGCCATGGGACTGGACAGACACCTACAAGTTAAACTATAACAACCCTGAGTTACGCGCCGCAATGACAGATGCCATGCGTTTCTGGGTTGAAGAGTGTGACATTGACGGTTTCCGCTGCGATGTTGCCTTTATGGTTCCAATGGACTTCTGGCTGAACACACGCGCCGAGCTTGAGAAAATCAAACCTCTGTTCATGCTTGCCGAGGCATCTGAGGCTTGGCTGCTCGACGGTGCCTTTGACATGCTCTACAACTGGCCAGCCGGCTTCCTCTTTGACCAGATATACCAGGGCAAGAAGGACATCTCCACACTTGACACCATAGTTCGCACACAGCTTGACACCCTTGCTGTAGACTCATATCAGATGAACCACATAACCAACCATGACCGCAACACTTGGGACGGCACAGAGTTTGAGCGCCTTGGTGACGGCGTAAAGGCCTTTGCAGCCCTCACATACATTATGCCGGGCATGCCGCTTCTCTATACAGGTCAGGAGGTGGGTTATAACCACCGCTATGAGTTCTTCAAGAAAGACACCCCTGCCACACTTGAGAAGAATGACTGGTGGAAGTTCTACAACAAGCTGAACACCCTAAAGCATGAGCGCAAAGCCCTGCGTGCAGGTCTTGAAGGCGGCAAGTGGATAACATATAACACCAGCAAGCCTGAGTCTGTTCTTGCCTGCTCCAGAGTGCTCGGCGATGAGGAGACTATACTCATTGGCAACTTCAGCAATGAGCCTGTCTACTTCCTCTATGACTACGTTCCACGCGGAGAGTTCAAGAACTACCTGACTGGTGAAAGTTTCACCTTCAAATCCGGCGATGAGCAGAGACTCGGGCCGTGGGAGTTCCTGATATTAGTTAACAATTGACAGTTGACGTCATCCTGAGCGATAGCGAAGGATCTCGCAAACATTGCGAGATGCTTCGGGCTAAAGCCACTCAGCATGACGGGGAAAACAACGAAAAAAGCCTTCCGAAATGGAAGGCTTTTTCTTTGAGTAGCGCAACCGGGAGTCGAACCCGGGTTTTCGCCGTGAGAGGGCGGTGTCCTAGGCCACTAGACGAATGCGCCATCTACTCATTTGCGATTTGCGATGCAAAGGTAATACGTTTTTTTATAACTACAAAATTTTTTTCTATATATTTTTAACTCTTAACTGTCAAATGTCAACTGTCAAATGTCAACTAAAGAGACCATTCAAACCCATCCTTGGTATCCTTAATGGTGAAGCCGGCAGCTTGCAGGGCGTTGCGAATCTTATCGCTGGTAGCCCAGTCTTTGTTCTGCTTGGCTTCAAGACGGATGTTAAGTAGCAGGTCAACGGCCTTCTTATAGGCGTCTGACGTTGAAGATGAACCCTCGGCAGCGTCTGCCTTAAGACCCAGCACATCCTCTACAAAGAGTTTGTATGTAGCCTTGAGCTCCTCCAAATCCTCAGCACTGATGGTAGCCTTACCGTCAGCCACAGCATTTATGGCCTTGGCAGCCTCAAAGAGGTGAGATATCACTATCGGAGAGTTAAGGTCATCATTCATAGCCTCAGTACACTTAGCACGCAAGTCCTTTACATCCACGGTAGATGTGGCGGCTGGTTTCAGGCTCTTCAGGCGGCTGTAAGCCTCCATAAGACGCTGATAGCCCTTCTCTGAAGCCTTAAGCGCCTCATTACTAAAGTCAACAGTACTACGATACTGAGCCTGCAGTATGAAGAAACGTATGGTCATTGGGGCGTATGCCTGGTCAAGCAGCTTGTGTGAGCCTGTAAAGAATTCATCAAGTGTTATGAAGTTACCAAGTGACTTACCCATCTTCTGACCATTGATGGTAATCATGTTATTGTGCATCCAGTAGCGCACGCTCTCATGACCGAGGGCGGCTGTGCTCTGGGCTATCTCACACTCATGGTGCGGGAACACAAGGTCCATACCGCCTCCGTGAATGTCAAACTGCTGTCCAAGATACTTAGTACCCATAGTAGAGCACTCAAGGTGCCAGCCTGGGAAACCGTCACTCCAAGGTGATGGCCAGCGCATTATGTGCTCTGGCTGCGCCTTTTTCCAAAGCGCAAAATCAAGTGAGCAGTGCTTCTCCTGCTGTCCGTCAAGCTCACGGGTGTTCTCCAGAAGGTCATCTATATTACGGCCTGAGAGTATACCGTACTTGTGGTCATGGTCATACTTGCGCACGTCAAAGTATACGGAACCCTCTGATATGTAGGCGTAGCCTGCATCCAGAATCTGCTTGATAAACTCTATCTGCTCTATGATATGACCTGATGCGTGCGGCTCTATTGATGGTGGCAGCACGTTAAGCGCCTCCATTGCCTTATGGTAGCGGTTCAGGTAATACTGCACAACCTCCATTGGCTCTTTCTGCTCCAGACGCGCCTTCTTGGCTATCTTGTCCTCGCCCTCGTCTGCGTCGTGCTCCAAGTGGCCTACGTCTGTGATGTTACGCACGTAGCGTACCTTGTAGCCTGACTGCTGCAGCCAGCGGAAGAGCAGGTCAAAGGTGATGGCTGGGCGCGCATGTCCCAAATGGCCGTCGCCGTACACAGTTGGGCCGCACACGTACATTCCCACGTATGGTTCATTCAGCGGTATGAAGCGCTCTTTGCGGCGGGTCAGGGTATTATAGATAAAGAGATTATGTTCCATAATTGCTCAAATTTTGCGCAAATTTACAAAAATAATCATAATAAAAAAGGAATATAGAACATATTCGTAAGGCTCAGCCCTTTTGTAAAGGGCTTCGGCCCTCCCATACGGGTCTGTGACCCTATGGGCCCCTCCCGCTATGCCTCTCCGCGGGTGGAGAGGCTTACTCATATATTCTATATTCCTTTTAATTAATCTTCTTCCGTGTGGGAAGCGGCGTACTCCTTGAGCAGTTGCTCCTGAACATCGCCAGGCACAAGCTCGTAGCCGCTCATAGACATGCTGAATGAGGCGCGGCCTCCGGTGGCGGAGCTGAGTGATGTGGAGTAGTTGCCCATCTCCTTGAGTGGAACGCGGGCTGACAGCTTCTCCATACCCTTCTCGCTCTCCATACCCATAATGATGGCACGGCGGCTCTGAAGGTCTGCCATAACGTCGCCCATGCGGCCGCTTGGCACTACTATCTGAACATCGTAGATTGGCTCCATAACCTTAGGGCCGGCATTCCTAAACGCCTCTGAGAAGGCGTGACGGGTGGCCAGACGGAAGGAGATTTCATTTGAATCTACCGGGTGCATCTTGCCGTCATAAACTATAACGCGAACATCGCGGGCGTAAGAGCCTGTTAGAGGGCCCTGCTCCATGCAGTCCATAACACCCTTGAGGATAGCAGGGATGAAGCGTGCGTCAATGGCACCGCCCACAATAGAGTTGATGAACTCAACCTTGCCGCCCCAGTCAAGAGAGTACTCCTGCTTGTCACGTATGCTAATCTTGAACTCCTGACCGTTGAACTTGTAGACATCCTTGGCTGGAACGCCCTCTACAAGAGGCTCAATTATCAGGTGAACCTCACCGAACTGGCCTGCACCACCACTCTGCTTCTTGTGGCGATAGTCTGCACGTGCTGCCTTGGTAATGGTTTCACGATACGGAATCTTAGGCTCGTCATATTGGATGGCAATCTTGTCATTATTCTCAACACGCCATTTGAGGGTACGCAGGTGGAACTCACCCATACCGTAGAGGATGGTCTGCTTCAGCTCCTTAGAGTACTCAACACGCCATGTAGGATCCTCCTCATGCATACGGTTCAGTATCTCACCAAGCTTGGCATCGTCAGCCTGATTTACAGCCTTAACGGCACGGCGATATTTCCAGTCTGGGTACTTCACAAAGTCAAACTGCATCTCTGATGAGCCGGCGTTGAGAGTGTTGGCTGTACGGGTGTTCTTGAGCTTAACTGTGGCGCCTATATCGCCGGCAAGAAGCTCCTCCACCTCAATACGGTTCTGACCTGCCACGCAGTACATCTGAGAGATACGCTCCTTAGTGTTACGTGTGGCGTTGAAGAGGTCGTCGCCCTTCTTAACAGTACCGCTCATAACCTTGAAGTATGAAATTTCACCGATGTGTGGCTCCACAGATGTCTTGAAAATGTAAAGGCTTGTAGCGGCCTTGGCATCGGGGTTAACCACAGTACCGTCTGTAGCTGCTGGAGAAGGCATATCGCTCACAAAAGGAACCACATTACCAAGGAACTCCATAAGGCGGCGAACACCCATGTCCTTGCCTGCGCAAACGCAGAACACCGGCAGAATATCCTGGCTAACCAGACCCTTGCGGATACCCATACGCATCTCATCCTCACTCAGAGAGCCGTTCTCAAAATACTTGTCCATCAGCCCCTCATCATGCTCAGCGGCAGCCTCCACAAGTGCGTTGTGCATCTCAGCGGCCTTATCCTTGTACTCAGCAGGAATCTCAGAAATCTCAGGCACACCGCCCTCTGGTTTCCACTTATACATCTTCATGAGCAGCACATCAATAAGGGCGTTGAACTGCGGACCCTGGTTGATAGGGAACTGGATAGGCACCACCTTGCCGCCGTAGTTATCCTTCAGGCTCTGCAGGCTAAGCTCAAAGTCAGCCTTGTCAGAATCAAGCTGGTTAATAACAAAAATGCAAGGCTTCTTCATCTTCTCTATCTGGCGGAACTGGTTCTGTGTACCAACTTCCACACCCTGAGCAGCGTTAATAAGCATAAGAGCAGTGTCTGTTACGCCGAGCGATGTAATCATACCACCCACAAAATCATCGGCGCCCGGGCAATCAATAAAGTTCAGCTTCTTTCCAAGCCACTCCACGTGCAGCACAGTTGGGAAAACTGAGTAGCCGTACTCATGCTCTACAGGGAAGTAGTCAGACACAGTGTTCTGCGCCTCCACACTACCTCTACGTTTAATAATACCGCTTTCAAAAAGCATAGACTCGGCAAGTGTTGTCTTGCCGCTACCCGAAGAGCCGACCATTGAGATGTTTTTAATCTGGTCTGTTTGATAAGTTTTCATAATTTATTGATTTTTAGTTAAATATTGCAATTTTAGGGCTCAAACCCCGCAAAACGATACGCAATTTAGCAAAAAAAATCCGAAAAAACAAACGTTTCTCGGATTTTTAGCATTTCAAACTATAAATCAAATGACTCACATAACCTTCCAGCTATCCAAGCCTCTGAGCTCCGATGAGAAGTTCATACCTATGAAAAAATAAAATTCTACATTTTGTGAATTTTAAAAAGATTTTGTACCTTTGCTGCATCAAACTATAAAAATCATGCTGGTAGAGTTTAGCAAAGAGTATCTGGAGAGACTATATTTAGTTGGTGACTCTGGCGAGAAGAAATTACGTTACCCGACGGCAGCAATCAAAGGCTATCAGAAAGCAATCAACTTCCTATTAGCCGCCAATAGAATAGAAGATCTCTTTCATTTTAACTCACTGCATTATGAAGTTCTTAAAGGGGATAAGAAAGGGATTTCCTCAATAAGAGCAAATGACCAATACAGAGTTGAGTTCCTTGTGACCAACACTGACGATGCAACCAGCATAACTATTTGCAACATTCTAGAATTGAGTAACCATTATAAGTAACAGGCAACTATGAGTACAATCAACAAAATGAATTCATCCTTTGTTTTCCATCCGGGAGAGATGGTTAAAGACGAAATAGCAAGCCGTGGTATAAAACAAAAAGAACTTGCATCCGCTATGGGAGTGTCAAGCTCTGTATTAAATGAGGTACTCAACGGCAAACGCCCTATAAGTACTGAATATGCTTTGCTTCTTGAAGCCGCTCTTGGAACACCTGCTTATATATGGCTCAGACTACAGGAGGACTACAACCTCCGCACCATCAAAGAGAGCCCCTCATTCCTTGAGCGCCTAAAATCAGTTACACGCTTAGCTTCAAGCGTTGCTGCGCTGTAGCAGAAAAAGCCTTGGCGGCACCAAAAGCCACCGCCAGAGCTAATATAAAGTAGATATTGCAATCAAGAGGGAGGGAACGACCGCACTCATTAGCGCAATCATGGTACATATTGACGTACTCTTCAGAACATGTTGAAGGATTAGGGCAAACTGCATATAGCATACCAGCACAGCAGTTTTGACAGGTAGTAATATCTCTGGAGCTTGATTGCACACATTTGTCACCCCAGCCACTACTTTCACCAGCCCTCAAAGAAGAATAAGATTCAGACGGCATGCTTACACCATATCCTGTGGAAGATACATAAATAGATTCATCAGCCATCTTAGGGTCAATTGCATACGGTTCGTATGACTGATTTGGCAGAGTAACTGCCATTACGCCTTGGGCTGCCACCAACCCAAGGCAAAATATCAAGAATTTTAAAACTTTTTTCATAAACTATATCAACTACTTAACAATAATCTTCTTTGTCTCTGTTCCCTTATCTGTTACAACTGTCACTGTATAAACACCCTTGGCAACATTAAGTTTGCTCTTGTTCATATTTGTACCGTTAACAGGCACCTTGTAAGCCTTACCGGCCATGTCATACATGGTAATGTTGCTAATCACAGCGTCTGCGCTTACTGAAACAGTCATAATACCGCTATTTACAAGCACATCCACGCTGAACTTTTCTGCACTCTCTGCAGGAGCGTCTGTAGGTATGTCAGGGTTCTCCTCTGTACCGGCACCAAGCATCAGATAGAACCTACCCTCCAAATCACCTGGCTCAATGCTTGGGAACGCAGGAGTCTCACCGCTAAGCAAATCGTATGTGGCGGCAGGAGTAACACCACGGTCCTCCAAAATCACGCTCTCCACACCCTCAGCCTTTACAAGCTCAAATCTGATAGGATATGCACCATTTGACTTGTTTCTCACACCCACAGGGATGACTGCATCAAAGTATTCTGCCTTAAGAGTTGAGAACTTCTCATCTCCCTTGAGCATATAAACCTCAAGGTTCTCACTTACAGAGCCGTTGAAGAGTTTGTAAGCGTCATTAAATGTTTCACCCACACCTATACGGCTACCCTTATCGTTAAACAAGTTGTATGCCCTAATAATAACCTGAGCATTAGCCTCTGCACTCTTATACTTGGTATCAATATCCTTACCGTCAGCCACCGCAGTAATATAGGTTGGTGAGAATGTATTTGGGCTACCTGATGTATTGTATATTGCAAAACCGCTCTGAGGCTTAATCATCTTATCTTCAATGGTGCCTATGGCCTCCCAAGCCTTGTCATTGTAATCGTACGTGTACAAATTAAAGTTAGAGTAAGTGGCTCCACCGTCAATATTTGCAGGGTATGCATTATTAAACACACCCAGTGAGGTTGCTGGCACAGTGTAATTCAGAGCTTGCTCTGCAGCATAGTAATGGCCGTTAAAATCAAATGTGCGCTGTTTGTCGCCATCATTAAGTTTAGATGGGTCTGGCTCAAAAATAGCATAATAGAATGATGCCGGAAGTTTCATATCTCCAAACTGGTCTGCCACCGATATGGCAAAACTTTGTGTAGGCATAACATCCTCATCAAGTGCCGTGAAAGGAACACCTACGGAACCTACAAGTACCCACTCCTTAGGGTCTACAGTAAGATGAGACTGAACATTATGGTAGTGGTAAGTTGAACCAGCCTTTAGTTTCTCAGCTCCAGCCACAGCGGAACCGTACTCCATCTCTATAGTGTGAGCAAACTTAGTTACGGTTGTCCTTGTTGACTCTGTTATTCCTGCCCTTACAGCCTCACTACTTGCAGGAGTATCCCATGTAGGTACAGTTGGATACTTGGTTATATACCCCGATGCTGGCAAAGGATACTGTTTAGAGTGAGGCTCAGGAATAATTGCCTTAACATCATCACTCAAGTTATCAACGCAAGTGAGCTGACGGCCATTCTCCTTAACCCAGTTGTTACGGTCATCCCAGGTAGCGTCTTTACCACCGTTCCATATAATCACCTTTACAGTCTCGCCTCTTCTTGACTGATATGCTCCGTATGTCCACGTATTGTCATTTGGTCTAATCTTGAAATCAAGACGGTCAGAACGGACAGTATCTGCGCCTAAACCAGAAACGTCAGTAGAAATTGCACTACCCAAATTAAGATCAGTACCCTTTATAATCATACCCTCTGGTGTATGTGCCGCTGTACTACAAAGCATATCACCTCCAGCAGCCATAGAGTGATTCTCTATATTTGCACCAAACTCAAATTCGTCACCACCGTAACCACTGCCAGTTCTTGCAGACCAGAAGTTGTTATATGTCATAGTAGAAGTAATGGTTTTACTAAGGAATGGATTAGAAGACCTACCAGCTGATGTGGTAGAGTATGAGTAGCAGTTATTGTACTTGAACTCAATGGTACTCTCATCATAACGGGCGGCATTATTCCATTTACCATTATTGCCGCCAAATATCAGGAAGTCAACTTTCTCGTCGTTGTCATCATTCTCAGCAAGATACAATGTATTGTAGTATATTCCTATATTCTTGACATCATGAGCCGCGTCATTAGCATCAAAGTTAAGAAGACGGATAATAGCGGAGTTATTAACACCAGCTGCAAACTCCTTATTAGCGTTCCAGAACACATTGTTCATTACAAGCAGATTGCGTGTATTCTGAGAGAATATGTTATTAGAGTGTGCACCTTTGAAGTTATTACGAAGAAGAGTTATGTTCTTACAATTCATAAATTTGATAGATGCACCCCAGTCTCTTGTATCCTGTGATGCATCTCCGCACTCTGCTATAAGGTTATTGTTCTCAAGGTACAGGCCATCAACTGCGCTTGCATGAATGCAGCAGAAGTTATCTCCAGAGAACTCACAGTTAACAAACTCCAAGTTGGCTGAAGTAACCTTACCAACTGCAAGGTTATTTGTCTGGTCATCAAGACCAATAAGTATACATGAGTGCCCCTTACCATCCGTTGTAGATGGAGCCACACGCTGAACATTCATACTGTTTACAGTAATCCAACGAGAGTTTGCCATATACATACCCCATACAATAGGTTTTGTGCCAGATACTAACGGACGTATAACCAAACGCTTGGTAGGTAGAGGAGATGAGCTTGACTCAAACTTGTTAATATCGCTGAAATCTACCCTACTGTTCTTAACTCCATATCCAGCTTTATTAATTGCAACTTGGAACACAACGTTCTTAACAAGCATCTTCTTACCATCATCCCACCAGTAGTCCTCCGCACCAGCAACCTTGTGGCTTTTGAGGTTAGCAAGAGCGTTTTCAAATGACTTGAATGAAAGATGGCATGGACTCTCTGATACCAACGATGCATCAATAGTATAATATATAGTGTCACCTGTAGGATACTGGCAACCTCCCTGGGTGGTAAATGTTCCACAAGCTGCTGTAGAAGTTGACAAAGGATCCATACTGTAGTGATCAGAGCCACTATAATCATCGTGCGCATACGCCCTGTATGTATAGGTTGTATTTGTTTTCAACCCACTGTTAATGGTGGCACTCCATGATTCACCTTGTTTTAGCGCTTGATCAAGAGAAACAACAACCTTAGTCCATGAGCTTGCGTCTCCACAATCACTACCCTCTTTGTAAGCAAATCCTACCTTTTTAAGAGCTGTAGAACTATTGTTCGAAAGCTGTTTAACATAGCCATTAAGAGTAACCTCTGGACCATCATCCACAACTGGAGCATCTGCATTAAGGATAACAGTAGAGCCTTCACTTGAATCAAGGTTTACTGTTATTGTCTTCTGAACTCCAGTAGTCGTTACACAATTACTTGACTGACCCTTTGCTGTAATTGTATATGTAACAGGAAAAGCAAAAGGCTTGGCTGTAAAGGTAGCTGATGTTGTTGGATCCCCAACAACAAGTATAGGAGCCGGAACTCCACTTACACTCCATTGAACACTTGTAATTCCACTTCCATCAGGAATGGTTGTACTAAGCGCAACAGGTGTCCAAGGTGTAACATCACCTGACGGATCTGCTGTAATAGCAGTGAGTTCTCCGGTAGGGATGTCCTGATTGTATGTAATATTTAATATAGATTGATTATCTCCTGTAAAATCAGTTTTAGAGAATGTAAATCTATAACTATGTTCACCCTTTGATTTATCAGAATTTTTCCATATCAAAATTCCATCTTTCTGTGTAAAGTGGTCTGAAGGTGTTACAGATACATAGGCTGAACCATCCCACTTTTCCAAAGCCCAAGTAGTACCAGTAGCTGGTTTAACCATACTTCTCAGCGCTAACTGATGACCACCATCACAAGCTGTAAAAGTCTCATTTACTTCTGGTGTTATTATAAACTTCTTGCAAGCTTGATATTCGATTTCCATCTCATCACTATAGGCCGACCAACCAATTGCATAGTTATGTCCTGCTATATCCATATATATGGTTGTAGTGGTAACACTTGACATAAGTAATTCTGTAGTACACAAGACATCGAGATCATACGTACTATTTCTTACGTAACCACCGTCTCTTGTAAAACTAACAATCTCCTCCTCTGTGTATGTTTCTCCTGATTTCTTTCTGAGTCTTACCCTTAAACTGTCAAGTGTCTGTTCACTACCTTCATGGCATCCTGGCGATGCTATATAGGCAGAGGCATTAATATCATACCTGTCACACCCATCAATACTGTAAGTATCATTCCTTGTTTGGATAGGCAAAGCTCCCCAACGTACTATAGGAGTGGCCTCAATAGCATCAGGGTATGTTACTGTAACTGTATTTGATGATGCATTATAAGTGAATATATATACTCCAGAATAATTTGTTTTAATACCAAAACGATTCCCCTCATCACCCGCGGTTGTGGTTTTACTCAATACAGCTGATTTATGCGCATCTGTATCATAGTCAATCACTGAATTAGCTCCATATCCAGTGGCAGCTCCACTACTTGCAACTGAAACGACCTTAAATCCATTTGATGTGTTACTACTGTAGGTTTGCCCACCTTGCAAAAACATTGACGCACTATAAGTTCCAGTGCCAACCGCTGTCATTTCAGGTGCGTCTGACACAGTCCAAGATGTGAGACCGCCACTCAACTTAAAAGTAGGATTACTAAGTGTCAGAGTTGATCCATCAAAGGTTACTTCTACCATCTGAGCGTTAGTCAATTGGAAATAAACCAGATGATACGAGTCCTGACCTTCTTCGTGTAGATATGGCATGTTATCTCCAACTTGATTAACTAAGGTTTTCCCCAACATGGATATAGGTTCGCCTGTATATGTACTAGCATTCTTACTAATTCCAATATAGTAATTTCCAGATGGAAAACTTATAACATCCCCAGACTCACCGAGTTTACTATTCCATGCCCCAGGAGTTTTAGAAGTTCCTCCGTAAATATAATACGTAGCCCATGCACTACTGCCAAGGGCGAGCATGAAAATAACAGATAAAACCCTGCCTACACATGTTATACGTGAAGCAAAACCTCCTATAGTATTGTATATATTGTTTTTCATAACTTGATTCTTTTTAGTTTGAGTTTTATCCTATTGTTATTGGCAAATATCAACATCCTGGCTCACAGATATGTCAACTGAGGAAGAGCAACCATTTTCAGCGGTTCCAGTTACTGTATAAACCACAGTTCCTGAAGTTCCCTTCCCCTTGAATATTACGGAACTATTCGTTGGCTTATAAAGATAACTATTCTCATCCGTTCCACTTTTAACATCCTTAGTCCACACCACATTAGGTCCGGCTGCGGAAACAACAACTGGAGTGTAATTTGTAACCGCTGTTGCTGATGCAGTTACCACAGGAGCATCCTTAATTTGAACACGGTTAGTTGTTGGATTACTTGAAGCATGATATGAAGCCTCACATTCACCCGCAGAATATACCTCACAATAATAGTAGAACGAGCCACTTAGCGGTGTGTACGTGTTAGAAGATGTTTTACCCGTTACAGCAGTTCCACCAGATGCAGTCTGAGTATTATTTTTAAACCATTGATATGAAAGGGGTGCTGTCCCACCAGTAGGAGAAACACTCAACTCCACTGTACCTTCACACTCTTCTGTAGCAACGTCTCCAGACACGTCTCCAACAGTAGGTGTTGTACATGCCTCATCAACATCCAAAAAAGACTCATCTGAACCTGGATCATAATAAATAGTCACCTTTTTACGACCTGTAAGCGTGAATTTCAAATTTCCATCACCATCTTTTGAAAGTTCACCAAAATTTCCTCTTGTTGTATTAGCATTTGTTCCATACCATCCGCCCTTGTATATCTTGTAATAATACGTATTCGCATCCAATACCATTGTATACACGAACGCAAGGTGAGATTCATCAAACTCGGTAAAACTGGTTGAACTGGTATTCCAACTATTAAAAGACCCTGGGATGAAATATTCAGTTGGAATCCCATAATTTGATGCGCTGTTACTTCCATCTATTTTCACCCAAGCATCTTGAAGCCCTGAAATGTCAGATGACTGAGAGCTGCTTCCATCATTCACTAACATACCATAAGTTGTAGTTGGGCTTGTAACTGTATGTTTGTACCACTTACTCTCTAATATACTTGTTTTTGAAAAGTCACCCCACGCAGTGCCATGCCAAGCATTTCCTATGTAGTTGTCATTGGCATCCCATACATAAACATAACTTGGTGCATTATTCACATACATGTATAGAGTGTATGTGTAATCCGCCCACACCTGGCAGGAACAGAGTAAAGAAAATAAAGTGAGAAGAATGCCTGAACCGTGTTTCAGGGCACTGAGTAGCGTTTTCTTCATATCAATAGTTTTTTTGGTTTGTCTTTTTGACGGTTTTAAGGGCGCAAAGTTAATAAAAATCAATATACTGGCAATGAAAATTTCTACATCGGCGTAATTTTTTAACATTTCAATAGCCTTAAGCATTAAGATGCGGGCAGAAAAAAAGCTGACAATGAGGGGGCATCATCAGCTTTATATATGGGGTGCGAACTATACTTTATACGCAAATGCTGGTACGGAAGTCAATTCTTTCTCACAACCAGCAGAATCTCTTTTGCATTTTTATCTGTTGCAGATAGAGGAACATCCCATTGACCAGCCTGTACGTATCTTGAGTCAATTATAGAGAAGCAATTATCCTTAAACATAGTTTCAACCGCACCACTAATAATATCTTCAGTCTTTTGGTCTACAGAGGAAGTGGCTTCATCTAAAATAATAACTTTACTTTTTCTAAGAAAAGCTCTGGCAACACATAATAATTGCCTACATCCAAAACTTAGATTATTTCCATATTCTTTTATTTCTGTATCTATTCCATTTAATTTAATGTGCTTATTAGCATTATCATGTTCTAACATTTCATATAATTTAACATTTTTTAAAACTTCATCTATTTCAGAATCGGAATATAAATTAAGTGGGTCTAAATTTGTTTTTAAAGTTCCTTCTAATAAGAAAGGCTCTTGTGGTACAATTGATAAGCTTCTTCTTAATTTTTTTAAAGGTATATCTCTTATATCACAATTATCTATTTTTATATTTCCTTTAAAAGCTTCTATAATTCTAAATAATGATAAAGT
>ONBO01000014.1:21980-93040 GCA_900316125.1 uncultured Bacteroidales bacterium | reverse complement strand
CAAAATAGATTCCTAAAAAGCTGTAAACTTAATCAGTGATTGTGTAAAGAGAATCAGTTTAACCTCCTCAAATGTGTCAACCTTTTTTAGTGAAGGTCAGCCACCGCAAACCGCAGCTGTGGCGGATTTTTGTTTATGAGAGGCTGGTACATTTTATCGTACTTTTTCTTGTTTTTGCAAATAATAGTCTATATCTTTGCGGTTAAAGTATGCTATATTATACTTTTATGATTGCAAAATGAATTTCAGCCAGGAGATTACACAAAGAAGAAAGCAGTTGAAGCTATCACAAATTGACCTTGCAGAGATGTCTGGTGTTGGAGTGTCAACCGTCAAAGATATAGAACGAGGCAAAGGTAACCCATCTCTACAAACTGTGGAGAAACTGTTTGAGACGCTTGGGTTAGAGATGGTTGTGCAAATAAGAAAAACTTTTTAAATGATTGGTAAATGAGGTCTTTAGAGGTTTACTACGGAGCAGTTCCTGCTGGCATTATTACTGAGGATGACAACAGGCATTACACTTTCACATACACGGCTGAGTATGTGGGTTCTGACTTTCCGCCCATATCGGTAACATTACCCAAGAGACTTGAGACATACACTAGCCAATACATGTTCCCATTCTTTTCAAACATGCTACCAGAAGGCGTGAACAGAAGCACCATCTGCAGAAATAACCACATTGATGAGAAAGATTCATTTGGCCTGCTAAGTTTCTTTGCAGGAAAAGATATAATAGGTAATGTTTCACTGAGGAGGATTACACAATGAGAGAAATAAATACGTGCCCCATTTTGCTTGCATCGGGGTATGATACATATAGTCCCAACGGCAGAAAATATCTGTTTGACGGCAAAAAGATTGACTGCAACCTTGACTTCTCTTTTTACGGAGAAGATTCAACTGACAATCTTGCGTCAAATATGCAGAACCTTTCAATTTCAGGCGCACAGGAAAAATACTCCGCTGTGTTAGACGGCCATAAAATACGCCTTGCAAACAAGAATGAACAGGGTACATATATCTTAAAGCCAGCACCAGCTGATAAGATTAAAGATAGAAAAGAAATTCCTGCAAATGAGCATCTTACAATGCAGATAGCCAATCAGGCCTATGGGATTGACACTGCAAAAAACGGTTTGTGTTTTGATTCAAACGGCGATGTTGTATATATCACAAAGCGGTACGATGTTACAGGAGAAAGAAAACTTAATCAAGAAGATTTTGCTTCCCTCACAGGCCACACTCTTGAAAAGGACGGCGGAAACTTTAAATATGACGGAAGTTACTCCGATATTGCCAATTGCATTAAAAAGGAGATTAGTGCCTGGATGGTGGCAATGGAGCAGTTTTTCAAGCTTACGGTTTTTAACTATATATTTGGCAACGGAGATGCACATCTGAAAAATTTTTCAATTCTAAATACTGGCACAGAAAATATTCTTGCTCCTGCATACGACTTGATTAACACTAAAATGCACATCAATGGAGATGACATTGGGCTTGCAAACGGGTTTGCCCAGGATTTCTGCAAAAGCGATAATTACGAAAAAACGGGACACCCTTGTAGAGACGATTTTTTCAGATTTGGAACTCAGATAGGATTACAATCTAAACGTGTGGAGGATATTTTAGATAAATTCTCATCATTTGAACCCAAGGTTTATTCTCTCATATACAATTCATTCCTATCCACAGACAAACACAAACGGAACTACATCCGCATCATAGAAGAAAACCAAAAGAGGTTTGTAAGGAATTGAATGACTTATAATTTTATTTTTCGCCACCGCACACCGCTGCTGTGGCGGATTTTTTGCGGAAACAGCAGGAATTGATGTTACATATTGCCAGACTCACTCCATTAAGGGTTGAATTTTTTAACCATTTAACCTTTAATCAAAATGAAAAAGCTAAATTACCTTATCGGAGTGAGTTTAGTGGCTATAATTGCCACAAGTTGTTCAACCATTACCTACATGCCGCACAATGTAAACAATTATGGAACACAGACGCAGGTAGTTCTTTCAAAGGCAAACTTTAGAGTAATCGACGATGTTGAGTATGTTTACCAATATGACAAGAACAGCATAGGACTTGACAAGGCAAAGAATTGCGCTTACCTTAAATTATTGCAGAGCTGCAAGCTAAAAGGCAGCCAGGCTCTTATTAATGTCTCTGTAGAAGAGATCCGTAAGGATTACAGTAGTTTGTGGCGTACACTGTGGAGTGGTGCCGTTATGCCTAAGCGCCGGCAATATGTGGTTGCCCGTGCAACCATAATAGAGTTTCTGCCAGATGGCGTATCACCAGAGTCAAATGTCAGTTCAAACAGAACCGAGGCCACTCAAAAAGCAGAAGCAAAACATAGACTTAATGAGGCAGAACAAAGAGCCGCCAATAAGGCGTACCTTGCATTTCTATACAAGACCAATCATCTATACAGGGCAGACTTCGGGTCCGATGAATTAAAAGAGATAAGCAAACTTGCCAGCCAGAATACTATTTCAGATTTAGAGAAAAAGTCTGCTGGCTACGATGTCGCACTTGAGAAACACAGAAAGAATTAGTGACGTTATACACGATGCCACCATCCCGCCACAGCAACCCGCAGCTGTGGCGGTTTTTTTCTTCCCGTCATCTCGAACGTATGTGAGAGATCTCCTGCCTCAAATGTTAAATTTCCGTAAAACTCTCATACTTTCAGCAGAGCGTATTGGAAATAAGAATTTGATTTTGTAAATTTGCAAAATGAGTCCACGCTGTAAAGCCTCAGATGTGAGGCGGTTGGGTGGGCTTAAAAACATATTGAAGGCGTTTATTGACGCTTTGATTCTCGTCACCTGAAACCTGAGAAATTTCAAAACCACGATGAGAGCAATGCAGCAATGAATGTCCGCAGGTATGCGATGTGTACCTATGCCATTAAGGCTATGGTTCTCTGCATACGGCGTGGGCTTCATGCTGTTCATTTATCGTGGTGGTTTTCTCAGGACCCAAGGTGACAAAATGGACAGCAGATGATGCCCCGCTTTTTTTGTGTTTTAATGTTACAAATAAGCGGAAAGGTAACATTAAGAAGAAAAATACATAAGTATGGCTTGGTGAATTATCGTGATTATAGGCTTAATTGGTGTCCGGTGCAAATTTGTTGAGGTAAGGACTTTTTGCTGATAAATCTAAGGAAACGTCAATAATGATGTGACAGCTTATTGTGGTGGTGTATGTGTAAGGTGAAGAGTTATATTTTTGTGGTCCAGTTATCGTTGCTTTAAGTATTTGATATGATCTAATAACTAATTTATTATTAACAACTTAATTTTTTTATTATGCCAAACATTCAATGGGGAACAAAAACTCCTGGTCATCTGATTTATCTGATAGACCAATCAGGCTCTATGAGTGGAGCAAACGAACAAAGGGCCGCAGAATCAATTACGGCCGCAATGCTTGAGACTCTTAAGGGTTGTATTAACGGTAAAGAAGTTCGTAATCGTGTATACGTTACAATTATAGGTTATGGAAATGAGAATGGAGTGTCTATAATTAGAGAGGGGTGGATAGCTGATTTTGTATCTGATTTGAAAAATTGCAAGACAAACGGAACTTCCATTATTGCACCTAAATCTTACGGTATGACGCCTATGGCGGAGGCGTTTACTTTAGCCAATAAGTGTATTAATACATGGCTCTCCCAGCGTCAATCTCAAAGTGCAAAGGTTCCAGCTCCAATCGTTATTAATATAACTGATGGATATCCTGACAATGCAGCTTCTGCTACGCAGGAAGCACAAAAGGTAATGAATATACAAACTAGAGATGATGGCAATGTGCTTGTTTTTAACATTCATATGGACGACTCATGCGATCAAACTGAAATCATGTTCCCAACAAACAAATCAGTTCTTAATGGAGTTCCAGAGGGAGAGTTCTTATTTGATATATCAAGTGAGATGACGGATGATTTTATTCGAGCAGCAAAGGCACAACGTTTTGAAGGAGTTATGACTGGCTCAAAAGGTTTTATTGTTAATGCAAAAGGAGATACCTTAGTCCGTTTTGTTACGTTTGGTTCTGGCGTGTCTCAACATTAGATTATGAAACTTCAATATTCAACATTTATTATGCCGCATATTGGGGATTTGTATTCCCAATGTGCGGATAGGTTTGCAATAGGGAAAGAAAATGCATCTTTCGCTATTGCAGACGGCGTAGGTGCATCTTTTTTCCCAGACTTATGGGCTGAATTACTTAGCGATGATTATGTAAAGCATAGTGATATATTTGTGATTGACAACTCATTGGTTAGGGAAAATGTTTTGATTGAGAAATGGAAATGTTTGGTTGATGAAAGAATTAAAAATCTTTCTAACGAAGAAAAATTCTTAATTGATATGTCCAAAGAAAGATGTGACTATGCTGCATGTACATTTGTTGGCCTTTCGATTGATAACAAAGAGTGGAAATGTACGGGGTTGGGTGATAGTTATCTATTTATATTGGATAAAGCGTACAATATTGTAAAATCTGTTGCATCACAAAATGGACAGACTTTCGACAATTACCCTGAATACTTTGCAAGTTGTCATGGTAGAAATAATGGTGCCGTAGTGTTTGAGTCGGGAACAATGGCAGAAGTGGATACATTTGTACTATTAACGGATGCTATTTCTGATTGGTTTATTAGAACGGAACCGAATAAGCGTAAGTCTTTGGTTGATTTGCAGAGTCAGGATGATTATATTAAATTTATTTCAATAGAGCGCGAATTAGGGGAAATGAAAGATGACGACACTACTGCTGTTGTAATAAAAGTAATACGAGATAATGATGATTCTATTTCATTAGAAGAAATTTATAATACAAATATTGATACTCTTATAGCAGCAGAAGAAGCTAATGTTCAAAAAGAAGATGTGCTAAAAAAGGATGATATAAGTAAAAATGGACAACAATCTTATAATATCACTGAGGATGAGCAAGTAGGGATTATTGAACAGCACAAAATTGATGAGGATCTTACTTGTTATGAGGGTCAAGTATCAAAGTCATCCAAAAAACCTTCTGGTACTATATTTGACTGGGTAAGTCAATTGTTTGAATATATCCATTTTTCAAAGGGAACGATAGATAATTGTATGGATGCCATAAATTCAGAAATTGGTATTAATAAAGATAAAAGATATTATAAAGATAAAAGATATTATAAGTTGTGTAGTATTTTAAGGGCTCTTAAGACAATTCAATCAAAAGATAAAGAAATAGAACGTACACTTCACAAAATCGAGCATTAATTATGGCACTACCTACTAAAACACAAATTGGCGATGCTGTTGAAGCGAAAGGCAATATATTAGATCCTAAATTATCAGGATTTAATACGTTAAATGGCATCTTTGGTGCAGAAATGTATTGTGGTGGATTCTGCATGGTATATCCTTTGATAAATTCACAAGGAAAGAAATATGCTTTTCGTGTTTGGCATCAAGAAATAGATGGTATCAAGGAACGAATAAAAAAAATTGCAGACTACCTTCAAACGCAAAACATACCATATTTTGTGGAATTTGAATTTGTTGAAAATGCTCTGCAAGTTCCAGATTCTTACATTGAAGACTCTAAGATTGATGCAATTCGTATGGATTGGGTGTCTGGTTTAAATTTGATGGATTATTTGAATAGCATTATAATTGGCAATACAAGTGATAGTCAAAAGAAATCCGCAATACTAGATATAGCCAATAAATTTAAGGCAATGGTGAATATTTTGCATAATAAACATATTTCACATGGTGATCTTCAGCATGGTAATATTATTATTACGCAAAATAATGAGATTAGATTAGTTGATTACGATTCTTTATATGTGCCAACATTTACCGATGAAATACAAGTTACTTCTGGATTGGTAGGTTATCAACATCCATGTCGAAAGGAAACAAATGTTATCGCGACGGAAAGAGACGATTATTTTTCCGAATACATAATTTATGTTTCTTTGTTAGCATACGCAGAAGATATGTCATTGTGGGAACCTACTGACGATGAGGATAATCCACGTGATGAGTATAGCCTATTATTCAAAGAAAGTGATTTGATAAATCCTGAACAAAGCAGGCTGTTTTCGTTATTACAACAGTCTTCGAACCAAGAAATTAAGTATATAATTGATATTTTATTGAATGTTCTTCAAGAACCGAACTGTGACAACCTTCAGCCACTAGAAAATTTATATAAATACCAGGAACAACCATCTTCAGTCTTTATAGATGATGATTTGCTCAATCTATTGTTTCCTGTGGAGACTCATCGTCCTACATACAAAAAAAACGTAATTGAACTTGATTATGATGAAGAGGAAGCTCGTAAACGTTATTCTCAAAATTAATCATGGCGCTTCCCAGTAAAACACAAATAAGTGATGCTGTTGAATCTCCGTCGTCTTATGCGGTGACTCAATTGAAGGGCTATGCCCCAGAAGCTGGTATAATGGGACCTAATCATTTTTCTGGAGGTTTTTGTATTGTATTCCCGATTAGCAATGGCGATAATAAGAAAGCTCTTCGTGTATGGCACACAGAGATATCCAATATTAAGGAACGATATAAACTTGTTGGGTTAGATATGGCGAAATCCAGACTGCCATTTTTGTTGAATGTAGAGTATGTGGAAAATGGATTGCTTGTGGATTCCAAACCGATAGATGTAGTGTTAATGGATTGGGTAGAGGGTATATCTTTGAAGGAATATATTAATGCCGTTATCACGTCTAGTGAAAAATCTGTAACCGATAAAAAAGTCTCTCTAAATAATTTATCAAATCACTTACTAGATATATTTCGCCAAATGCATTTTGAGCATTTCGCTCATGGAGATTTGCAACATGAAAATATTATAGTTCAATCTGATGGCGATGTGAAATTGATAGATTATGATAATTTTTATTCTAAATCTCTTAATGAACACTTTAGTCAAACTACTACCGGATATAGTGGTTATCAACATCCTATAAGAGCGAACATAAGGACCATGATGTCATCAGATAAGGATGATTATTTTGCGGAACTAATAATATATTTGTCAATACGTGCAATAGTACAGGATTTTTCGTTATGGAATATTTCTAAAGATGATGATTATGCTTTGTTGTTCACTAAAGATGATTTTGCAGATATACAGCATTCAAAGTTGTTTTTACGAGTTAAACAATTTGGTGGAGAAATATCAATGTTATGTACAATTCTGGAAGAATATCTAAAGTCCACTGATTTGTCGACCCTTGAACCTTTTGATGTGATTCTGGATAGAATGACAAAGTTACCTGAGATTCATTGTTTTAAGTGTTTCCCAGAGGTGTGCCTGAAAGACGATAATGTCATTTTGAAATGGAGTGTAGAAAATTATACTCAAATCCTACTAAATGGTGAAGATGTTACATCTGCTGATTCTATTGAAATAACTGACGTTACAGAACCAGATTATACATTAACGGCACATAACTATCATAAACGAGTAAGTTCTTCCTTCAAACTCGATATCCTCCCTCGCCCAGTTATTACATTTAAGGCAGACACACAAAAATTACATGCTGGTAAAGGGGAAAGTGTTACTCTCTCTTGGAATGTGAAAAATGCGGAAAAGAGTAGCTTGATAGGGCCGGAGGGAACTAAAGATAATATTAAGAATAATGGCACTTTAGAACTGACACCAAATAAAACGACCTCCTATACTTTAAGGGTCCTTGCATTAGATAAGAGGACGACTGTTGATACACCTTTAACTATTGAAGTTTTTCCTGATGCAATAGTTGAGTACAAGACAGATAAAGAATATGTGTTCCCCTCTATACCATTTACCTTGTCATGGGAAGTACAGCATGCAAAGTTGGTGGAGCTTGACGGAGTGGCAGTTAAGGACTCTGATAGCATTACATATATTGATGGTGTAGATAAAGAAACTATATATACCTTGCGGGTGACAGATGAGTTTGGAATAAAGGAATATCACAAAAGAATAAAGATGTTGCCAATCCCGCAAGTTAAGGCAATACTTGTTCCCACTCCTGATATTAATGAGAAAATTAATGTGTCTGTCAATGTCCCAGATTTTAAGTGTATTAGTACTCCTATCTTTAGGGTGAATAGGTATAGATTACAGGATGTACATGTTCCTAATTTAAAGAATGGTGTGTCTGGGCAAATATCATTAAAGAGAATAATCAATAGTATTAAACGCAAATTATCAGTATGACAGAGAAAAACGAAGATATAAAACCATCTTGGATGAAACGATTCTTGTGGTGGTGTGCAGGTGTGGATGAGAGTCTTATAATACAATGCCGTCATGAATGGGCAAAGTATGCAAGTATGGGTGCAACTATTTTATTAACGGGTGTGCTTGCATCTTTGTCTGGTGGATATGCTTTATATACAGTATTCCGCAATGAAGATTCATTGGATATGACAGCTCTAATTCCATCTATTGGATTTGGAATACTATGGGGCATTATTATTTTTAATCTTGACAGATACATCATTACATCTTTTACAAAATCATCAGAAGAACATTGGGCAAAGAGAGTTGGTGTTGATATACTACATGCTACACCTCGTATCATTGTTGCAGTTATTATTGCAATTACAATATCAAAACCCATAGAGGTAAAGATTTTTGAAGATAGGCTAAAAGCTCAAATTCAAAAAAATCTTGAACAAGCAATGGCTGATAACATATTTGAGTTTAATAAAATGTACCAGATAGAGAATCGGGAAGAAAGTATTTCCAGATTAACGACTGCTAATGACAGTTTGCGTAGAGAACTAAACAAAACTTCTCCAAAGGCAAGTAAATTAGATGAAGAAATAATCGAACTTAAAAGCCAAAAGAAAATTGCCTCAGACAATGCTGAAAAAGAGCGAAAACAAATAAGTGCTATAAAATCTGACCCTAAAAACAATATATATGTAACTGATACGCTGGGTAATAAAAGATTTGTGGGTTACACAGTTGAAGCTAACAAAAGGATTACAGATCATCAAGGACGACGTAAAAGGTATAATGATGATGCGTCATCAATTGGAAAGACGATAGAAGAAAAGGAAGAAGAAAGGAAAAAAGCTCAAGACGAATATGAACAAGATTTAAAAAATAGGATTGTTAATAATGATACTATTTTGTTATTGCGGCAGGAAAGTCTGAGAAACGATATCCAAATAGTTGACAGCAATGTAAAAGTCGCAAACAAAGTTGCAGAACAATCGTTCACCAATAACTTTGTTACACAATTGGAGGCATTAGGCGATCTAAAAAAGGCTGGTATAAAGGAAACTGACTCTGATTCTGTAAAAGAACAAAAGAAAAAGGAAGCGCGTAATTTTTCAATTATCAGTTTAGCAATAACACTATTATTCTTGATGATTGAATTAACCCCAATACTAACAAAATTAATTATTAGACGAGGTGCGTATGACGCCTTGTTAGATTTAGAGAATGATAAAATATCAAAAATGGTTGCAGTTGAAAAAAGCATCTCTCTGGCAGTTGACGAAGAACGAATTAAAGCAGAGGTGAAAACTAATAGTCAATTGATGTCAAATATTGCATCAGTCCAGGCAGAACTTTTAGAAACCGCTATTGAGGAGTGGCGTAAGGCAGAACTTGAAAAGATTCATGCAAATCCCACGGAATACATTAAGAGTAACACCAAAGAAGGATAATCTATGGAGTCAGGGAAAGTAATGCAAAGGCTGTTTTTTGGGGTGGATTTCAAAATCCTTGATCTATGTATTGATGAGAAAGTAAAATTCATCAAGAAAGAAATATTTATAGCTTTGATAACTGTCTTTTCAAGTTTGATCTTCAGTGCTTTTGCCCATGATATGAGACTTAAAAATCCTGTTTTAATTTCTTCCCTGATAGGAGTCTTAGTTTTTCTCTCATATCAATTTTACCTATCAAACTATAATTTTGCAATTACACATAAAAATCATGGATTTTTAAAATGGCTTTTATCCACATCGTATGCTGTTGGAACGTCATATTGTTTTATTCGTGTATTACCAGGTTTGCACTCATTAGTGGTTTTAATTATAGTTTTTGTGGTCATATCAATTTTATTTTATATACCTGTCAGGTTTGACGTTAATAATGATAGTTTGTATGTCAAACTTTATCGAGACACCATAAAAATGGAAAGACTTTTTGCAGAGCAAAAGGTGAATGAGTTTTTGACATCAGAAATGCAACGACAAAAGACCCAGATTGATATAAACGAGAAAGCGGATAAACTGACGACGGATATGATTGCACAAGAAATTGCCAAAACAAGAACACGCCTTGCAAAAGAAGTTCTAAATGAATGGGAGAAAGAGCAGAGAGACAAAATAAAAGAGGATGTAAAATCGTATATAATTAGCAAATGAAAATTCCAGGACTTACTTTTTCGTGGAAACGTGCTGTTGGTATATCTAAGGTAAAACAGAATGTTGCACGTGCCACTGGAGTGCCAACTACAAAGCAGGGTGTTGAACGAAAAGTTGGCAGATTTATAATCAATGAAATTACTAAACTAATAAAATAGAAGGAGATGGATATTCAACTTCTTTGGAATAGTCTTGCTGCTTTTTGTAAAAGGGTTGGAAGATCAATGGCTCGTACGCCTCTGTTGCTTTATTATGTATTAAAGGATGATAAGACCACATCAAAAGATAAGGCAATAATTTATGCTGCACTGTCATATTTAATATTGCCCATTGATTTAATATCCACGCGCAATCATCCTATACTTGGTTGGGCGGACGAAATTCTATCAATAGAGGTTGTCTATGACCGTATGCGCAAGTATATTACACCAGAGATGATAAGAAAGGTAGATATTCAACTCAATAAATGGATGCCATCAGCATAATATGCATATGTGACTGCATAAACGGCCAAATCCCATGTTACCTCCAACCCCAAACTCCACATTAACAGCAAAACTAAACTGAGTTAGAAAAATTTGCTTTATGGAAAGAATTTACATCTACATACTCTTATATTCCGTACTGATTACGGCTATTGCAGTGCCTGTTATTGTTGACTATCTGCTGAATAGGGCAGCCACTCCGCAAAAATGCATGGAAAAGGCTCGTAAGGTATTGTATGAGAATGGCTTCAACTATTCTATGGATGAGGGAGTACTGACTGTAACATACCGTGGTGCCAAATATCAAGTCTATTTTTTTCAGAATGATTTTTCCAAAAGTTGTACGGTTTGTATTTGTTCCTATTGGGATGTGCCAGATGCGTACGATGATGTAAATACTGATGGCCTGAGGATTATGATAGACCATACGCTTTATCTGACCAATTTAAGGCTCAATGTCTCATTGTTAGGGGTGGAAAGTAGGTCTATGAGGTTCTTGTATCAGGTTGAACTGGCGCAGCCGTCAAGAATAATTGATGTGCTTAAGTCCATGTCAGCAGAAATGGACCACTTCTCCTCTGCCATGTCAGATGACCTTATTGTAATTAGGCAGGTTCCTAAATACCAGTCTGGTTCAACATCGTCCGCCAACCATAAAACGGTAGGTTTTAAGGCTGGTTATCATAGTGATGATACGCAGTGCCAAGATGTGGCAGTGGCGGAGACGGATAAGGACGTTAAAGGATGAATAAAGTTATGGCCACTAAATATACAATGGTATGATAAATCAAAAAATATTAGGATCTATAGTGAGTGACATTGTGACTGTGATTGTGATAAGTTTTGATAATTACTTGATTTCATAATATGACAAGAGAAGAACAACTGAAATTTTGTAAGGTGTGCAAACATCGACAGATGGATGTAAACCAGGGTTTACTGTGCGGCTTGACGAATGCGAAAGCGGACTTTGATGGCACGTGTGATACTTATGATGAGGATGCTGTTGAAAAGCAAAAAAAAGAAGCAGAGCAAGCGGTACGTAAAGAGAATAGTAAAAGGTATAGCGGCTTTGCCCAATTATATTTATGTTGTGTAGGTGCTGGTGCTGTTCTTACTATGATTTTGGGTTGGATAAACTTCAAGACGTCTTTCAACCTTGGTAATGTATGGTTCCTGACAGTAGATGTTATATGGGTCCTCTCCTTTGTTGCGTTATCAATATATACTGTAATCGCTTTCTTGCGTATGATGCCTAATGCTGTTGGGCTGGGGAAACTACAACTATATTTGGTGCTATTCACGGATGTTTTAAATATTGTTACTTATTACTCTAAAACAGATGATGTTAGTTATTGGAATTCTCCAGCAAGATGCATCGGCAATATGCTATGGGTGACTGCTTTTTTAGTTTATCTGTATATGTCTGAGGAATTGTATCAAAAGTTTCCAAAGCAAAGCAGGCATTTCCTAAAAACAGATAAAATATTGATAGCCTCTGTTTTGGTTGCATTGTTGTGCTTGTTCAGTTTAGGAATTGTTAAAGTATTTGTTGACACACATTCAGATAAGGGACAGATGGAAACTGCTGTTGCGGAGATTACCAAAGTATTACCCCAAAGAAATGAATATGGAATCTTGAGCGATGTGTATTTAACAGATGACACATGTTTTGTTGTTGTTAAATCAACGCAAATCAATAGGACTGATTATTCCTCTGCCCAGATAAAACTTGCTGAAATAATGGCAAAAGAGAATGTGTTACATTCTTCCTCAGGCGATTATAATAATCCAATCGCCCTGTTATGCAGTGAACATCATTATTATTACACGGAAATTTGGAATGATATTCATAATGTATATATTTACCAGATTAGTCTTTCTCCGAGTGAGTATGACTCGTTGTCTAGTAAGTCATATTCCTACAAAACCAGTCAGGCTGTGTTTGAAAAAGCGGTGTTTAATTACAATAGAGAACTTCCTGCGCAATTTATTTCTGAGGATTTTACTCTTGACAGAGTCGTAAGACATGATGATAGTGACACTATTATATATAATATGCGTCTTTCAAATGTGAACAAGTCAGAACTGGATGTAATTGAAGCCGATGGTTTGAAGAATTATGTTCTGGATAATTGGCAGTACACTCAAGACAATATGATGATTATATCTGAATGGAACCATTTGAGTATTCTTTTTTGTTTTACCTCAGACGTGTCTCCAACATGGAAACGCTCGTTTGTTATTTCTTCAGATGAGTATAAACAATAAAACTCGTTAATGGAAACAATTAAGTGGATATATAATGTGTCTTTTCTTTGTGCCTCTCCATATTAACAGTAAAACTTTAACAATAAAATCACACCTATGAAAAAACTTTTATTCACTATTGCGGTTCTTTTTTCTTCTCTTTTAGTTTTGGGCAAAGACTCAAAATCGCAGGCCCCTGAGTCGTACTATTTTAACCGTGGACATGAGGCTTGGGAAGCGGAACAGTATGATAAGGCTCTTGAGTATTTTAACAAGGATATAAATGAAAACCCTAAAAGTTATGGCTCTTATATCTTTATAGCTGGAATTAGACTTGCAAATGAGGAGTATGGTAAGGCGCTTGCGGCTTGTGATGCTGGTTTGAAATATGCGCCTAAAAAAGATAAACCGTCCCGTGCATTATTGCTTGGATTGAGAACTCAGACCTATCTGGCTCTTAATGATACTGTAAGAGCCTTGGATGATTTGTCTAACGCCATAAAACTGGATGGTAAGTATGATTATTTTGATGAACGTGCCCAGCTTTATTTTGAATTGAGAGAATATGACCTCTCTGATGCTGATTATAACGCTCTGCTGAAAATAAGGCCTGGTGATGCAAGGTTATACGTTGCTTTAGGCAGGAACCAATCTGGAAGGGGGAATTTTGACGAGGCCATAAAATTAGGGAATTAACTAATGAACAATTTGGTGCTTATGCTTTACTCCGATGATGAGGCAAGCACGGCATTAGAACTGGCCTGCAACCTGAAAGATCCATACAGACAGAAGTTTATATCCAAACTAACTGTAGAGCAACTTAAAAACTCAAATACCCCCGTCTGGTTATACTATTTAGGATATACATACCACTATTCAAAAGATTATGAGAAGGCTATTAGTATATACGAGAAATTAAACCAGATGGACCCGTCATCTGTTGTGTATTGTAATATAGCTAAATGTTACAATGCTATGGGTATGTATGAAAATGGGTTGGAGGCTGTTAATGCGGCTCTAAATATGGACCCTGATTATTATAGTGCCAAGGAGATAAAAACACAGTTGTTGTATAGTCTGGGCCGGCTCAGTGAGGTGGTTGAAATATGGGATGGAATAGTGGCGGAATATCCGGCTTTTGCTGATGGGTACTTATATCGTGCGGATGCTAAAAGGTACTTGGATGTGCAAGGAGCTATAGATGATTATTCCACTGCCATTTTGTTAGGAGACAGCATATCTTATCTCTACTTGAGTCGGGGCGATTTATATAAACTCAAGGGCAATGCTGTGCTTGCCAATGCAGATTACAACAAGGTAATAGAATTAGAGGATACGCCTGAAAAGTACTATTGTATTTACTTTGCGTATCAAGGTTTAGGACAAAACGACAAGGCTGTTGAGATAATGGATTCAGTAATTGCCAAAGACACCTTAGATGCTGGTTCATATTACAATGCAGCGTGCCTGTATGCACGCATGGGAAACAAAGAGAAGTCTCTCTCTTGTTTGAAGACGTCATTTGAAAAAGGAGATACATACTCATATCATGTGGAATGTGACTTTGACTTGCAGTCAATACGTGATACGGAGGAGTATAAGAAACTGGTTGAAGAATATCGTGAAAAGCAGCGGAACTCTGATGTGCTGAAACCTCAAGAGAATTCTGATGACAATGATTTGCCAAATGACGGCAGTGTGTCAGAAGTGCCGTTTACGAAGGATGGTGGTGTATGCAAGGTTAAGTGCAGTATAAATGACTTGCCTCTCTATTTTGTGTTTGACACAGGAGCCTCCGATGTTAGCATATCACTTGTGGAGGCTAACTTTATGTTCAAGAATGGGTACCTCTCTAAAAAAGACGTGATAGGAAGCCAGAATTTTGTGGATGCCAACGGCGATGTCACCGTGGGTACGGTTATTAACCTTAAAAATGTGACTTTTGGCGGGCATAATCTTACCAATGTTAGGGCATCTGTGGTACGCAACCAGAAAGCTCCGCTGCTGCTTGGGCAGAGCGTACTGGGCCGCCTTGGCAGAATAGAGATAGATAACAAGAACAGTGTTATCAAGATTAAGAACTGATCTCAATATGTTTGACTTTCTGGCAGCTGTTAATATGCGTAAAGAGTCCAGTGGCGGCACTGTATGTGAACGAACTCTTAGACAGCAAAGATGACCCTGCTTGTAGTAAATTTTTAGGCTGGTATCAAAAACACAGAAAGAGAGTCCACGTTATCCCGTACAGCGTTTGTGTAGCGTGTGAGGAAGTAAAGGAAGAATATTGATGGAAGCCCAATAATATGGTAAAACTATAAATACACGTTTATGATAAAAAAACTTATTCTCCCTATACTGTTTGCGCTTCTTGTAGGAGAGAGTGCTTTTGCTGAAGATCCTAAAAATACCACAATCAAAGTTTCTTTTGAATATGATAGGGTTGTAAACGGTTATAAGGTGTCCGGTTATTTTTACCCTTGTTCAGAAGATGGTGAGTGGGGGAAGGTGACAATGAACTTTATTAAGGACGGGAAGGTGGAATTTGTTTTCCATTCAGACTACTATTCATGCTACAGCACAACGTATGGAAATATTCATTGGAAAAATGGAGAACATTACGTGTTTAAATACATATTGCCAGAGAAAGACAACCCTTACTATAGTTCCAATAATCCTTTGGGATACCATACTTCATTTCAATTTTATGATGTGAATTTTGATGGCAAACCGGAACTTCTTGTGTCTGATTACAGTAGGGAGCGTGGTGGAAATAACTTTAACGTGTATAGCATAAATGGTAGCTCTTTAACTCATCTCAACTATCCGCCTTATAACGCAATTTGCAATAGCTGTGAGTTTTATCTTGAACATCAGGAAATTGTGACTTTTTATGAGGATGGAGTATGGGAATATATGAAAATAGTTTTCCATAAAGGGAAACCGACAAAAGTTTCCGCAAAAGACAAGGCTCAGTTCTCATCTGATTCTTGGATTGAAAAACAGGCTTTGGATGCCTTTGATAATACAAGAGACTTTTACGTACAATCCATAGAATACAAAATGGGAGACCATACCATAAAGTGGCTTAATCGTCAATAGAAACAATATGAAACATTTCCTTAGCTCCCTTCTATTTTTTGCGCTTATGACCATTCTGGTATCCTGTACTGCAAACTCAGGTAAAAGTTCACAAACTGAGAGGTGTTTTGATGCAGAGACCGTCACAAATGTTATGGATGCTGTTTTTGTGCCGTATGACCCAGATGAATCATACAGGCATAAGGCGGAAGTTTTTCGCCGTCTTGTGGCTAATGGCAATGTGGATTCAATTAAGCAGATGACAGATTTTCCGTTGATGATAAACCGTTACGTTATAATAGAGAACGAGGATGAATTTGTCGCCATGTATGACAGTATTTTCACAAAAGAGGTTTGTGATAGCATCATGTACGGAACATTAAATTTCCAATACAACATAGGTACTGTTACTTTTGCATCGTCAGCTGTAGTTAGTGAAAATGGTAAGTTGATAGCCGTAGGTGAATGCTCAAACTTTATTAAAAATCTGACTCGGAAACGGATTTCTTTGGAGAAGCAAGGACTTCACAAATCAATAAGAAACTATGTCAGGTGCAGGCACTATATGGAAACAGAGCATTACAGAGTGAGAATAGATGAAATGACCGATACGCTCAGATTCACCCTTTGGAACATAAATGATCCCATAGAATCAAAACCACGAGTTAATTTGTTGGGGTATGAAGAGGATTCCGGATCATACGGCTATATTACGTACTATTTTTATGGTAAAAACACTGCATATTGGATCCGCATGGGTTGTTACATGTGTGGCCGTGATTATAATAACGAAATTGGCCAATATCCTGTTACACAGTATAATGAGGATTATGAATGCGACTTTGACATAGAACATCCCATAATGGATGAAGCAATAAAGGTTTGCCAACCTGATAACAGAACGTTTCTGTATTAATGCAATTTCCGGGAGGATGAAATTTTAGTGACGTGAATAAATTGGTTTAATCATGCCTCACAAACGGCTGCGCCTTGAGGTTGTCTGGGCCGTCAAGATGCGGTGTATTCTTTGGCTGACTAAATTGCCGCTTTTCTTGCATTTCTCTTTCAGATGTTTTATCTTTGTGGCTACAACCTTAAAAAGTATTCTATGAAAATTTTCTCCTCCGTAGGCAGATGCCTCAAATCCCTCTCTTTACTCCTGCTGCTACTTGGCTATGTATCAGTATCATACGCCGGCGATGATAAGAAACGTGTGGTTCTGCAAGCCTTCTGGTGGGACTATTACAACAGTAATTTTGATGATGCATACGCAAACTATCTTACGGAGCTTGCTCCGCGCCTGAAGGAGATAGGTATTAATGCTGTATGGGTGCCGCCGTTCTGCAAGAACTCAGGTACTAATTCAGTAGGCTACGCCCCGTTTGACTACTATGACCTTGGTGACAAGTATCAGAAAGGACGTACAGACAAGCGTGCCGCTGCTAATGCCACGCGTATGGGTACAAAGGATGACCTCCTGCGTATGATCGCCGTGATGCACGCTAATGGCATAGAGGTGATATGTGACGGCGTTCTGAACCACACTACAGACCCGGGTGGTGAAGACGGCGGTGCTGGCGGTCAGGATCCTGCCGCATGGGATGACAAGTGGAAAAACTTTAGATATGTATGTTATGAGACTCCATATAAGGACGGTGGCGCCAATGACTATCTGAGCCGTAAGGGACGCTGGCCTAAGAACTGGGAGAACTTCCACCCAAATGAGGGTCACAACTGTAATGACGGTGACTGGTGCTCAGCCTGGTGGGGCCCTGACAACTGTTTCTATGAAGGAGCATACGGCCAGAGTTCAAACGCCATTTACAATCCTGCACAAGGCCCTAACTATATGCTTAACAATGCGCGTGAGTGGGCTAAGTGGCTTAAAAAGCAGACTGGAGTGGACGGGTTTCGCTGGGATGCTGTGAAACACTTCCCTGAGTGGGTGCAGCAAGATGTGAGCTGGAATATAAAGTATGGTATGTCTGACTGGTGCAACGGCGGCGAGGATATGTTTAACATAGGTGAGTTTATAGGAGGCAAGGATGAGATTGACGGCTATACTGACAGAGTAATGCATGCTAACGGTGGTGACGAGTTTCTTATGGGTGCCTTTGATGTACCGCTTCACTCATCCGTGATGGGAGTAGGAAGAGGAGAAGGTTACGGTAATGTTGGCTCTGTGGTTAATGACCAGCTTGGTATGCGCTACGCTGTATACGGTGACGGCCACAAGGTTCACCGCTCCACAAATTACATAAACAGCCATGATAATTTCCGTCCTACACTTGATGACAAAGGTAACTATGTGAGCTTCAGCGATGATATGGGCGGTCCTCTTGACCCACGCAACTGGCGTATGCCTATGGCTTACGCTATTCTGTCAGCTTTGGATGGTAACCTCTGCGTATATATGGAGGACCTATTCAATCTAAACAACTCAAACCGCTGGACACACCATCCTGCAAGCACCACAGAGCTGCCTGTGCGTCAGGATATAGTTAATATTATCAAGGCGCATCAGATGCTTAACTATAAGTGGGGAGATTACAAGGTGCGTTGGCAGGATGAGGATCTGCTTATTATTGAGCGTTCAGGCCGTGCTCTGATAGCCATTTCAGACGCTGGTGGAGACAACTGGCATAATACTTGGGTTGATTCTGATTTCAGGGATGTGGACCTTAAAGATTATATGGGTTACTCAGGCGGTAATCCTCATGCTTGGTCTGATGGTCGTGTGGAACTTTGGGTGCCACCTGTTACAGGCTATGGCAAGGGTGTTGCAATATGGGCTCCGGCTGGTGCAACTGGTTACACTCCGTACCGCAGTCACACCACAGTTCAGGAGTGGGAGATGGCTGATGACCTTGGTGACAGCCACTGCAAGTCTCTTGGTCAGGGCGGTCAGCTGCCAGCCAAATCATGCGCACAGCGTCTTGTTGGAAAGATATACGCCGCATCGGGGAAGAAAATCACAGCAATAATGCACCCTGCAAACAATGGTAATGACATAACTCTTGCGCTTTATGACCTTGACGGCAATCTGCTTGCCAAGGCAAACGGCACAAAGGATGTGACTGTAAACTATACACCTACTGCATCAGGGTGGGTTGCAATGAAGGTTTGGAACAACTCTGCACAGAACATAGGGCAGAAGTGCTGGGTGAGAGCATCGTATGAGGCTCCTGCATCTGTTTCAAACACTATGAGTGACCGTGCAGACACACGTGCAAGCGTATGGACTGGTAAGATGGGCACCACAGACTGGACAGACTGCGGCAACTGGGAGCAGGGCATGACTCCTACTGCAAACTCTAAGGTTGTGATACCTGACAACGGTGATGTGCGCCCCGTAATCACTGGTAACGTAACTATTAAGGAACTGCTTGTAGAGAAGGGTAAGGGGAGCATTGAGAAGCCTGACATCTCAGTGACAGGTTCTCTTAAGGTTACATCTTCATCAACATGTCTGGAGGGTACCGCCTATATTTGCGGTAACGCGATACTTGGCACAACAGAGGGTGACTTTAACAACTGTACCGTTGATGTTGAGACTTTGGCCGCTGATGCTGACTTTACAGTGTTCCCAAGCCCGGCTGATGAGAAACTTACCATTACGTCATCTTACCTGCCTAAGGAGAGTATTACCATAATGAACCTTACAGGTCAGGTGGTAAAACAGATTAAGATGGAGCAGACAATTGAGACCATAGATGTTTCAAATCTTACATCTGGTATCTATATTGTAACAGATGGAACCAATGTTAAGCGTTTCATCAAGAGATAATGCATTTATTTTAGGAAAATTGGTGTTGTTTCATTAAAATTGACTACTTTAGTGGCCACATATATTTAGAGACTATGGATATAGATAAGGTGCTTGATGCATACGATGATGATGATGCCATAAAATTCATTCAGGCTAATCTGCCTGATGAGGCTAAGCAGATGTTCACTGATGATGACATTCAGTACTTTCTTGACATCATGTACATACTTGATGACAAGTGTGTGATTGACCCCGATGAGTTCAAAAAGAAATTCCTGGCTGAGGCTGCCAAAGATGAGGTTACATCTATTACGGCAGGCAACCTGGATTACCTTATGGATGCTGAGGCCAAATACTTTGAGAGTCTTACTGTAGACAACTAAAGTGTAAGTGGTACGTGTTTCAATCATAATACTAAACTATAACGGCAGAGGCTACCTTGAGAAGTTTCTGCCTGTTTTGTTTAAGTCAGTCTCAAAAGATCTGGCTAAGATAATTGTGGCTGATAACGCCTCTACAGACGGCAGCGTTGAATACCTCACAGAGAGTTGGCCTGATGCTGAGATTTTCCAGTTCCAAAAGAACTATGGTTTTGCAGAGGGCTATAACATTGCAATCAAACGAGCCACCACAGAATATGTGCTGCTTCTAAACAGCGATGTGGAGGTTACGCCTGGATTCCTGGAACCTCTTGTAAAGTACATGGAATCCAACCCTAAGGTGGCAGCCTGTCAGCCTAAGATAATGCAGCTCTCTGACCGTAGCCGTTTTGAAAAGGCGGGTGCGGCAGGCGGCCTGATAGACGCTCTGGGCTACCCGTTCTGCCGTGGCAGAATTATGGACTATACAGAGGTTGATAGCGGGCAGTATGACAATGAGGCTTTTGTTTTCTGGGCCTCCGGGGCGTGCATGCTTGTGAGAAGGAAGGACTTTATAGATTACGGAGGTTTTGACTCTGAATTCTTTGCGCACCAGGAGGAGATTGACCTGTGCTTCCGTTTCAATGCCAGGGGGCGTAAGGTTGGCGCTGTGCCAAGCAGTGTGGTCTACCATCTTGGTGGCGGAACTCTAAACTACAATAACCCACAGAAAACATATTATAATTTCCGCAATAATCTGCTAATGCTATACAAGAACCTGAAACCTAAACATCTGGTTCCTATAGCTATAATGAGATTCTTTTTAGATTATCTGGCTGCGCTTGTGTTCCTTTTCAAAGGGGATTTTGCAAACGCTAATGCGGTACGCCGTGCCAGATGGGATTTTATAAAAATGAAATCGCGCTTCAGAGCTAAGCGCAGAGCAAATCTTGAAGTTTCAATAGCAAAATCAATCCCTTCAGCCTACAGGGGCAGCATAGTGTTTGAATATTATATACTGCACCGTAGAAATGTGAAGAGGATGCAAAAATTAAATTAATTTTTTATAGTTATCATGTCTGTACATCAAAGTGAAGATCAGCGTAAAGTGACCACTCACCGTCTGCTTGAGATGAAGATGAGAGGTGAGAAAATTAGTATGCTTACATCGTACGACTATTCCATAGCGACCCTTGTTGACGGGGCTGGCTGCGATGTCATCCTTGTAGGTGATTCAGCTTCTAATGTGGTATGCGGTAATGTAACCACATTGCCAATAACCCTTGATGAGATGATTTTTCTGGCTAAGGGTGTGGCAAAGGCGGCCAAACGAGCCCTTGTGGTTGTGGATATGCCGTTTGGCACATGTTCAGGTAACCCTAAGATGAGTCTTGAGGCTGCCATTAGGATTATGAAAGAGACCGGTGCAGACTCTCTGAAGATAGAGGGCGGCCTTGAGGTTATAGAGGATATCAGAAAAATAATTGCCGCAGGTATTCCTGTGATGGGACACCTTGGGTTAATGCCTCAGTCAATTAACAAGTATGGTACATATAATGTAAGAGCCAAAGAGGAGGCTGAAGCAGAGAAACTGCTCTCTGATGCCAAACTTCTTGAGGATGCCGGTTGCTATGCCATTGTGCTTGAGAAGATTCCTGCGGCACTGGCTGAGAAGGTTTCAAAATCCCTTAGAATTCCAGTGATTGGTATAGGTGCTGGTGGCGGCGTTGACGGCCAGGTGCTTGTGTTCCATGATATGACAGGTATAACACAGGGCTTCTCACCACGTTTCTTGCGCCGTTACGCCAATATAGGCGAGGTTATCACTGAAGCGGTGAAGCATTATGTGAGTGATGTTAAGAGCCAGGATTTTCCTAACGAGCAGGAGCAGTATTAAGTAGCTCTTTTGCGTTATTGATAGCAGCCTCAGTAACTCCTTCACCACTGAGCATTGCAGCAATCTCACCAACCCTCTCTTCAGCGTCAAGCAGTTTGACGTATGTTTGAACAGGGTTGGTGTTTTCATCTTTAAACACCTTGTAGTGATGCTCTCCCTTGGCGGCTACTTGTGGCAGGTGGGTTATACAGATAACCTGCATGCCGTCTGACATCTTTTGTAGTATGGCGCCCATCTGTGATGCCACCAAGCCTGAAACGCCTGTGTCTATCTCATCAAACACCAGGGTAGGCAGGTTGCTGTTAGATGCTATGATAGCCTTGAGGCTGAGCATTACACGTGAAATCTCTCCGCCCGATGCTGAGTTCTGTATGGGCTGAGGCTTGGTTTTGTTTGATGATATAAGCATCTGAACAATGTCAGTGCCTGTAGGGGTGATATCGGCGGTTTTTGTAATTTCAACCTTGAATACAGAGTTAGGCATGCCAAGTGCGGCAAGGGTTTCCATTACCTGCTTCTCAATAGCTGGTGCCACGGACACCCTCATCTTGGATATCTCTTTAGCCATCTTGAGCAGATCATCATATATGGCGGCCTTCTCCTTGGTAAGCACCTCTATCTCCTCGTCAAAATTGTCAATCTGTCCAAGCTGCAACGCCAGTGAGTCACGTATCTCTATGAGTTCCTCCACGGTGCGCACCTTGTGCTTCTGTAGCAGGGTGTATATGAGACTCATGCGTTCCTGCATTGACTCAAGTTCTGCAGGGTCCATCTCCACATCGTTGTTCTTGCGCTCAATCTCCTCGTAGATATCTTTGAGTTCAATCTGGCATGATGTAACTCTGTGCAGCAGTTCTTCAAAACTGTTCCCGAATGATGCTATATCTTCAAGCGCAGACTGCAATGTGTGCATGGCGGAAAGTATGCCTTCATCTGAATCAAGCGCACTTATGGAGCGTTCAAGGCTCTCTTTAATGTCTGATACATGTTCAAGGGTGTTAATTCTGCCTTCCAGCTCCTGTTGCTCGCCATCTCTGAGGTTGCACTCTTTTAGTTGGTTATACTGGAACTGAATATAGTCTGCATTGCTCTTGGCGTTTGACGCCTCTTCTGTCTTCTCTATCAGTGAGCGGCATACGCTCTGGTAGTACTCATATTGAGATTTGTAACGCTCCAGAATTTCTGAATCACCAGCCACGCTGTCAACTATGCCAAGTTGGAAGGCATTGCTTTCAAGCAGTAGGGTGCTGTGCTGGGAGTGAATATCTATAAGTTTCCCGCCTAGCTGTTTAAGCACTGAGACCAGTACAGGAGTGTCATTTAGGAATGAGCGGGACTTGCCAGTGTCAGTAATCTCTCGGCGAATTATGCAGATGTGGCTGTAGTCTATGTCATTATCGTCAAAAAACTCCTCCAAACCGTAGCCTTCAATGTCAAACTCCGCCTCAATTATACACTTCTTCTCTCCCTCAAATATGGCTTTTGTGTCAGCTTTGGCTCCAAGGGCTAGGTTTAATGCACCTAAAATAATAGACTTTCCGGCGCCAGTCTGGCCGGTAACAACAGAGAACCCGTTTTGAAAATCAAGGTTCAGACTTTTAATGAGAACATAATTCTCAATGTGAAGATGCTTTAACATTGCTTATTTCAACTGCTCCAACTTTTTCTGCTCAGTGGGGGCTATGTAGCTGAAAATGTCGTAGGCTTTTTTGCGTTCATCCTTTGACCCTTGTGACAAGATGTTGATTATCTCATCAAACTTGGCTGCGGTGAACTCATTTATAATAATCATTGAAGGGCGTGCTTTGTAGCAGGTTTTCAGGGTCTCCAGACCATCCACAATCATAGCGCGGCTGTTATCAGCTGACTTGTACATGTTGTCAAGCGCCAGTCGGTGATATGTGTAAAAGAACTCACGGTAAGGTTTGGAGGCGTCATCAAGTATGTTGTTAATAAGAGCATAGCGGTTGTGATTGTCCTCAAACGCCTTCCATCCCACCTCATTAGTGCTCTGCGCCTGATTCACAATCTGCTCTGCCAAATTAAAAAAGTGAGTGCCACCCATACGTGAGAAGGAGTCACAGTCTGTTCCTATTATAATGTATGCGTAATACGCCAGAACTTCTGGAAGGTTATTGCCAAATGCGTTAATGTCAAAGTTCATCTGGTCCCCCTCTGAGTATCCGAAATTCACGTTCTTGTCACTAAAGGCAAAAATAGGCGATTTATAGTTGCTTCCATATACAGGACGTTCAGCATGAACCTGAAACTCTGTATTAAAGTAGTTGTCTGCGTAGGAGTTCACCTTGACGAATATAGAACACTCAATCTTCTCTTTTTCATCATATTTATATTCAGTGAACTGACGATCGTTCATAAATTCATATATGGTCTTTTCAAGCGCTTCAAACACAGATTTGTTTGTGCCCTGAATCTGATCTGAGTTTACCGTGACCTTGCACTTGAGTTCCTGCGCCATTCCGCTTAATGCCAGGCACAGAAAAATTGTAGTCAATATGGCTTTTATTTTCCCCATGAAACTATTTTGTCAACAATATCCTTGGCTACCTCTGCTTTTGATTTAAGCGGGTGGCTTGTTATATTGTCTCTGTCAATTATCTTAATCTGATTGTTGTCTGAGCCAAAGCAGGTGCCAGGGTTGCGCATTGAGTTGAGGACAATGAAGTCAAAGTTTTTACGCTCTAGTTTTGACTGGGCGTTCTGCTCCTCATTGTTTGTCTCAAGTGCGAATCCCACAAAAATCTGACCTTCACGTTTCTTTTTGCCGAGCGATGCGGCTATGTCCACGGTAGGGCGGAGCTCTAGTGTGAGATTATCCTTCTCCCTCTTAATCTTCTCATCGGCGCTGACAATTGGTGTAAAGTCAGCCACAGCGGCGCTAAGTACGGTTACATCCGCCTCTGTAAATAATTTGTCTGTGGCAGCAAACATCTCCGCAGCACTCCTTACGCTTACTACCTTTACATTCTTGTTCTTGGGCTCTATGCTTACAGGCCCTGAAACCACTGTTACGTCAGCCCCGCGCTGTGCGCACTCATCTGCTATGGCGTAGCCCATCTTTCCGGTGGAGTAGTTGCCTATGAAGCGTACGGGGTCAATGTTTTCGTATGTGGGGCCTGCAGTGATAAGAACCTTCTTACCTGTAAGGTCCTGTTGCTGTGCCAGTACATTTGCGGCAAAGCGCATGATATCTTCAGGCTCAGGCATTCTACCCTTACCCTCAAGGCCGCTTGCCAAGAATCCGCTTGCAGGATCCATGACTATGACGCCACGGCGGCGCAGTGTCTCAAGGTTGTCCTGTGTGGCGGCTGCCGCATACATGTCCAAATCCATGGCAGGAACCACCAATGTGCGGCATCGTGCTGAAAGATATGTGGTTGTGAGCAGGTTGTCTGCAATGCCGTGAGCCATTTTGGACAGGGTGTTTGCTGTGGCGGGAGCCACAATAAACAGGTCCGCCCACACTCCGAGTTTTACGTGGCTGTGCCACTCTCCGTTTTCAGGGTTGAAGAACTCTGTATATACAGGGTTGCCTGAAAGAGTTGAAAATGTAAGCGGAGTTACAAATTTTTTTGCGTTTTCAGTCATAATGACCTTGACCTCTGCGCCAGCTTTGACCAGAGAACGCACAAGGTACGCCGCCTTGTAGGCCGCAATACCGCCTGTAACTCCGAGTATTACATGTTTGCCTTGCAACTTATTTTATCTTGGCAGGGTTGCGGAAATAGGTCTTGTCCTCAATGTACTCCTGTGTTGCAAGCAGGGTTGGTTTAGGCAGACGCTCGTAATACTTTGAAATCTCAATCTGCTCACGGTTCTCAAAAACCTCATCAAGATTGTCCACTGTGTTGGTTGAGAACTCCTCCAGTTTGCGTTTCAGTTCGTCTCTTATCTCAAGACTAATCTGGTTTGCACGCTTAGAGATAATAGATACTGTTTCATAAACATTTCCAGTGTTCTCACAGAGTGAATTTACATCTCTGGTAATTGTAGATGTAGGAGCGTTTGATTTTTTGTAATCCATTTTATTTAAATTATAATTTAAGTTTGCTTTTGTTAATTCTATCAAGATGAGCCGCCATCTTCTCCACCTCACGACGATGTTTTGTATCGGGGTACTCATTGAGGAAGTAATAGCACTCATCCCAGGCGTCCTCACTCCTTATATAAATCTTCTTTGTGTTGGAGTTTAAGGCCTCTTTATACTTGGAACGCACTATTATAAATGCGAACTGTTCCAGGTAGTTACACTCCGGATAGTCATTCATGGCGTTCTGAGACACCACTATGGCTGCACGGTAGTTGTTTCCTCTGTAGTTCCCGAGGTTATAGTAGAGGGTTGCATTTGCAAGCTCACGCCTGGCCAGTTTGTCAAGCATCTCAGTGCGCATAACTTTTGCATCCTCAGCCTTCTCATGGTTAGGGTAGAGGGTTAGGCAATGGTTTAGCTGTTCAATAGCCTTTACTGTCGATGTCTGGTCCAGCTCATAATGTGGGGATTCCTTATAGTAGCAGTAGGCCAGCATAAAATTGCACTCCTCCACATATTCTCCACGTACGTATGTGTTAAGATAGTTCGAGAGATAGTGCTCTGCACTCTCATAATCTTTACGTTTCACGTAGCACATGGAAAGGTAGTAGAGTATCTGCTGTGCTGTCTCAGTGCCTCTGTATCCGCTTTGCACGTCCTCAAAAAGGGTTATAGCCTTCTTGTAGTCCCCGTTGTTGTAATAGTCCAGGGCATACTTATACTTAACCTCTATATCAGGAATCTTAAGAATTTTTGAGAGACTCTCTTTTTTCTTAGCAGATGCTGTTACAGAGATAAGCAGAATGGCAAGTATGTATAACGTTTTTTTCACGGGCTGCAAAGTTAGCAATTTATTTCCATTTATAAACAGACCCTCCGCTCAACCTGATCTTCATGTCAATTCCAAGGTTGATTAGCGGAATGCATATATCAAGCAGGAGCACTCCTGCCTTAAACTGATGCTCGCCAAGTATTGCGGCGCTCTTTCTTATAATAATGTACTGTGTAAGAAGCCTTACTATAAACATCAGCGCTGCAATGGCCAGTGTTACGTAGTTTCCTATAACGGCTGTGGCTATAAACAGTCCGTAGAAGAGCACTCTCCAAGCCATCTCTGTCCCTATAAGCCACTTGGTGCCGGCTTTGTAGTAAGATCCTGTGGAGATGTGACGCTCTTTTTGGCGTAACCACATTCTAAACGTCTCTTTAGGCTCTGATATTGTCTTACTCTCAGGCTGAATCTCCACTTTTGTGTTTTTAGGTGTGGCTACCTCGTTGATAAACAGGTCATCATCACCTGACTGCAAATTCAGATGGCTTGCAAATCCTCTTGATTTGAGGAACATGCTTTTCCTGTATGCCATATTTCTGCCAACTCCCATATAGGTCTTGCCTGCAAGAGAGTAGTTCAGGTATTGCATGGCTATGAATAACGTGTCAAGCACTTGCATGCGGCTCAGAAGTGTGCCTGAGTAACTGTACGCCCCATATCCTAACACTATATCAGTCTTTGAGTCAAAATGGCGCACTATGTTGCCCAGCCAATCCTTGCTCTCTGGTATGCAGTCTGCGTCAGTAAACACCAGAATGTCATTTTTGGCTGCCTTTATACCAAGTGTGATGGCGAATTTCTTTGAGTCCGCAAACTTAGCCTTTTCAGGCACATATGTGGTGCGCAGATTTGGGTACTGGAGCTTCATCTCGGCCAGAACCATCTCTGTATCATCACTTGACGCGTCATTTATCACAATAACCTCGTACGCAGGGTAGAGCTGGCTCATTATAAGAGGCAGGTTCTTTTTAAGATTCTCCTCCTCATTCTTGGCGCAAATGATAACTGATACCTCAGGCTGTTCAAAGTTGAACTTTACCTGGTTCCTGATGAATTTGCGGTTGTAGCGGAACAGATTTGTGAAAAAGCCGCACCACCAGCACATCTGTATCAGGAAAGCAGCTGCAAACACTCCGAATATGGCAATCTGCCAAGGCTCAAAGTTCTCTGGTACAAGTGAACACTGTATGTAGTTTGATATGTCTTGAAAAGTCATCATTTACTTCAGGTTGTTGCTGAAATATGCCTTTGGTAACTGTCGTAGATTATATTGTGAGGCCATCACCTCTCCGTATGCTCCTGCTGAGCGTAGCGCAAAAAGGTCTCCTCTCTTTGCTTTGCCAAGTTTTCTGTCTTTTGCAAAAACATCGGATGACTCGCATATAGGGCCTACCACGTCATAAACTTCCTCTGTATCAGAACTTGTTATATTCTCAATACTATGGTATGCGTCATACATGGCTGGGCGTATAAGTTCTGTAAACCCTGCGTCAAGGATGGCAAACTTCTTTACTTCGCCCTCCTTTATGTAGAGCACTTTGCTTATAAGCGTGCCGCACTGTGCCACAACTGCACGTCCAAGCTCAAAGTGTAGTTTTACATCAGAATTGCGTTTTACGCATGTGTCAAACACCTTGAAATAGCCTTTGAAATCAGGAATTCTGCCTCCGTCAGGGTCTTGGTAGTCAATCCCAAGGCCTCCTCCAAAATTGAGGTTCTTAAACATGCGCCCCGATGCGGCAAATTCACCCGTTATTTCATTAACCTTGCTACATAACGCTTCAAACACCTTCAAATCAGTGATTTGTGAACCTATGTGAAAGTGAAGCCCAATAAGCTCAAGGTTCTCAAGATTGTCAATCTTTTCAATAACCTGAGGCAGCTGTGAAAGGTTTATACCAAACTTGTTCTCACTAAGACCTGTGGTTATCTTGGCGTGAGTATGAGCGTCCACGTTAGGGTTTACGCGTATCTCCACGCTTGCTTTAACACCTTTGGCTCCTGCTATTGAGTTGATTATCTCCGCCTCTGGCACAGACTCCACATTGAAGCAGAATATTCCGCCGTCAAGCGCAGTCTCAATCTCCCAGTCAGCCTTGCCTACACCGGCAAAGACTATCTTGGCAGGGTCAAAGCCGGCCTCAAGCGCTGCCTTCACCTCGCCGCCGCTAACGCAGTCTGCACCGAATCCATAGCTCGCAATCTTTTTAAGCAGGGTGGGGTTTGCGTTGGCCTTTATGGCGTAATGCTCTGTGAACCCGTACTTTGCGGTCTCCTCTTTTATTATGCTGAGAGTCTCGTCAAGCAGCTCCATGTCATAGTAATAGAACGGAGTCTGAATGGCCTTGAAACTCTCTATTGGGAAGTTCTCTTTGCTCATTTTTAGTTGAATAGGTTCTTGCTAAGTGCCTCAAGCGCACGTTTCTTATCAGATGCCTTCACAAGGAATGACACATTGTAGTTGCTGCCACCGTATGAAATCATACGTACAGGTATTTCACTAAGGGCGCTTACAATCTTGGCCTGGAATCCTGTGTTCTCAGAGTTCATGTCGCCAACCACGCAGATGATTACCATGTCTTTCTCCACGGTGACAGTGCCGAACTTCTTAAGTTCGTTAACTATCTCATCAAGATGTTTGGTGTTGTCAATGGTAACTGACACGCCCACCTCACTGGTGGTTATCATGTCAATGGATGTCTTGAATATCTCAAAGCAGTCAAACACCTTGCGCAGGAATCCGTATGCCAGCAACATTCTGCCTGACTTAATCTTAATGGCGGTGATGCCGTCTTTTGCAGCCACAGCCTCTATCTTGTGAGGTGTGAGTTTGTTTGAGATAAGTGTGCCATGGGCTGCAGGGTCCATGGTGTTCAGCAGACGTACCGGTATGTTTGCCAGCTTGGCAGGCAGTATGCATGTAGGGTGCAGAATCTTGGCTCCAAAGTAAGCGAGCTCAGCAGCCTCCTCAAAGTGCAGGCTTGCCACTGGCTGTGTGCCCTCTACAAAACGAGGGTCGTTATTGTGCATGCCGTCAATGTCTGTCCAAATCTGTATCTCATCAGCGTTTACTGCTGCGCCAATAAGTGAGGCTGAGTAGTCACTGCCACCACGTTTGAGGTTGTCTATCTCATTGTAGGCGTTACGGCAGATGTAGCCTTGTGTGATGTATATCATTGTGTCAGAAGGCAGCCTGTCAAGCTCTTTCTGCAGATGCTCGCGAATGTATGCTGTATCAGGCTCCTCGTTCTTGTCAATGCGCATATAGTCAAGGGCAGGCAGCAGAACTGACTTGATTCCACACTCGTTCATATAGAGGTTCACCATTGCGGTAGACATCTGCTCGCCTTGTGAGAGCACCACCTTCTCCTCAAATACAGTAAAGAAGTTGTTCTTGCAGAGGGAGCGCAGAAGGTCAAAGTTAACCTTTAGGGCCTCACAAGCCTTGGCCTTGTACTCACCAGTGCTGTAAAGTTCATCAATAACGCCCATGTATTTGTGCTCAAGAGTGTTGATGACCTCATTGGCGCTTACAGGGTTCTTCTTGTACAGGTAGTCTGCAATTTCAACAAGAGTGTTTGTGGTACCTGACATGGCGGATAGAACCACAATTTTCTTCTTGCCGTCATTTACCAGTTTTGAAACCTCTTTCATTCTTTGGGCGGAACCTACGGATGTGCCGCCGAATTTCTGTATTATCATAGCTTATTATATTTTCTAAAAACGTGCAAAATTACGGAATTTTTCCTAATTTTGCACCATAACCACCTATAAGAATATATGAAAAAGTTCATTTACTACATTTTGGTAGCCTCTGTTCTGTTTACAGGCTGCAAAAAAGACACTGTCACAGAGAAAGCCAAGGAGGAGGTTAATCCTGATTCGCCAGATACTCCTGACACCCCCGATGTCCAGCCTGTAAATGTTGACCCTCTTGCATCCGCCCGTAAGCAGTGCTTCTTTGAAGATGTGGAGAACGGTACCATAACATTTGTATTTGACTCCACACTGTGGAAGGCCAAGAATGCCAAAAAAGTGGAGGTGCGCGGTTCCTTTAATGACTGGAAAACCACAGATGGCTATTCGCTCACAAAGTGTGATACCGCAAAAGTGCTTCCGTACTGGTATCTCACTGTGCCGTATTCAATGATAAAATGCCCCGGCAACTGCGGCCAGCCTGAGTATAAGTTTGTAGTTGACGGTTCTTGGAAGAATGCGCCGTCATGGCTTCCTGCAGGCTACAAATTTTCAGGAAATGATGTCAACCAAATCATTGTATTCTCAACTGATGATATTGAGGAGATTAAGGCAAAGAGCGCTCAGGCCGCCAAAAAGAAGAGTCTCTCTGACTTTGACCTGACTACAGAGGCTGGAAAGCAGGATATCTCCAATGTTCGAGTAGTGCCAGGAACCTCAAAACTTATACGCTGCTATCATCCGTTCAAGTACACGGACAAGAATCGCAATAATACTGAGTTCAAGCGTGTGGAACTTGTGAAGGAGTATTTTGAGTCATACGGTATAAAGTCAGATATCTGCCTCTCAGAGAATGAGGAGAAGAACCTTGAGACCAAGACATTTAGCGGTGAGACTCATAAAGAGAGTATCTCTCCTTACTATAAGGAGATTATAGATAATGGCGCCGTTCTTTATGTAGGCGTAAAGACTGGCCTGGGAACACCAAAGTATGAGACCTGCTATTCAGACCCTAAAGGTGCCAAGACGTGTGGATGGATAGGTGAGATTATTGATTTCATAGCCTCCGATGAGACCTCTGCACCATACGGTATACACTGCCGTCTTGGAACAGACAGAACCGGCTTTTTCTGTGCCATAATTGCCGCTTTATGCGGGGCTAATGCAGACGAGATAATGGCGGACTACCAGCGTAGTAACAACATGGGTATAATGGAGTATCGTGACTCAAAAAAGATGAAGTACACACTTGAGATGATGCTCGATGTTGATGACCTCTCACAGGTAAGTGACTTGGGGGCTGCTATTAAAAATCTGCTGATTAGTGGAAACTATACTACCGATGGAAAGGTGCAAAAAATGTTAAATAAACTAAAGCAATAAAGAATACAAGTTAAAAGATGTTAAATTCTGTCGATGATTAGTAACAATCTAAAAAATTGTGTATCTTTGTGACATATTAGTTTTCTTCGTAAGAAAGAATAAAAATTAAGATGGGGCATTTGGCGGTCAAGCGTGACCGCCATTTGTTTTTTCAGCCCTATAATATGCCATGTAAGCCTTGCCAAGCATACGTACTCCGCCTGGGGTTGGATAAAGTCCTGAGAAGTACCAGTCTCCTGTATGGTTAGGACATGCAGAGCGCAGACCTTCAAGACTTTGGAACACAATTCTTATGTCAATGTCAATATCCTGGGGTGTTATTAGTTTTGCAATTTTGCGTGAAATCTCATCAGCAGTGAACTGATTGTAAATCTCACTCACGTAGTTTTTCTGCTCAGATGCCGGAAGGTTCTCCTGTGCCACGCACTTTTCATACACATCAGTGAAAATCTTTTCATTGCCGGCCTCTTTTGTCAGTTCCACTGCCGCACGGAATGCTATGAGACTGTCAAGTGTTGACATATCTATGCCGTAAAAGTCAGGGTAGCGTATCTGCGGTGCGGATGACACAATAACAAGTCTCTTTGGATGCAGTCTTGACAGTATGCGCACTACGCTCTGTTTAAGCGTGGTTCCTCTTACTATGCTGTCATCTATTACAATCAAGTTATCCTTACCTGCTTTAACGGTTCCGTATGTAACATCATAGACGTGGGCGGCAAGGTCATCACGGCCTGCGCCCTCAGAGATGAATGTCCTTAGTTTCACATCCTTGATGGCCACCTTCTCAGAGCGGATATGGGCGGATAGTATCTTCTCAAGATCCTCATGGCTCATTTGTGAGCCAAGGCTTGAAATCTTACGTGCCTTGATGGTGTTCAGGTGCTCGTTCATGGCCTCAACTAGTCCGTAGAACGCCACCTCTGCTGTGTTTGGTATGAATGAGACTACTGTGTTCTCAATGTCCCCGTCTACAGCCTTTATTGCGTCAGCTGCCACGTTCTGGCCTAGAGCCTTGCGCTCCAGATAGATGTCCGCATCGCCGCCGCGTGAGAAATATATGCGCTCAAATGAGCACGCACGCTTTTCCTGCGGGGTGAGTATCCTGCTGATTCTAACGGAACCGTCTTTTGAAACAATAAGGGCGCAACCTGGCTCTATCTCTTTTATGTCTGTGGCGTTAATGTTCATTGCGGTCTGAATAACAGGCCTCTCTGAGGCGCATACCACAATTTCATCATCTATGTAGCAGAATGCCGGTCTTATGCCCCAGGGGTCACGTATAAGGAAACTCTCCCCGCTGCCTGTGATACCGCACATTACGTATCCACCGTCCCAGTAAGGGGCGGAGAGTGAAAGGATGTTCTCTATTTTAATTTTGTTCTCTATATAGGCTGTTATGGAGTAAGAGTCCTGAAGGTTTTTGGCTTTTGCGTAGAGCCTCTCTGTCTCCATGTCTAGTCTGTGGCCCAGCTGCTCGAGTATCAGAAATGTGTCTGCGCCCTGGCGCGGATGCTGGCCTGAATCTGCTATATGGCGGAAGAGCTGGTCAATATTTGTAAGGTTGAAGTTGCCGCACACGGCCAGATTGCGGGAGCGGAAGTTGCTGCGTCTCATGAATGGGTGCACGTATGAAAGGCCTGAGCGTCCTGTGGTGCTATAGCGCAGATGCCCCATGTAAATCTCCCCTTTAGGTTGGCGCTGTATGGCGCTGAATATCTCCTGTATGGCACCCGCACCCTCGGCTCTTTCACGGAACATGTAATCTTCACCTATCTCTGCCGTAAGGCTCACACAGGCTATGCCTGCGCCCTCCTGACCGCGGTTACGCTGCTTCTCCATGAGCAGGTACATCTTGTCAAGGCCGTAGCTTGACGTTCCGTATTTTTCTGTGTAGAATTGCAGTGGCTTGCGCAGGCGAACCATCGCTATTCCACATTCATGTTTTAGTTCATCCATAGTGTGTTATTCAACTGTGACAGATTTTGCAAGATTGCGTGGCTGGTCAACATCGCGTCCTTTGTTAACTGCTATATAGTAGGCAAGCAGTTGTAGCGGAATTGCTGACATAAGCGGTGACAGCATTTCAAGTGTGCGTGGAGTGCGGATTACATAATCGGCCATGCCGGAGAGTTTGGTGTCACCATCCTCAACCACGGCTATAACCTTGCCTCCGCGTGCCTTGACCTCCTGGACATTGCTTACTGTCTTGTCATAGATGGAGTCTGAGTTTGCTATGGCCACCACTGGCATCTCCGTATCAATAAGAGCTATTGGTCCGTGCTTCATCTCTGCGGCAGGGTAGCCCTCTGCGTGAATGTATGAAATCTCTTTAAGTTTGAGAGCGCCCTCCATGGCGGCAGGGTAGTTGTAGCCTCTGCCTAAATATATGAAGTTACGTGCGTAGGTGAATACTTTTGCCATATTCTCCATACCGGTACATAATTTTATGGCATTCTCCATCTTTGAAGGCACCTCTCTCAACTCATTAACAATGGTGTCATATTTCTCATCTGAGATGGTCTGGTGCAGTTTTGCAAGAGCCAGTGCAAGCATTGTAAGGACTGTTACCTGCCCTGTAAAGGCTTTTGTGGAGGCTACGCCTATCTCTGGTCCCACATGTATGTAAGAGCCTGAGTCTGTTGCTCTTGGAATGGATGAGCCTACGGCGTTGCATATACCGTATACAAACGCTCCGCTCTTGTGGGCGAGCTCAACTGCGGCAAGTGTGTCAGCGGTCTCCCCAGACTGCGATATGGCAATTACCACATCATCAGCGTTTATAACGGGGTTTCTGTATCTAAATTCAGACGCATATTCAACCTCCACGGGAATGCGGCATAAATCCTCAATAAGGTGCTCTCCTATAAGGGCGGCGTGCCACGATGTTCCGCACGCTACAATTATTATCCTTTTAGCCTGTAGGAATCTCTCCTTGTTGTCTTCAACGCCGGAAAGTTTGATGTATGTGCCTGATTCCGGAACTCTGCCTCGCATACAGTCACGTATGGTTTTAGGCTGTTCATAAATCTCCTTGAGCATAAAATGAGGGTATCCTCCTTTCTCAAGTTGTGAAAGGCTCAGCTTAAGAGTTTGGATTTCAGGAGTGTGCTCCACATCGTCTAGATTTGTGATTGTAAGGCCGTGTCTCAGATCCAGTGATGCGGTCTCATTATCGCTTAAATAAACCACCTTGTCTGTGTACTCGGCGATAGGGCTGGCATCGCTGGCTATGAAAAACTCACCCTCTCCTATGCCTATCACCAGTGGACTGCTCTTGCGTGCAACTATAAGGGTTTCAGGATGTTTGGTGTCAACAACTGCAATGGCGTAGGCCCCCTCAATATGAGTGAGCGCAATTCTTACGGCATGTGCCAAATCAAGACTGTCACGCCTTTGAATATAGTCAATCAGCTGTACAAGCACCTCTGTATCTGTCTCGCTATTGAACTTATAGCCTAGTTTAATCAGTTTCTCCTTGAGTGTGGCGTAGTTTTCAATGATGCCGTTATGTATCAGGGCAATCTGGCCTGACGCTGATACATGCGGGTGCGCGTTTGTCTGGCTTGGCACACCGTGAGTGGCCCATCTTGTGTGGGCTATGCCTATGTAGCCTGTTGTGTCACAGCCTTCTGCCGTGCTCTCCAAGTTTGAAACCTTGCCCTTGGCCTTGTATACGTTGAGTTTGCCTTGGCCGTTAATCAGTGCCACACCGGCACTGTCATAACCCCTGTACTCAAGCCTTTTAAGACCTTTGATAAGAATGGGGTAGGCCTCTCTTGAACCTATGTATCCTACTATGCCGCACATATTTTAATGGAGACGTGTTGATGAACGAAGTGAATAATGGAAAATGGATAATTATTGATTGGTTATTGCATTTTGATGAACGCTTGTTACGGCTCGGCCTGACGGGTCTGCAAGTTTTTTGAAGGCAGCGTCCCACTCAAGAGCTATAGGTGTGCTGCACGCCACTGACGGGAGTGACGGTACACATCTGGCCGCTGATTCAGACGGGAAGTGTTTCTCATAGATGCTGCGGTAGCAGTACTCCTCCTTTGTCATAGGTGTGTTTATTGGGAAACGTTCAGCTGCGTGTGCAAACTCCTCATCACTTACCTGCTCAGATGCTATTTTGCGCAGCTGGTCAATCCAGCTATAGCCAACTCCGTCTGAGAACTGCTCTTTCTGGCGCCATGCAACACTCTCTGGCAGATAGTCCTCAAATGCTTTGCGGACAATCCATTTCTCCATTGGGTGATCCTTTGTGACCATCTTGTCCTTTGGGTTCAGTCTCATGGCCACATCAAGGAACTCTTTGTCAAGGAACGGCACGCGTCCCTCCACGCCCCATGCGGCAAGAGATTTGTTAGCTCTCAGGCAGTCATACATGTGGAGCATTAAGAGTTTGCGCACAGTCTCTTTGTGAAACTCCTCTGCGTTTGGCGCTTTATGGAAGTAGAGGTAACCTCCGAATATCTCATCGGCGCCCTCGCCTGAAAGAACCATCTTTATGCCCATTGACTTTATGAAACGTGCAAGCAGGTACATTGGTGTGCTGGCTCGCACTGTGGTGACATCGTAGGTTTCAATGTGATAGATTACATCACTTATGGCGTCAAGACCTTCACGCAGGGTGAATACAAGTTCATGATGTACGGTGCCTATGTGCTCAGCCACCTTGCGAGCCGCCTTTAGGTCAGGAGAACCCTCAAGCCCTACGGCAAATGAGTGCAGACGAGGCCACCATGCCTCTGCTGTATTTCCGCTCTCAACACGCTTTGCGGCAAACTTCTTGACAATGGCTGAAATAACTGATGAGTCAAGACCGCCTGAGAGTAGCACGCCGTATGGCACGTCGGTCATAAGCTGGCGCTCTACAGCGTCTTCAAGAGCTTTTCTAAGCTCTGATATTGAAGTTTGGTTATCTTTTACTGCATCATACTCCATCCAGTCACGCTTGTACCATACTGTGGGTTTGCCGTCAGGACTGTAGTAGTACTGGCCTGGCAGGAACTCCTCAATCTTGCAGCATTGGCCTTCAAGAGCCTTCAGCTCTGATGATACGTAGTATGTGCCGTCTGAATCCCAACCCTGATAGAGTGGAATTATGCCTATGTGGTCACGGCCTATCATGAATATGTCATTTCCAATGTCATATAGCGCAAAGGCGAATATGCCGTTCAGATCCTCAAGAAAATCCTTGCCTTTTTCACGGTAGAGAGCCAGAATGACCTCACAGTCTGAGTGTGTTTGGAAATCATACTTGCTGCTGAGGCGGTCTCTAATGCTCTGATGATTGTATATCTCACCGTTTACTGCAAGCACAAGTTTGCGGTCTTTGCTGTATATTGGCTGCCCGCCAGACATTGGGTCCACAATTGAAAGGCGCTCATGGGCGAGTATTGCTTTGCTGCCTGAATATATTCCAGACCAGTCCGGACCGCGATGTCTGATTTTCTTTGACATCTCAAGTATTTTAGGACGCAGACTCTCTGCGTCACTATGCAGGTTGAATGCACAAGTTATTCCACACATTTTTTTAATTGAGAATTGACAGTTAATAGTTTAATGAAATATCTGTTACAACAGATATTTCATTGAAGTGTTAAAAAATCATTAATGAATTTTGCGGTGCGGCGGCCTGAGGCTATGGCACGGACTACGAGGCTTGCACCTGTGTTGACATCGCCGGCTGCAAACACCTTATTCACAGATGTCATCATATTGGCGCCTGTTGCCACATTGCCACGGGCGTCATACGCCACGCCAAGTGAGTCAAGAAGTCCTGGGTGCTTTGGCTGGGTGAATCCCATGGCAAGCAGGGCGAGCTCCACTTCAAGGGTCTCTTTTTTACCTGTCTTGACCATTGCAGGGCGTCCTCCGCCTGGTGCTGGCTGCCACTCAACCTCTTCAATCTCAATTGCTTTCAAGCATCCGTTCTCATCGCCTATAAACTTGTTTGTTGTCAGGCACCAGCGTCTTTCACAACCCTCTTTGTGAGAACTTGAGGTCCTCAGAATGTTTGGCCAAAGTGGCCATGGGGTGGAGGGGTTGAAATCTTTTGGCGGCATAGGCATTATTTCAATTTGCATTACGCTCTTTGCGCCCTGGCGTATGGCTGTGCCCACACAGTCTGAGCCGGTGTCACCTCCGCCTATTACAATGACTCTCTTGTCTTTTGCTGTTATTCTGTCACTATCAGGTACTGATACACCTGAGTTCACGCGGTTCTGCTGTTGGAGAAGCTCAAGTGCAAAATGTACTCCCTTCAGCTCGCGTCCCTCTACTGGCAGGTCTCTAGGCTGTTCAGCACCCATACAGAGACACACAGCGTCAAAATCTTTGAGCAGAGCGTCTGCTGTTACGTCAACGCCAGCCTTTATGCCTGTCTTGAACTCCACGCCTTCCTCCTGCATAAGTTTTATGCGGCGGTCTATAACTTTTTTGCTCAGTTTGAAATCTGGTATGCCAAAGCGTAGAAGTCCGCCTGGTTTCTCATTTTTCTCAAACACTGTGACCGTATGTCCGTCCTGGTTCAGGCAGTCTGCTGCGGCAAGACCAGAAGGGCCGCTGCCAATTACAGCCACCTTTTTACCGCTTCTCACCTTTGGTATGCGCGGCTGGATATAGCCCTCGCTATATGCTTTCTCAATAATAGCCACCTCGTTTTCACGGCAGGTTACAGCCTGTCCGCTACTGTGACCAAGTACGCATGACTTCTCACATAGGGCAGGGCATATACGTCCTGTGAACTCAGGGAAGTTGTTTGTGCTGAGCAGGGTGTATGCTGCATCGCGCCATTTGCCCTTGTATAGCATATCCTGCCATTCAGGGTTGAGGTTGCCGAGCGGACATGCCCAGTGGCAGAACGGAACTCCGCAGTCCATGCAGCGTGAAGCCTGTGCCATGCGGTCTGTGGTGTTGAGCGTTTGCTCCACCTCACTGAAATCATACTTTCTCTCTTCTACAGGACGGTATCCCGCCTCTTTGCGGTCTATTGTCAGAAATGCTTTAGGATTTCCCATGATCTTTGCTTGTTTACAGGTTAGTAATCTCTTTCCACTTTGGCAATCTTCTGCTCCATGGCTTTAAGTTTCTCTGCGTGAAGCACCTTTTTGTATTCAATTGGTGTCACTTTAATGAATTTGTCAATATAGTCAGCCCAATGGTCAAGAATGTGTTTTGCACGCGGGCTTCCTGTATGCTCCAAATGTTTTTGTATCAGTTGTTTAAGTTCTCTTGCGTCTGCCATGTCCTCTATAAGGCTTAACTCAACCATCTCCATGTTACAGAAGTAGTCAAAGTTGCCTGCCTCGTCAAGTACGTATGCCAGACCGCCGCTCATACCTGCGGCAAAGTTTCTTCCCACGGTGCCGAGCACTACGGTGCGGCCTCCTGTCATATATTCACAGCAGTGGTCACCTGTGCCTTCAACCACGGCGGTTGCGCCTGAGTTTCTTACGCAGAAACGCTCACCCACACGTCCGTTTATGTAAACCTCACCTGAAGTGGCTCCGTAGAGCGATGTGTTGCCTGCAATTATATTATCCTCCGGTGCGTATGTGACGCCTGCTGGCGGAACTATTGATATAACACCGCCAGAGAGTGACTTGCCTATGTAGTCATTAGCCTCGCCTTCAAGACGGAACTCTGTGCCGTGAGTCAGGAATGCTCCAAAACTCTGTCCGGCAGAGCCTTTGAAGGTGAATTTAAGGAATCCGTCTGCCAGTCCGGCATCGCCGTAGCGCTTGGCTATGAAACCAGAGAGCATTGCGCCGGTGGAGCGGTTGGTGTTCTTAATGTCAAATGAGGCTTCAAGCGGACAGTTACGTTCAATGGCTCTCTCACTCATCTTAATGAGAGTCTGGTCAAGCGCGTCACTAATGTGGTGATCCTGCTTGCGTACCATCTTCACAGCATTCTCTTTAGCCTGTTCAGGAGTAAAGAGCACTTGGTCAAGGTTAACCTTGCCGGCCTTGATATTATTTGAAGGGGCGTTGAACTCAAGCAGCTCTGTGTGGCCCGTAATCTCATCAAGACTTCTATAGCCGAGCGATGCCAGGATTTCACGTACCTCCTGTGCCAGGAAGTGGAAGAAGTTTATAAGGTATTCAGAGCGTCCCATGAACCTCTTGCGTAGCTCCTCATTCTGTGTGGCCACACCCATAGGACATGTGTTAGTGTGGCATTTGCGCATCATTACGCAGCCCAGAACTATCAAAGCTGATGTGGCAAATCCGAACTCTTCAGCACCAAGTATTGACATTATTACAATGTCACGTCCTGTCTTCAGCTGGCCGTCAGCCTGCAGACGCACACTGCCTCTAAGGTTGTTGAGTACGAGTGTCTGCTGGGTTTCAGCAAGTCCTAATTCAACAGGCAGACCTGCATGTTTTATGGATGCCGCAGGGCTTGCGCCTGTGCCGCCATCGCCGCCTGAAATAAGAATTACATCAGCCTTGGCTTTTGCAACTCCCGCTGCAATGGTGCCTACGCCTGCCTCTGAAACAAGCTTAACACTCACTCTTGCCTGAGGGTTCACATTCTTCAAGTCAAATATAAGCTGTGCCAAATCCTCTATTGAGTAGATGTCATGATGAGGCGGTGGCGATATCAGTGATATGCCTGGGATAGAGTGGCGGGTCTTGGCTATTATCTCGTTAACCTTGAATCCAGGAAGCTGACCGCCTTCACCTGGCTTTGCTCCTTGCGCTATCTTAATCTGCAGCTCATCTGCATTTACAAGATACTCTGTGGTCACGCCAAAACGGCCTGATGCAATCTGCTTGATGGCACTGCGTCTGTTAAGTCCGTCAGCCCCTATCTTGAAACGTTCAGGATCCTCGCCGCCCTCACCAGTGTTGCTCTTGCCGCCAAGGGTGTTCATAGCCACGGCTATAGCCTCATGAGCCTCTTTGCTGATAGAACCGAATGACATGGCGCCAGTCACAAACCTTTTGCATATCTCCTCCACAGGCTCCACCTCCTCAATAGGTACTGGCTGTGCTGCACCCTTAAAGTTCAGCATGTCACGCAGGAATATTGGTGACGGCTTGGAGTTTACTGTGTTTGTATAGTCTTTGAAAAGTGCGTAGTCTCCACGACGTGTGGCTATCTGCAACTTGTATATGGTCTCAGGGTTCCAGGCGTGTTTCTCTCCGTCTTTACGGAAAGCGTACTGGCCAAGGTTCTCAACTATACGCTGGCTGCCGTCTGATTTGTAGCCCTTAGAGTGCTCTGACAGGCAGTCACGCTCAATGTCCTCAATGTCAATTCCTCCTATAACAGAGTCTCCGCCTCCCATGTAGAGGTCAAGGAACTTCTGGCTCAGACCTACTGGCTCAAATATCTTTGCTCCGCGATATGAACGTATGGTGGATATACCCATCTTGCTCATAGTCTTGAGGAGTCCCTTGTCCACAGCCTTAATGTAGTTGTGAACTGCGGTTCCGTAGTCTAGCTTGATATCGCCGTTTTCAATAAGTTTGTTTATAACGGCAAGTGCCATATACGGGTTAATGGCTGAGGCTCCGTAGGCAAAGAGAAGGGCGAAGTGTGTAAGTTCCCTTGGCTCGGCGGACTCCACCACAATGGCGGTCTGCATTCTTTTTCTCACCGATATGAGGTGGTGATGAATGGCTGAAACGGCCAGCAGAGATGGTATAGGAGCGTGAGCCTCATCAACATCACGGTCACTTATAATTATGTAGTTATATCCATCGTCCACAGCCTTCTCCGCACTTTTGCACAACTCACTGACAGCATCAGTCAGAGAACCTTGCGCGGCGTTGAATGTCATTGGCAAGGTGAGGGACTTGAAACCTTTGTAGCGTATGTTCTTAAGGATGTCAAGCTGGGTGTCATCAATAACAGGGCTCTGCAGCTTAACCATCTTGCACAGTTTGTCAGAAGGTACAAGCATGTTGCCCTCCTCTGTACCTATGTAGAGGCGCAGTGACATCACAAGCTCCTCCCTTATTGAGTCAATAGGCGGGTTGGTAACCTGCGCAAAGAGCTGCTTGAAGTATGCGAAGAGCCTTTGAGGTTTGTCAGAAAGCACTGCAAGCGGAGTGTCGTTACCCATTGATGATACAGGCTCTTTTGCGTCAACAGCCATAGGAATCAGAATCTTCTCCAAATCCTCCTTGTAGTAGCCGAATGCCGCAAAACGTTTCTCATAGTCATCAATTGTATGTTTTACCGTACGCCCCGATGATATGTTGTCAACGTCAATTCTGTTCTTTGCAAGCCATTCAGTGTAAGGATATTGCTTAGCCAGCGTCTCTTTAAGCTCGCTGTCAAGCATTACCTTGCCGGTCTCGGTGTCTATCATGACCATTTTGCCAGGGCGCAGACGGCTCTTTGACTCAATGTTCTCAGGAGCCACTGGAAGAACTCCGGCCTCAGACGCTATGATAACCTTACCGTCTTTTGTGGTGATGTATCTTGCAGGGCGCAGGCCGTTACGGTCAAGCATACCACCGGCGTATCGTCCGTCACTGAAGAGCAGTGCGGCAGGACCGTCCCACGGCTCCATAAGAATGGAGTGGTACTCATAGAAGGCCTTCAGTTCATTGCTGATAGGGTTCTTGTCATTCCAGCTCTCCGGCACAAGCATTGCAAGTGCATTTGGCAGGCTCATGCCTGTCATTACAAAGTATTCAAGTGCATTGTCAAGTGATGCACTGTCACTCATACCTTTTTGTATAATAGGGTATATCTTTGACATGTCGCCCATCTTGTCACAGTCAATCATGCCTTCACGAGCCTGCATCCATGAGCGGTTACCCTTGATGGTGTTAATCTCTCCGTTGTGGCCCAGCAGTCTGAATGGTTGTGCAAGCGCCCATGTTGGGAATGTGTTTGTTGAGAAGCGGGAGTGTACAAGCGCCATGCCTGATGTGAAGTATGGAGAGCTCAAATCAGGATAGTAGGCTCTTAGCTGCAGTGAACTGAGCATTCCCTTATATATAATATTACGTGTTGATAGGCTGCAGATGTAGAATCCCTTATCTATGCCTGTACCGCACTCCTCAGCGGCGTGCTCAATATGCTTGCGCAGTATGTAGAGCGTGCGCTCAAGGTTCTCATCGGCCGTGGCAGAAGTTATAATGGCTTGAATTACAGCTGGCTCCGTTTTAAGCGCGGTCTCACCAAGAATGGAACTGTTTACAGGCACGTCTCTTATGGCTGTTACGTTGAGCCCCAATGCTGCGCTCTGCTCCTTTATAATGTCAATACACTTCTGTTTTTCATCCTTAGGTGTGAATATCATACCTACACCGTACTTTCCCTTCTCAGGTACCGGAATACCTTGTAAAAGAATAAACTCGTGAGGAATCTGTGTCATGATTCCAGCACCGTCGCCGGTCTTGTTGTCTGCGCTTTCAGCTCCACGATGCACCATATTCTCCAATATGAGAATGGCGTCTTCAACTATCTCATGGCTCTTGCCACCTTTAAGATCTGCAATAAGCCCCACGCCGCAGGCGTCGTGCTCAAACTCAGGGCTGTATAACCCTTTTACGCTTGTCTTGTCCATTGCTTTCATGCCTTTTTCATTTTGTTTTCTGTGGCAAAATTATGGCAAAGTGAGCATGTAGAATGCCTGTTTGTACCCTTAATTTCGTGGTTTTGGGCGCTTTGTTTTAAAATGAAAGTAAAACACGTTTGCTAATTATTAAAATGAAAGTAAAACGCGGAAATAATTACAAAAAATATCAAAAAGGCAAAAATTGCTTTCAAAAAGCCACAAAAACATGATTCTTGGCTTGATGTGGCGATATAATTTTGCAGTGTCAAACAAACACCATCGGGTTATGCGATTTACAAAGATGCACGGTATAGGCAATGATTACATTTACATCAACGCCATAGAAGAGAAGGTTGAAAATCCTTCAGCACTCTCAATAAGTCTGAGCAGACATCATTTTGGAATAGGATCAGACGGACTTGTGCTTATAATGAAGTCTGATGTGGCTGATTTCAGAATGAGAATGTTCAATCCTGACGGCACGGAGGCAGAGATGTGCGGAAACGCCTCACGTTGTGTGGCCAAGTATGTTTATGACAAGGGGCTCACAACCAAGCGCAGTTTCACAATAGAGACAGGCGCAGGCATTAAAAACGTGTGGGTGAACCTGAAGGAGGGTGAGGTTGATACCGTTAAAATTGACATGGGCAAACCAATTCTTGCTCCGGAGCTTATACCAACCACGGTATCAGAGAAGAGTCCGGTGCTGATGGCTCCGCTTGAGGTAAACGGCAAGCAGTACAAGGTTAATTGTGTTTCAATGGGCAATCCGCATTGTGTGATATTCACAGAGGGTGTGGCTTTGCTTGACATAAAGAAAATTGGACCTGCCATAGAGACTCATCCTTCATTCCCTAAAAAGACAAATGTAGAGTTTGCAGAGGTGATTGATGACTACACTATAAAGATGCGCGTCTGGGAGCGTGGAACGGGCGAGACCCTTGCATGCGGAACCGGAGCCTGCGCCACAGCAGTGGCTGCATATCTTAACGGTTTGTGCAAATCCAACGTTACGCTGAGGCTTATAGGCGGTGACCTTAACATAGAGTACAATGAGACTGACGGTCATGTATATATGACAGGTGCGGCGGTTACAATATTTGAAGGGGTGATTAAATAAAAAGGAGAGCTAAGCAATGATTATAGCAAATGAGAATTTCGGAAAGTTAGCTTCATCCTATCTGTTTTCAGAGATAGGGAAGAGGGTGAATGAGTTCAAAAATGAGAACCCAGATGCAAAGATTATAAGAATGGGTATCGGCGATGTAACCCTTCCACTGCCTAAGGCCTGTATAGAGGCCATGCACAAGGCGGTTGACGAGATGGGTTCAGCATCAACATTCCGCGGCTACGGTCCGGAGAGAGGCTATGATTTCCTTATCCGTAAGATATGTGACTATGACTATCGCCGTCACGGAATAAAAATTGACACAGATGAGGTCTTTATTAGTGACGGAGCTAAGAGTGACACTGGAAACATAACAGACATACTCGGGCATGACTGCATCGTGGCAGTGACTGATCCTGTGTACCCTGTGTATGTAGATACAAACATAATGGCCGGCAGAAAAGAGGGTATTGTGTATCTGCCATGTACAGCAGAGAATAATTTTGTTCCAGAGCTGCCCGTCGGCGATGTGGATGTTATCTACCTGTGTTTCCCAAATAATCCAACAGGAACCACACTCACTCATGACCAGCTTAAAAAGTTTGTAGACTATGCCATTGAACATAAGAGCCTTATACTTTTTGACGCTGCATACGAGGCTTTCATATCAAGCGAGGATGTCCCTCACAGTATATATGAGATCAGCGGAGCAAAAAGTGTGGCTATAGAGTTTCGCAGTTACTCCAAGACGGCAGGCTTTACCGGCACACGCTGCTCTTACACAGTAGTGCCCAAGGAGTGCATAGGCTACGGTCTTGACGGCAAGGAGTATTCATTTAATGAGTTATGGAACCGCAGGCAGTGTACTAAGTTTAACGGAACTCCGTACATAGTGCAGAGAGCTGCTGAGGCTATATACAGTGAAAGCGGCAGAGAGCAGGTGCGTCAGATTATTGACTATTACAAAACAAATGCAACTATTATACGTAATGCATTGATAAGCAAAGGGTATACAGGTGTGTATGGAGGAGTTGACTCCCCATACGTATGGGTTAAGACACCTGAAGGCACAGACTCATGGGGATTCTTTGATTACCTTTTGAAAGAGAAAGCGATAGTCTCTACACCAGGAGCAGGATTCGGATCAAGCGGAGAGGGCTATATTCGCCTCACAGCCTTCAACACCACAGAAAACACAGTAGAGGCGATGAACAGAATATAAACAACAATAGATGAAACCATTACACAAAATTGCATTAGCATTATCGGCGGTAGCGCTGCCTCTGTTCAGTGCGTTTGCAGCTGAAGCAGACAGCGTATCAACCGTTAAGGTAAAACCAGATCTGAGTGTTGACCTTGTGAGCGCCAACCTTTGGCGTGGAACATACGTAGCTGGAGTGAGCATACAGCCAGCCGTAGGGTTCAGCGTGGAGGGATTCTCATTTGAGGCATGGGCTTCATCAGATTTCAATTTCGGAGATGGCGGATATGCAGAGCTTGATTTCACCGCTGCATATTCACGCTGGGGTGTAACCCTCTCTCTTACAGATTACTGCTGGACTAATGCGGACGGCAAGTTCGCTTACTTTGGCAAATATAGAGACAACCACTATCTTGAGCTTGGGGCCTCATTTGATTTCAGTGAGTATTTCAGCAAAGTGCCAATTTCACTTGGCGGTGATGTGATGCTCTACGGAGCCAATAAGACTGACAACGGCGATACGGCGTATTCAACGTACCTTTTTGTGGCGTACAACCAGCCTATACGTAATATACTGACTATTGATGTGGAGGTTGGCGCCGCCATAGAGCGTGGCAATGCAGGCCTGTACTCTCCAAATAACGGATTTTCAGTTGTTAATGTGTGTGTAGGAGCCTCTAAAAGTTTTGACATCAAGGGAAAAATCAACATAAATCTCGGAGCTCACATAGTGGTTAATCCTGCCACTGAGAATGTATACTTTGCTGCAGCAGCAGGCTTTTCAATTTAACCATTTTAATTTTACAAATATGAAAAAGATTGAAGCAATTATTAGAAAAACAAAGTTTGAGGATGTCAAGGACGCCTTGCTTGAGGCTGACATTGAGTGGTTCTCATACTATGATGTGAGGGGTGTGGGTAAATCCCGCCAAGGGCGCATCTACCGTGGAGTTGTGTATGATACAAGTTCAATAGAACGCACGCTTGTATCAATAGTGGTACGTGACAAGAATGCGGAGAAAACCGTTACTGCCATAATTAAGGCTGCACAGACAGGTGAGATAGGTGACGGACGCATATTCATAATACCGGTTGAAGACTCCATTAGAATCCGTACAGGAGAACGTGGTGACATAGCCTTGTATAACGCAGAAAACGAGAAGTAACGGACTAAAAAATTGAAGACTTATGGGAACAACTGTTAACGCATTAGATACAGTCTGGGTTCTGCTTGCAGCAATGCTGGTTTTCTTTATGCAGCCCGGATTCGCACTCGTGGAGGCTGGTTTTACAAGAAGTAAAAACACAGCTAACATCCTTATGAAGAACTTTGTGGACTTTATGTTCGGTACGGTTCTCTTCTGGTTTGTAGGTTTTGGAATTATGTTCGGCACTGATGTGCTGGGAGGCTTTATGGGCATGCCAAACCTCTTTGCCATTAGTTTTGACGGCAATTTTCCAAGTAACATACCTATAGAGGCGTTCCTTATATTCCAGACCGTGTTCTGCGCCACATCAGCAACAATAGTATCAGGCGCCATGGCTGAGAGGACAAAGTTCTATATGTACATGATTTATTCTGTGCTTATATCAGTTTGCGTATATCCTGTTTCAGGACACTGGACATGGGGCGGAGGCTGGTTATCAGAACTTGGATTCCATGATTTTGCAGGTTCAACTGTGGTTCACCTTGTAGGTGGCTGCCTGGCCTTTGTGGGCGCATGGGTGCTTGGACCACGTCTTGGCAAATACACCAAGGATAAAAAGTCAAGAGCTATTCCTGGTCATAACCTCACGGTGGCTGCACTTGGAGTATTCATACTCTGGATGGGATGGTTTGGTTTCAACCCTGGCTCACAGCTCGGTGCTGACGGCATGGAGAACTCATCAGCCATATCACATGTGTTCCTGACCACAAACATTGCAGCAGCGGTTGGTGGTATTGCAGCCATGTTCATATCGTGGATTAAGTTCAGCAAACCGTCACTCTCACTTACCCTCAACGGCATACTTGCAGGTCTTGTAGGTGTTACTGCCGGTTGTGATATGGTAAGCCCTGCAGGTGCTGCGGTAATAGGACTGATATGCGGCACACTGATGGTGTTTGCGGTAGAGTTCATAGATCAGAAACTACATATTGATGACCCTGTGGGTGCATCGTCAGTTCACGGCGTATGCGGTTTTACTGGCACGCTTCTAACAGGATTGCTCAGTACGTCAGAGGGCTGGCTCTATACCGGCGATGCGCACTTCTTCCTTGTGGAGCTGCTTGGTGCGTCTGTGGTGGCTGTGTGGGCTGCATTGGCAGGTCTTGTGATATTCAAGGGACTTGACAAGATTCACGGACTCAGGGTTGAGCCTCGCATAGAGGACGAGGGTCTGGATATTTATGAACATGGAGAAACGGCATATAACTAAATTAACTCTTAACTTTCAACTCTTAAAATTATGAGTACATTAAGATTTCAAGTTGTCAGTGAGGCCTTTAAGAAAAAGGCGCTGGCGGTAACCGCTCCCGGAGCGTGTACATCAGAGTATTTCGGTAAGTATGTATTTGGCAAGGAACAGATGTCAAAATACCTATCTAAGGAGACTCTGAAAGTTATTCAAGATGTTATTGACGGTGGCAAGGCGCTTGACCGTGAGATAGCTAATCACGTGGCCGCAGGCATGAAGATGTGGGCCATGGAAATGGGTGCCACACACTATACACACTGGTTCCAACCTCTTACTGAGGGTACAGCTGAGAAGCATGATTCATTTATTGAATATGCAGGCGCTCCTGGTGAGGGTATTATAGAGGAGTTCAGCGGCAAGCTGCTTGCACAGCAGGACTTTATAGTGGATGACACGCTCTGCATACCTACAGTCTTTGTTTCATACACAGGTGAGGCTCTTGACTACAAGACCCCTCTTCTGAAGGCACTTAATGCAGTTGACAAGGCTGCCACTGAGGTTTGCCACTATTTTGACCCTTCAGTTAAGAAAGTATATTCTTACCTTGGTTGGGAGCAGGAGTATTTTCTTGTGGATGAAGGTTTGTATGCCGCACGTCCTGACCTTTTGCTAACAGGCAGAACCCTTCTCGGACATGAGAGCGCTAAGAATCAGCAGCTTGAGGACCACTACTTTGGTGCAATCCCTGCTCGTGTTCAGGCCTTTATGAAAGAGCTTGAGTTTGAGGCTTATAAGTACGGCATACCTTGCAAGACACGCCATAATGAGGTGGCTCCTAACCAGTTTGAGCTTGCTCCTATATTTGGTGAGACCAACCTTGCCAATGACCAGAACTTGCTGATAATGTCAATAATGCACCGTGTGGCACGCAAGCACGGATTCCGTGTGCTGCTTCATGAAAAACCATTCGCCGGTGTGAACGGTTCTGGTAAGCATAACAACTGGTCACTTGGTACAGATACCGGTGTAGGTCTGCTTACTCCTGGTAAGACACCAGAGGACAACCTGCAGTTTGTTACATTCCTTGTAAACATTCTTATGGCTGTATATAAACATAACGGATTGCTCAAGGCATCAATCATGACGGCACAGAACGCTCACCGTCTTGGAGCTAACGAGGCACCACCTGCAATCATATCTGCATTCCTTGGTACTCAGATAAGCGCCGTGCTTGACAAACTTGAGGCAAGCACAAGTGAGGAGGCCATAATGCTTGACAGCAAGAAACGCATGAGACTTGGTGTGGCTCGTATACCAGAGGTGCTCGTTGATAACACTGACCGTAACCGTACATCGCCGTTTGCCTTTACAGGTAACCGCTTTGAGTTCCGTGCTGTGGGTTCATCAGCAAACTGCTCATCAGCCATGATTGCTCTTAACTCTGCTGTGGCTGCCCAGCTCACTGAGTTCAAGGCCTCTGTAGACGCTAAGATTGCAGCAGGTGAGACCAAGGAGAAGGCTATCTTTGAGGTTATTAAGAGTTACATCAGAGAGTCTAAGCCTATCCGCTTTGACGGTAACGGCTACTCAGACGAGTGGAAGGCTGAGGCTGCAAAACGCGGTCTTGACTGTGAGACCAGCGCACCTCTTATCTTTGACGCCTACACTTCAAAGTCAAGTATTGACATGTTCTCATCACTTGGCGTGTTCACAGAGAAGGAGCTTGAGGCTCGTAATGAGGTTAAGTGGGAGACATACACCAAGAAGATTCAGATTGAGGCACGTGTGCTCGGAGACCTGGCACTCAACCACATCATCCCAGTGGCTACCCGCTATCAGTCTCTGCTTCTTGACAATGTGTACAAAGTAACAAAGATCTACGATAAGGAGAAAGCTGAAAAACTATCTGCACAGGATTCTGCCATCATAGAGAAGCTTGCTGACCTTATTGACAAGATTGAGGTTAACGTACAAAAGATGGTTGAGGCTAGAAAGGTTGCCAACCGCATTACTTCAGAGAGAGAGAAGGCTATCGCATACCACGATACCGTACTTCCGTTCTTTGACGTGATACGTTACAACGCTGACAAGCTTGAGATGATAGTTGATGATGAGATGTGGACTCTGCCTAAATACAGAGAGCTGTTGTTTATCAGATAAAAAAATGGAAAGAACAAAAGCAAGATTAGTTCTAGAAAACGGATTGGAGTTTGAGGGCTTCTCATTTGGAAGCCTTCAGCCTTCAGCCGGTGAACTGGTGTTTAACACCGCTATGACAGGCTACCCTGAGAGCCTTTCAGACCCGTCATATTCTGGTCAGTTACTCTGTTTCACATATCCGCTGATAGGTAATTACGGAGTGCCTTCTGATGAGTGTGTGGGGGGTATATCAAAGTTCCTTGAGTCAGAGAAAATCCATGCATCAGGAGTGGTGGTAAGTGATTATAGTTTCAACTACAGCCACTGGAACGCTGCTAAAAGTCTTGATGAGTGGTTGAATGAGAATAGTGTCCCGGGTATCTATGGCGTTGACACAAGAGCCATAACCAAGGTGCTGCGTGAGTATGGCTGCATGAGCGCCAAGATTTTATGTGAAGGGTGCGCCGATGTTGACTTTATTGACTCTAATAAAATCAATCAGGTGGCAAGAGTATCCTGCACTGAACCTATATTCTATAAGGGCGGTGCTAAAAAGGTCCTGCTTGTAGATTGCGGCGTCAAGCATAACATTATAAGATGCCTTCTTAGAAGGGGCGTCAGCATACAGCGCGTTCCGTGGGATTATGACTTCAGCGGTATGGATTATGACGGACTCTTCATATCAAACGGTCCTGGAGACCCTGACACATGCGGGGCGGCTGTTGAGAATATAAAGCGTGCGCTTGGTGCGGAAAAGCCTGTGTTTGGTATTTGCATGGGGAACCAGCTGCTAGCCAAGGCAGGAGGCGCATCCACATATAAGCTCAAATACGGACATCGCAGCCATAATCAGCCAGTACGTATGGTGGGTACGGAGCGTTGTTTTGTAACATCGCAAAATCACGGCTATGCTGTAGATGATAGTACGTTGGGCACAGATTGGGAGCCATATTTTGTAAATATGGACGATGGTACTAATGAGGGTATACGTCATAAGTCAAAACCGTGGTTCTCTGTTCAGTTCCACCCGGAGGCGAGCAGCGGACCGCAGGATACGGAGTTCTTATTTGATGAGTTTGTTAAATTAGTTGAAAATTGATATTTATGAAACGTAAATATAGTAAGGTTCTGGTTCTAGGGTCAGGAGCTCTCAAAATAGGTGAGGCGGGAGAGTTTGACTATTCAGGCTCTCAGGCTCTGAAGGCTTTAAGGCAGGAGGGGATAAAAACAATTCTTATTAACCCCAATATTGCAACTGTGCAGACATCGGAGGGTGTGGCTGAGGAGATTTATTTTCTACCAGTCACACCCTTCTTTGTTACAAAAGTTATAAAGAAGGAGAGGCCTGACGGTATTTTGCTTGCCTTTGGCGGACAGACTGCTCTAAACTGCGGCGTGGAGCTTTATAAAAGCGGGGTGTTTGATGATTATGGTATAGACGTTCTTGGCACGCCAGTGAAGGCTATCATGGATACTGAAGACCGTGAGCTTTTTGTAGAGCGCCTTAATGAAATAGATGTAAAGACTATTAAGAGTGAGGCTGTTGAGACCCTTGAGGACGCACGCAGGGCGGCAAAAGAGGTTGGCTATCCTGTAATTGTGCGTGCCGCTTACGCTTTGGGCGGTCTGGGCAGCGGATTCTGTGACAATGAGGCGGAACTTGACACACTTGTGGCCAAGGCTCTTTCTTTCTCACCGCAAGTGCTTATCGAGAAATCTCTGAGAGGCTGGAAAGAGGTTGAGTATGAAGTTGTTAGAGATTCCTACGGAAACAGCGTTACTGTATGTAACATGGAGAACTTTGACCCGCTCGGCATACACACAGGTGAGAGTATAGTAATAGCTCCGTCACAGACGCTTTCAAACAGTGAATATCACAAACTTAGGAGTATAGCACTTAAGATTGTTAATCATATAGGCATAGTGGGTGAGTGTAACGTGCAGTACGCGCTTGACCCGAACTCAGAGGATTACAGGGTTATAGAGGTGAACGCCCGTCTAAGCCGCTCATCGGCGTTGGCGTCAAAAGCCACAGGTTACCCGCTTGCTTACATAGCCGCCAAGTTAGGTCTTGGATACGGTCTATTTGAACTGAAAAACAGTGTTACAAAGGAGACCACCGCATTCTTTGAGCCTGCGCTTGACTACGTGGTGTGCAAGATTCCGCGCTGGGACCTTGGCAAGTTCCACGGAGTGAGCCGTGAGATAGGCTCCTCAATGAAATCTGTGGGTGAGATTATGGCCATAGGCAGAACTTTTGAGGAGGCTATACAGAAGGGACTCAGAATGATAGGGCAGGGCATGCACGGATTTGTGGCAAACAAGGAGCTTAAAGTACCGGATGTAAAGGCCGCCCTGCATAACCCTACTGATATGCGTATTTTCATCATATCAAAGGCCATGAGGGCAGGTATCAGCATAGATGAGATACATCGTCTTACAATGATAGACCGCTGGTTCCTCTGCAAACTGTACAACATAGTAGAGACGGCAAACGCCCTTGAAAAACTTAACGGTTACGCCGATGTCAGCCTTGAGCTTATGAAAACAGCAAAGAGCCAAGGTTTCACAGATTTCCAGATAGCACGCCTTACAGGCACTTCCACAGATGATTTGGAGCAGGATCAGTTAAAGGTGCGTGCGCTGCGTAAGAGCATGGGTGTGGTTCCTGTTGTTAAGCAGATTGACACCCTTGCGGCAGAGCACCCTGCCAAAACAAACTACCTGTATGTGACCTATAATGGTGCGGAAAATGATGTTGAATATAAAGAAAACGGAAAGTCTGTAGTGGTTTTAGGTTCAGGAGCATACCGTATAGGCAGCTCTGTGGAGTTTGACTGGTGCGGTGTAAACGCACTTAACACAATACGTAGCAACGGCTGGCAGTCTGTAATGATAAACTACAACCCGGAGACAGTTTCAACAGACTATGACAGCTGTGACCGACTCTATTTTGACGAACTTTCGTTTGAGCGTGTTCTTGACATACTTGAAATGGAGCAGCCTCACGGAGTGGTGGTCTCAACAGGCGGCCAGATACCAAACAACCTTGCCTGCAGGCTTGATGAGGCTGGTGTGCCAATACTTGGAACCACCGCCACAAACATAGACCGTGCTGAAGACCGTCATAAATTCTCAGCAATGCTTGACTCACTGGGCATAGACCAGCCACGCTGGCGTGAGCTTACAAGCCTGGCGGATATTGATGAATTTGTGGCTGAGGTAGGATTCCCAGTGCTTGTACGTCCTAGCTACGTGCTCTCAGGCGCGGCAATGAATGTCTGCTCAAACAATGAGGAGCTTACTGAATTTCTGAAACTTGCCGCAGAGGTGTCACAGAAACACCCTGTAGTTGTAAGCTCCTTTATTGAGCGTGCCAAGGAGATAGAGATGGATGCTGTGGCGCAGAATGGTGACATCGTGGTGTACGCCATATCTGAGCATGTTGAGTTTGCTGGTGTCCACTCCGGCGATGCCACCATAAAGTTTCCTCCGCAAAAACTATACCTTGAAACAATACGCCGTATAAAGCGTGTGGGCTCACAGATAGCAAACGCACTTGAGATAAGCGGACCTTTCAATATCCAGTTCCTTGCCAAGGGTAATGAGATTAAGGTTATAGAGTGTAACCTGAGAGCGTCACGCTCATTCCCGTTTGTGTCCAAGGTCTTAAAAATCAATTTCATAGAGCTTGCTACCAAGGTTATGCTCGGTTTGCCGGTTGAGAAACCTCACAAGAGTGCGTTTAACCTTGACTATGTGGGAATTAAGGCGTCTCAGTTCTCATTCTCACGTCTGCAAAAGGCTGATCCAGTGCTTGGTGTGGATATGGTTTCAACAGGTGAGGTTGGTTGCATCGGCGATGACACAGATGAGGCTGTGCTTAAATCAATGCTTTCAGTTGGTTACACTATACCAAAGAAGAATATCCTGCTTTCAACTGGTAACGCACATCAGAAGGTGGATATGCTTGATGCGGCAAAACTGCTCGTTTCAAAGGGCTACAAGATATACGCCACGCATGGCAGCAGCCGTTTTCTCAATGAAAACGGTATAAAGGCTGAGACTGTATATTGGCCAAGTGAAGAGGGTACGCCACAAGCAATTGATATGATACGTAACAAGCAGATTGACCTTGTTGTGAACATACCAAAAGACCTTACGGTTCATGAACTTACAAACGGCTACAAACTGAGACGTGCGGCGGTTGATTACAACATTCCGCTTATTACAAACGCCCGTCTGGCTGATGCGTTCATAGGTGCGTTCTGCCGTATGGACATTGATGAGATTGGAATTAAATCATGGAACGAGTATAAATAGCAGAGTATGAAATATATATTTGTAACTGGCGGTGTGACATCGTCGCTTGGGAAAGGAATTATAGCGTCATCAATAGGCAAACTGCTTCAGTCACGTGGCTACAGAGTCACAATCCAGAAGTTTGACCCTTACATAAACATAGACTCAGGCACTCTTAACCCATACGAGCATGGTGAGTGCTATGTTACTGTTGACGGGCATGAAACAGACCTTGACCTGGGGCATTATGAGCGCTTTTTAGGTATTGAGACCCACAAGCCAAACTGCGTTACCACTGGCAGAATTTATCAGAATGTAATTAAGAAAGAGCGTAGAGGTGATTATCTTGGCAAGACCGTGCAGATAATCCCTCATATAACAGATGAGATTAAGAAGCGTATGCTTTTCTTAGGGGAGAGCGGTGAGTATGATTTCCTGATTACTGAGATAGGCGGTGTGGCCGGCGATATAGAGTCTCTGCCTTTTCTTGAGAGCGTGCGTCAGCTTAAATGGGAGCTTGGTGCGGACTGTATAAACGTTCATCTTACATACGTGCCGTTCCTTGCCGCTGCCAAAGAGCTCAAAACCAAGCCAACTCAGCACTCTGTCAAGAAACTGCAAGAGCTTGGGATTCAGCCTGATGTGCTTATTCTGCGTACGGAGCATGACATTCCTGAGGATGTAAGAGCAAAAGTATCCCTTTTCTGTAATGTGCAAAAGGAGGCGGTTATTCAGAGCCGTGACGTGCCAAGCATATATCAGGTGCCTGTTCGTATGAAAGCTCAGGGGCTTGACAGTGTGATACTGCGTAAACTTGGACTAAATCCTGATGACACACAGTGTGACCTTACTGCATGGAACAGATTCCTTTCAATGATGGAGAATGCCGTGCAGACTGTGAATATTGCCATCGTGGGTAAATATGTGGAACTGCAGGATGCCTACAAATCAATATCTGAGGCACTTCTGCACGCATCTGTGTATAACGGCCTGCGTCTTAAACTCACCTATATACATTCAGACACCGTTCTGGAGTGTGGCGCAGAGAATACGCTGTGCGGATTTGACGGGGTGGTGGTGGCCCCAGGATTTGGCCAGCGTGGCACTGAGGGCAAGTTCGCCGCCCTGAAATACACACGTGAGCATAATATCCCTACTTTTGGAATCTGCCTTGGAATGCAGTGTATGGCCATAGAGTTTGCCCGTAATGTTCTTGGTTTCGCCGATGCCAACTCCACAGAGCTTGACAGCGCCACCACACATAATGTTATTGATATTATGGAGGCTCAGAAAACAGTAACTGAGAAGGGTGGTACTATGAGACTTGGCGCTTACAGATGTACATTAAAGCAAGGCTCTCTTGCCGCTTCAGCATACGGCAAAGCTGAAATCAGTGAGCGTCACCGTCACCGCTATGAGTTCAATGATACATACAAAGCAGAATTTGAGAATGCGGGAATGGTCTTCTCCGGTCTCAATCCGGAATCAGGTCTTGCTGAAATCATAGAACTTCCAGCAAATAAGTGGTATTTAGGAACCCAGTTTCACCCGGAGTACAGCAGCACCGTGGAGAACCCGCACCCGCTATTCAAGAGTTTTATTGCAGCGGCGATGAAGAATTAATGCTGGCGTAGCTGGTATTTAAGGTAAAAGCTCAAAACAAAAGGTTGGCGCATGCCAACCTTTTGTTTTGAGCGGTAAACGGGACTCGAACCCGCGACCCTCGGCTTGGGAAGCCAATGCTCTACCAACTGAGCCATTACCGCAACTATAGTTATCGCAACTCTATAAGTTCGCCATTCGGATGGCGGTGATTGCGCCTTCAACGCCTTTGTTCCCTAATTTGCCACCGGCTCGATCAAGCGCCTGCTCCAGGTTTAGGGTGGTGAGAACTCCAAATATCACAGGACATCCGTCCTTCTCAAGGTTCAAAGCTGTTATGCCTTGTGTAACACCTCCGCAAACATAATCAAAGTGTGGAGTGTCACCCTGAATCACGCAACCAAGAACTATTATTGCACTGTACTCACCAGTCTGCATAAGCTTCTTGGCTGCATACGTGAGTTCGAATGTTCCTGGTACGTGCGTTACAGTTATATCTACGGCTCCGTTATCCTCCAGTGCTGAAACCGCACCCTCAAGCAGTTTGAATGTTACTTGTGAGTTCCAGTCAGCAACCACAACTCCGTATTTCTGCCCTGCAACAATGTGCTTGGCAGGGAGAACATCGGGGTTATAGCTTGAAAGATTTTGAAGCTTACTTGCCATTCTTTATTGAAGCGGAAGTAATGTATTTGTCAATGTCATCCACCTCTGGAATACCACGCTGGGCTGGAGTGGCGTCTGCCTTAACCTCATTGTAAAGGTCAAGTGCCTTGCCATACTCGCCAAGGCTCTCGTATGCAATGCCTGCCTTAACTTTGTAAACTGGTGCTACAAGTATATTGTCAGACTTTGAAGCCTTTAGGAAGTAGTCAATAGCTTTCTTTGCGTCGCCCTTCTGAGCATAGCAGTCACCCATGGTCCCAAGAACTGTGTACTTCAAAACATCATCCTTGCCATTGAATTTTGCAAGATACTCAAGAGCTTGGTCATAGTTCCCCATCTTGTAGAATGAAAGACCTGCGTATGCAGCTGCTAGTTTGCCGCTCTTGGTGAAACCGTACTCCTTGTTGAGTGCTACAAAGCCGCCAAATACAGAGTCGCCGTTTACGGCTTTCTCATAGTCTCCATTCTGGAAATATGTCTGGCTGGTAACTATAAGCTCATTTGCCTTCTCCTCTTTTGGAGCTATGTACAGGTTGTCAACAAGCAGCCAAATAGCTATTACAAGCAGGATTGCGCAGAGAACGATGGTTAGCACCTTCTGGTTCTTCTCTATGAAAGACTCTGTTGATGAGAGTGCGCTCTGCAGGTTCTCCAAATCTTTTTCTTCCTCACGGGGTGTTGCTTTCTTTGCCATATTTCTAATGTGTATTTGTTTTCTTTCAAAATTTGAGCTACAAAATTACTCTTTTTTCTTAACATATCAATAGAGTAGCCTGAATAATTTTTAAGGAATTAGTACCTACAACGAAAAAGGAGCTCCGGTTGGAACTCCTTCGTCTGAGGTACCTAGCAGATTCGAACCGCTGTACACGGTTTTGCAGACCGTTGCCTAACCACTCGGCCAAGGTACCATTATTGGTTTTGCGCTTGCAAAGGTAATGAAAAATTCTGTATAACAAATTAAAATTGGAAAAAATTATTTTTGATATACCACTTCTTGATAAACCATTTAAAAACTTGCAATAAATTATTTGTTATTTTTTTACGCAAAAACCCGAACCGTGGTGGTTCGGGTTTTGTGTCCTATATGGGCTAATTTACTTTGAAGCCTCAACAGAAACTTTACGGAACTCTTTGAGAAGTTTCTCAAGCTCAAGAGAAGCCTTACGAGCACGCATACCAGCAGCCTTGTTACCGTTCTTTACTTGTGCAGCAGCGTTCTCTGCAAAGAATTTAATTTTCTCGTCAATAGAAGCAAATAGTTTTTCCATAGTAAAAATTTGATTTTAGTTAGTAATTAGATTTGTTGTTTTTATTTTAACGATTACAAATGTAACTAACTTTTTCAACAATGCAACTATTTTTACTTGAAAAAATGCGTTTTAACACGTTTTTTTAACGTTTTGTTAGTGTTTACGCACCGTTACAGCGTATTTATGGGCAAAAAGAGACTCATTTTCAGCCATAACCTCTATAGTTTTGCCTATATTGTCAAGCCCTTCAGAAGATATCTCCTGGAAGGTTATCTTCTTAACAAAGCTGTCCATGTTCACGCCGCTGTAGGCTTTTGCGTATCCGCTGGTTGGCAGAGTGTGGTTTGTCCCCGATGCGTAGTCACCTGCACTCTCCGGGGTGTAAAGCCCAAGGAATACAGAGCCGGCATTGGTTATCTGCGCCCCAACGGCTGCAAAATTCTTGCATGATATAATAAGGTGCTCAGGTGCGTATTCATTGCTCATGTCAATAACGTCTTCTATATTGTCAAGCACAAAGATGCGGCTGTTTTCAAGAGACTTGGCTATGAACTCCCTGCGCGGCGATGCTGCGCACTGCTTCTCCGCCTCAGCCATGATGTTAGCGGCAAGTTCCGCATCAGTGGTAAAGACTATAGACTGGCTTGTTGTTCCGTGCTCAGCCTGTGAGAGCATGTCGGCCGCTATAATTTCCGGCTTTTGTGTGCTGTCTGCTATAATGGCTACTTCAGATGGTCCCGCAGGCATGTCAATAGCCACATCCTTTACACTGACTATCTGTTTTGCGGTAGTGACGTATGGGTTGCCGGGACCGAATATCTTGTACACCTTAGGTACGCTCTCTGTGCCGTATGCCATGGCTCCTATAGCCTGAACACCACCTATTTTGTATATTTTGGTGGCACCTGCGGCCTTGGCTGCGTAAAGAATGGCTGAATTGACCTTGCCCTCTGAATCAGGAGGAGTGCATAGTATTATCTCCTTGCAGCCTGCTATCTTGGCCGGTACGGCAAGCATAAGCACTGTGGAGAACAGCGGTGCTGTGCCTCCTGGTATGTAAAGCCCAACCTTGTCAATGGGTACAAACTTCTGCCAGCATTTAACCCCTTTTGTGGTCTCAATGATTGGCGGAATGTGCATCTGCACCTCGTGAAACTTTGTTATGTTCTCTATGGCGGTGCTAATAGCCTCTTTAAGGTCAGAACTTACCAAGCTTGCAGCCTCTTCAATCTCTTGCTCAGAAACCTGCAGAGAGGGTAGTGCGGCCTTGTCAAATTTGAGTTCATACTCTTTGACCGCCACATCGCCGCGGCTGCGTACATCATCAAGCACAGCCTGCACGGTGCTAAGTATCTTTGAGTTATCAAAGACAGGGCGGGCAAGCAGCTGAGCCCATTTGTCTCTTGATGGATTGCAGATAATTTCCATTACAGAATCATTTTTTCAATTGGAACAATAAGAATTCCTTCAGCTCCAAGAGCTTTGAGCTGACTTATTATCTCCCAGAATGTCTTCTCCTCTATAACTGAGTGCATTGCAGACCAGCCTGGGGTGGCGAGCGGAATAATGCTCGGAGCCTTCATGCCAGGGAGCAGTTTGCAGACAGCCTCTATCTTGTCATTAGGGATGTTAAGTATTATGTACTTTTTGTTCTCAGCGTTCTTGTATGAATTGAAACGGAAGAGCAGCTCCTTAAGAATATCCTTTTTCTCAGCACTCAGATTTTTGTTGCCAATCATAAGCGCCTCAGACTTGAGTATAACCTCCACCTCTTTAAGGTTATTGCTTACAAGGGTGCTGCCTGAACTTACTATGTCAAATATGCAGTCCGCCAGACCAATGCCCGGTGCAATCTCCACAGAACCAGTGATTACGTGGATGTCTGCCTTAATACCGTTCTTGTCAAGGAAATCCTGCAGAATGTTTGGGTAAGATGTGGCAATCTTCTTGCCTTGGAACCACTCCAGTCCTTTATAATCCTCAGCCTTAGGTATGGCAAGTGAGAGGCGGCACTTTGAGAAGTTAAGACGTTGTACAATCTCAGCATCCTCACCACGCTCTACAAACTCATTTTCTCCAACCACGCCCACGTCAGCTATGCCGGTAGCCACAGCTTGTGGTATGTCATCATCGCGGAGGAAAAGAACCTCCACTGGAAAGTTAGGTGACTGCATTAGCAGCAGGCGTTTGCTTGTTTCAATCTTGATGCTTGACTCTTCAAACATCTTCATAGTCTCCTCGTGTAGCCTTCCTTTGGCTTGTACTGCAATTCTAAGCATATCTTCTATTCATTATTTATGTGCAAAAGTAGTGATTTTATTTTTAATTTACTCTAAATTTATGTAAATTTGCAAGAATCTAGCTGTGCTAAAGAGATGGAAGGTAACGAGTTTGTAATACTGGATAATGTAACGCCCCGTATTCCTGGAGTGGAGTTCAAGGCTCCGCTCTCTTTTTCTATTAACAAGGGGGAGGTGTGGGCGTTCTACGGAGAGAACGGTAGTGGAAAGAGCCTGATAGCCCAGATAATTAAAGGGCTGTATGGTATAAAGAGCGGAGAGATTAAATACGCGTTTATGGAGGAGGAGAGGAGCAGAAGGGGCGGTTTTGTCTATCCGTCACAGTTTATTCGCATAGTTGGGTTTGAGGCGGCTTACACCATGAGCAGCTTCCGCGATGCTTACTACCAGCAGCGTTTCTCATCAATGGAGACAGACTGGTATCCTAAAGTGCGTGAACTTCTGCCTGATACGGAGGAGGGTTGCCGCACGGCGGAGATGCTTAATCTGGTGCCGCTTATGGATAGCAGCCTTATTACGCTCTCGAGCGGTCAGTTGCGCAGGCTTCTCATAGCCAAGGCCATGCTTGAACATCCGCGTCTGCTCATTTTTGACAATCCGTTCATAGGCCTCGATGTCAAGTCACGCAAAATGCTTAACAGCGTGTTCAAAATTTTGATGGATGACGGAGTCCAGCTTATTTTTCTGACGCCCACGCTGCGTGATATACCACCGGTAACCACAAATGTTCTCTATCTTGATAAACTTAAGTGCCGTTATGCGGGTCTAAAGAGAGGCTTTGATTCCCTGAATGTGAAGGAGGAGGCGCCGGAGCAGAGTGAGTTTGACCTTGGCGGCAGCGGCTATGACTCAGGAGACAAGGATTTTGATGTGGCGGTAAAGATGGAGCATCTGGATATAGACTACGCCGATGTGGTCTATCAGCATGATCTTAACTGGACCATACACAAGGGGGAGAAATGGGCTTTGCTTGGGCCTAACGGCAGCGGAAAATCCACACTTCTGAGCTATATTTTTGCAGATAACCCGCAGGCGTACAGCAAACCGCTCACTCTATTTGACCGCAAGCGAGGCACAGGTGAGAGTATTTGGGACATAAAACGCCATATAGGGTTCACATCGTCAGAGATGCACCTTTATTATTTGGAGAACGTGCCGTGCCACAGTGTGGTAGAGTCAGGTTTCTTTGACAGTGTGGGGCTTTACCGCCGTCCAAGTGAGGCGCAGAAGGCCTTTGCAAAGAGCCTTATGGAGCATCTTGGCATTGACGGCATAGCAAAGAAGGGGTTCCTTAAAGTGTCAAGCGGGGAGCAGAGACTCGTGCTGTTTGCGCGCGCCGTGGTCAAGAACCCTGACCTTCTCATACTGGATGAGCCGTTCCATGGCATAGATTTCAAACATAAAATGATGTGCCTCAAACTAATAGACACATATCTGAAGCAGAAAGACAAATCAATTATATTCGTCACGCACTATAGAGAAGAAATTCCATCAGCAGTAGAGAAAATTTTTGAGTTGAAATGAAAAAAATTGTATTAATGCTGACAGCCCTGCTGTCACTATCATTCATCATTGTTATGGCCACAGACACATTAGGTATTAGAAAAAGCATTGAGAACATGCGCAAAGCGTATGAGGTGGACACAGACTCACTTTTTACGCATCTTGAAAAAATTGAGAAGAGCGCCATCTCCTCAAAGAACCCTGTAGAGAGGGGTATTTACTATTCAATCCTGGCATCGCTGTACAAGGAGTACCATGATGAAAACCGCTATTTCATAGATGACCGCACTGATATTGACGGTCCGGCACCTGAGGATGTGCGTGAGTGGACAAAGAAGAACTTTAATGACAAGGTGAGAGACTGCATTAACAAGTCACTGGAGGACAGGGACTCACTGCTTGCCGCACCAGTTACAGAGTATAGAAATGAGATTGAGCTTAATGTTGACTACAAGCTGCGCCCAACGGTATATGATGTTCTGGTTCACAGGGCTATAGATATGCTGGTGTATGACACGGCGCAGGTTTTTGCCTACTATAAGGATCTTCTTGAGGCTCACAAGAATGACCCGGTGCCGCGTGACGCTGCCAAGTTGGACTTGCACCTTTACAAACGGAAAATGGAAGTTGAGGGTGTTGGTTATGGCAACGGCTTTGCTGAAGGGTACAAGGATTCTCCGCTTTATGTATATGCCATGGCTCTGGAACTTAAAAACTGCATAAGGTCTGACAAGGAGAAGCATGATATATGCCTTGAGTTTGAGAAAAAATACGCCGATAACCCCTATATCTCATCCATAACAGGGATAAGAGAGGATATTGAGGAGTGCTACATTGCATTTGACAATTATTATAGCCCAAACCACTCAGACCTTTTCTATCCTGGCATGGATGAAAACGTCAGAATTACCTACAAGGGCACAAAACACATTAAAGTTATAATTAAGAGACTGAACTTGTCTCACGCGGAGTATTTTGAAAAAAGATACAAGCTTAGTCCGTCAGACTGGAGTGTGGTTAGTGAAAAGGAGTATGACCTTGAGCAGGATCCGGAGTTCAAGTGCAGGGATTTCCGCATTACCATAAATGAGAATAAGTGCGGCATCTATAAGTTCATTATTATTCCAGATGACAAGGAGAAACTGACCATAAGCCATAACTTCACTGTCACAAAGTTTATGGCGTTCCCTAAGATTCTAAAGAAAGGGGCTGAGTTCTATGTTGTTGACCGTATAAGCGGAGAGCCGCTAAAGGGTGTGACCGTCAGGTCTGCAAAATCAGACGTATCATCTTTCACAGCCAAGACAAATGAGTTTGGTGTGGCTACTGTAAAGAAAGAGAAGGATACTAACATGTCTGTGTTTGTGGAGGATGGCAGTGACACCTACTATCCGGTGTGCCATGCCAACGTATATGGGAATGATGACAAGCTTACACGCCACGCACATGTGTCATTCTTCCTTGACAGGGCTGTGTATCGCCCCGGCCAGACGGTAAGAGCCAAGGGTATATGTTATGAGTCATACGGTGATGAGTACAGGCTCTTCGTCCGTAACACACCCGTTGAGGTGTCTCTGTATGACGCTAACTGGAGCAAGGTTGAATCCCAAAAGGTGCAGACAAATGAGTACGGTTCCTTCTATGTGGAGTTTAAGATTCCAGAGGGGCTTTTGAATGGTAATTTCCATCTGAACTCTTTTGCCGGCAGTCAGACCTTTAAGGTGGAGGAGTACAAAAGGCCTACATTTGAGGTTAGCGTTGACAATGTGGCGGCCACAGTTATTACTGATACTGTTAAGGTGAAGGGTGTGGCTAAATATTATCGCGGCACACCAGTGAGCGGTGGAACCGTAAAGTATAATGTTGTTTCCACTCCTGTGTACTACTGTTACTGGGGCTGGAACCTGCCTCAGCTGAAGAGCGTGGTGGCAAGCGGCACTGCGGAGTGTGATGAAAACGGCAACTATAACTTTGAGTTCCTGCCTAACATAGTGTCAGAGAATGATCATCCGTTCTATCGCTTCAATATTGAGGTTGACGTAACTGACGTGTCAAATGAGACACAGAGTGGTTCATACTCCTTTGTGATAGGAAGATCAAGCTATTCTCTCAATTTGCCTCTTAACGGATTGACTGATAAGGATAAGTTAGGTGATATAATTCCTTCCGCGTATGACCGCACAGGTAACAAGGTTACTATAAAGGGTGTTTATCAGTTGAAAAAGCCCGGCGATGTGCTGGTAAAGGAGGGTAAGTTTACATCGTGGGAGAAACTTGACATTGACTTTAAGAAACTGGAGAGCGGCAAATACTATCTGTATCTTGAAGCTACAGATGATAAGGAGCGTAAGGTGAGTTCGTATAGTGATTTCACGCTTTATTCACTCTCAGATGGCAAGCCTGCGGTGGAGAGCCTGCAGTGGGTTATCCCTGTAAAAACCAAGTGCGCTGATGGTGAGACCGCTGAGATTCTGCTGGGCTCATCATACAATGTCTACACTCTTATGGATGTATATAGTGGCGATGAACTGATAGAACGCAAAGTCTTGAAGCTTAAATCTGGCAATATTAAACTCAAATTTGAGTTTAAGAAATCATATCAGGATAGATTGTCTGTGCAGTTTATTACAGTCAGGGAAGGTAAGAGTGAGAGAAGATCAGTTACCATTGAAAGGGTGGTGAAGAGCCGAGATTTGAAGATTGAGTACACCCATATCAATAAGGTGTATGAGCCAAATGAGAAGGACAAGTGGACAGCCTGCATAACAGATGTTGACGGAAATCCTGTTACAGTTGAGGCTCTGGTTTGTATGTATGACATCAGTCTTGACGCCATAGCATCAAACTCATGGTACTTTAATCCTGTGCATAAGACCTATCCTACACCGCCAGTATGGAGTGATAACAGCAGCGGATTCCTCACTGGTAGTACATACTATCACGGTTCTTATCATTCAATGTACAGTTTCTCATATCCTGAGCTGAAGATGTTCGGGTTTAATCTGTGGAGCAGCCGTTATTACGCAATGGGCGGCAGAAGCTTACGCGGAAAAGGTGCAGGCCGTGGGCTTCGTCTAATGGAAGATGGTGGTGAGGTCAGAATGCTTGAGAAGAACGCAGTAATGGCTACGGCAGAGGTGGAAATGGAAGAGGCTTCTGTGGAGATGGCTGATGCTGCATTGCCTCAGGCGGCTGATATGAATGACACCGATGATAACATCGCCGTAAGAGGTAACTTTGCAGAAACCGCATTCTTCTATCCGCAGCTTATGGCTGAGAACGGAGCGTTGGAGTTTGAATTTGAGGCTCCGGAGGCTCTTACCGGCTGGAAGGTCATGACTCTTGTTCATAGCAACGATATACGCACAGCTGTGCTCACAGACACAGTCAAGACACAGAAGACCATATCGGTCAATACCAATCTGCCTCGCTTTGTGCGCACTACAGACTCCATTACACTTGCAGCCACTATAGAGAACCTCTCTGATGAGGCCAAGGATGTAACCACCAAGTGGACCGTTTCTGATATGGTGAGCGGCGATGTGCTTGCTGAGTTCAGTGAGGTGGTTAAGGCTGGCGCCTCTTCAAACTGCTCAACCACATGCAAGGTGAGTGTGCCTAAGACAGCATCGCTGCTTAAGGTGAGAGTGACCGCCAAGAGCGGACGATTTACAGACGGCGTGGAGAATATGATTCCTGTGCTTTCTTCACAAACAATTGTAACAGAGTCAATGCCTATAAGCATATTCAAGCCAGGTGACTATGAGTTTGAATTTGAGAGCTACGCAAACAACAAGTCAGAGACACTTGTGAGCCGTTCATTCACAATAGATATCACTCCTGACGCGGCCACAATGGCTCTTCAGTCATTGCCTTACATAAAGGAGCCTTACTATGAGGATGCTGTTGATATTGCCCTTGCCTACTATGTGAACTGGCTCTCATCAGCTGCCGTTGCAAAGAATAAAAATCTTAAAGCTTACCTTGAGAGGCTGAAGAGCGGTGAGCAGACCGTAGAGTCTCCTCTCTCAGCAAATGAGAGTCTTAAGAATATTCTTCTGCAGGAGAGTCCATGGGTTCTTGACGCCAAGTTTGAGACTGAGCGTAACAATTCACTTGTGGAGCTGCTTAACGTAAAGGCGCAGGAGAGTAAGCGTGAGAAATTCCTTAAGAGGCTTTTCAAACTGCAGAACGGCGATGGCGGCTTTGCCTGGTTTGAGGGCGGTAAGTCAAGCTGGTATATAACTCATTTTGTGGTGGAGCAGCTGCAAAAGACTGGTTACAGTTCAGATGAGTATAAGAAGGCTGTAAAGTATTTGGTTGTGGAGATGGAACGCTCTTATCAGGAGCAGATGAAACTTACAAAGGTCTCAATCCCAGGTACGTATGATATCTCCACCATGCTTATAGCAGGCAAACAGAGCACTCCAAGCTACAAGCATTACTACAAGTATATCTACAAGAACTGGAAGAAGTACACTTTGCCACAGAAGGCTCTTATAGCAAGAGTGCTCTTTGCAGACGGTGACCCTAATGAGGCTAAACGTATTATCAATCATATACGTGAGTTCTATGTGTTCAAGCCGAATCTTGGACTGTACTGGCCAAACACCTCGAATATCTACACTCAGGCTGATTACATAGAGGCGTTTGCCACGGTTGACCCTAATGAGGAGGAACTTGCCAAGATGAAACTCTGGCTGCTATATAACAAGCAGACCAATATGTGGGGTAATTCTGTAGCCACCGCTGACGCTCTTGGAGCGCTTGTCTTTGCCGGAAACAGCGTGGGTAACGGAGACGGGCGTCTGATTGTTAACATAGGTGACGTAACGCTTGACAGTGACTCTGTTCAGTGGGCTGCCTCTATGAGAGAGTGCTTTGACGGCAAGGCGCTTACACCGGAACTTGCTAAAATCAAGGCTCACAAAACGGGTACCACCCTTGCGCTTGGAGCTGCATACTGGCAGTACACTGAAGATGTTGACAAGGTGCTGAAACATACTGATGACCGATTGAAACTTGAAAAGACATACTATGTTCAGAAGGATGGAATGTTAAAGCCTGTAAGCCTTACAGATGATATTCATACCGCCGATAAGGTGATTGTGCGCCTTGTGGTTACAGCCGACCGTAGTATGCAGTTCATACATCTGAGGGATTTGCGCCCTGCAGGATTGGAGCCTGCAAGCCAGGTTTCAGGCTATAGGATTATGAGCGGCCTCATGTACTACACTTGTACCAAGGATTACAGCGTTGATTTCTTCTTTGACTATATGCCAAAGGGTACATACGTGTTTGAATATGAACTCAAGGCAAATCTTGCCGGTGACTATGCCGCTGGTTTTGCCACCATTGAGAGTATGTACAGCGCAGACTTTAAGTCACAGACCAAGGGTTTAAGAATGAGGATTAATTAATGTACGTCACTCTGAGCAAAGCGAAGAGTCTCGTAATTAAGAGTTGAGAGTTAATATTGCATTATGGAACAAATATCAGATAACATCAGGGCCGTAGGTAGATTATTGAAGCCTCACGGCGTAAAAGGTGAGATGACAATGCAGGTGGATAACTCCGCACTATTTGACACTGATTATATCATTGTGCCCTTGGACGGACTTTACGTTCCGTTCTTTATAGAGGGGCATCGTGGAAAGTCAGATAATGTTGACATCGTGAAAATTGAAGATGTAAATTCAGATAAGGCTGCACAGAAACTTATCGGGGCGGCTGTTTACTTGAAGATTGATGACTTGGATGAGGATGACAGCTACGGCTCGCTTGAAGGCTATGTGATTTTTGACGGCGATAAGAGGATAGGCGTTATAACCGCCATTGATGACCAGACTGAGAATGTGCTGCTTGAGGTGACAGGGGAGGGTGGTACTGTGCTTATACCAGTTGTGGATGAATGGATTGAGGATGTTAATGATGCAGACCGTGTAATAAAAATGTCTCTGCCAGAGGGACTGGTTGAAGTTAATTAGTGCATTTTTAGGCGTTTCTTTTGATTTCGTAAAAAAAATTATTATTTTTGTACTCATAATTTTAACAATTAATTACTAGTATGAGTCTTTTAAGTGAACGTTTGGCACAATATGACGCCCCTCAGAAGGCAAAGGCCTTGGGCGTTTATCCCTATTTCAGGGCTATCTCTTCTGATCAGGATACAGAGGTTATAATTGATGGTAAGCCTGTCCTGATGTTTGGTTCCAACAGTTATCTCGGACTGACAAATCACCCACGTATTAAGGAGGGTGCTATTAAGGCTACCGAGAAGTATGGTACTGGTTGTGCCGGTTCCCGTTTCCTAAACGGTACACTTGACATTCACCTTGAACTTGAGGAACGCCTTGCAAAACTTGTAGGTAAGGAGGAGGCTATGGTTTACCCCACCGGATTTACCGTAAATTCAGGTGTTATTCCATGTCTTGGCGGACGTGAGGATTATCTGCTTCTTGACCGCTTGAACCATGCATCTATTATTGAAGGCTCACGTGTTAGCATGGCAAAACAGTTCAAGTACAAACATAACAATATGGAGGAGCTTGAGCGCTTCCTTCAGATGTGTGACCCTGACAAAATCAAGGTGATTGCCACAGATGGTGTGTTCTCTATGGAGGGCGATGTCTGCAAGCTGCCTGAGATGGTTGCACTAGCTAAGAAATACAACGCTTCAATATATGTGGATGAGGCTCACTCTCTCGGCTTCTTTGGAGAGAACGGTGCCGGTGTTTGCGAACACTTTGGTCTTCAAAATGATGTTGAGCTTGTTATGGGTACGTTTAGTAAGTCTCTAGCCACTATTGGTGGTTTTGTGGCTTCTAACAAAGATGTTATCAACTTCCTTCGTCACAACTCACGTACATTCATATTCAGTGCAAGTATTACTCCTGCAGCTACAGGTGCTGTTCTTGCCGCTCTTGATGTTATGGCAGAGGAGAAGTGGCGTCCAAAACAGCTGTGGGCTAACACTCACCGCATGATTGACGCATTTAAGAAAGAGGGCTTTGAGATTGGTCATACAACCACTCCTATTATTCCTCTCTTTATACGTGACAACGAGAAGACATTCCGTATCACCCGTATGCTTATGGATGACGGTATATTTGTAAATCCAGTGGTTTCTCCAGCTGTGCCTTCTGAAGATACTCTTATCCGTATCTCTCTTATGGCTACTCATACATTTGAGCAGATTGACGAGGCCGTTGCTAAAATTACAAAGAACGCAAAACTTCTTGGAGTGCTTCAATAATAAGCACTACATTCAGTACAAAAAAATCCGTTGGAAACTCCAACGGATTTTTTTTTATGTGCTATCAACTGTTAGTTTTTCTTTGCCCAATTGTCTTTAAGTGAAACCGTTCTGTTGAATATCGGTTTCTCAGGCGTGGAATCCTTATCCACAGTGAAGTAGCCCTGCTTCAGGAACTGGAAGTGCTCTAACGGTTTTGCACTTGCAAGTGAGCGCTCCACTATGCAGCCCTCAACAACTTTGAGAGAGTCAGGGTTGAGCAGTTCACGGAAGTCTTTCTCAGAGGCTGACGGATTTTCAATAGAGAAGAGTCTGTCATACAGGCGGACCTCAGCCTTGGCGGCATTCTTGGTGTCAACCCAGTTGATGGTGCTCTTAACCTTACGGTTACCGCCCTCAGTTCCGCTCTTTGTGTCAGGGTCATACGTGCAGTGAACTGCTGTAATGTTCCCATCGGCATCCTTGTCAAATCCGGTACATTGTATAATGTAGGCGCTTTTTAAGCGTACTTCACGGCCTCCTGGTGTCAGACGATAGAAATCCTTTGGCGCATTCTCCATAAAGTCACCGCGCTCAATGTAAAGCTCTTTTGAGAATGTGATTTCACGGGTGCCTGCGTTCTCATTATCGGGGTTGTTCTCTGTGGTGAGAACCTCAGAGCCGCCTTCAGGGTAGTTGTCTATGATAAGTTTCACAGGGTCAAATATGGCGCATACACGGTTAGCGCGTGCCTTAAGGTCTTCTCGTACTGAAGCCTCAAGCATTGATACGTCAATAGTTGCCTCATATTTGGTGTATCCTATGCGGCTTATAAAGTTCTTTATAGCCTCTGGAGTGTATCCACGGCGGCGCAGACCGCATATAGTAGGCATACGTGGATCGTCCCATCCAGCCACCAGACCCTCTTGCACCAGCTGGAGCATCTTACGCTTGCTCATAACTGTGTAAGTAATGTTGAGGCGGTTGAACTCATACTGGCGAGGACGGTAGTCTGTATCAGCAAACTGGTCAATAAACCAGTCATACAGAGGTCTGTGAACCACAAACTCAAGTGTGCATATAGAGTGTGTCACGCCCTCAAAATAGTCTGACTGGCCGTGTGCAAAGTCATACATAGGGTAGGCTTTCCACTGGTAGCCAGTGCGGTGGTGAGGGTGGTCTGTAATTACACGGTACATGATAGGGTCACGGAAGTGCATGTTTGGTGAAGCCATGTCAATCTTGGCTCTAAGCACCATGGCACCATCCTTAATCTCGCCGCTGTTCATTTTGTTGAATAGCTCAAGATTCTCCTCAACAGGGCGGTTACGGAACGGACTCTCCACACCTGGGGTGGTAGGGGTTCCCTTCTGCTCCGCTATGGTCTCGGCAGACTGCTCATCCACGTAGGCTTTGCCATCTTTAATGAGTTTAATGGCAAGGTCCCATAGCTGCTGGAAGTAGTCAGAGGCATAGTAAATGTTGCCCCATTTGAATCCCAGCCATGCAATGTCCTCCTTGATGGCGTCCACATACTCCACGTCCTCCTTTGTAGGGTTTGTATCATCAAAACGCAGGTTGCAGATGCCGTTATA